>LCPQ01000011.1:0-45086 GCA_001003705.1 Parcubacteria group bacterium GW2011_GWA2_48_9 | reverse complement strand
CGTAAGCAATACGCCAGTCAGTCTTTCACACATTGCACCGCCTTTGCCAAAAATGACTGCAGGCAAAGCTCTCGTGAAGCCACAAGCCCAGCAACACATGAGTCAGCGGAAAGTACGGAATTTTCTTTTTGGGTTCTCGTGGAAACGTGTACGCACGCCGAAGCACGAAGCACCTCCCGTTCCTACAGTCATTGCGAAAGAACCCCCCCCACCTTCGCTTGTCGATGAACAGTTTGTTACACGTCCGTTCGGCTGGGCACGGAGCCTGGCTGGGTTCTCCCTTGCTGCATGTGCTCTCATGATACCGCTCGTCGCCGCGAGTAATATTGAAAAGATTGAAACCATCCAGGGGCGTGTGCTCGGCGCATCTACAGAGGCGTATCAACATCTCGAGGATGCCCAGCGTGCTGTTGCGTCTAGCCAATACAGCTCGGCGACACAGTCGTTTAAACAAGCTGAAGAACAATTTCGCTCCGCACAGGACGAGTTGAACGGCTCGGGTTCATTGCTCGAGGAGGTCGTCAAGGTGATTCCGCATGTCGATACTGCCCAGCGGATACTCAATGCGGGAAGCGACTTATCCTTGGCTGGACAATACATCAGCGAGGCGCTTTCGTCCGTTCAGTCCAGCGTCACCGCGGCTACATTTGTTCGCCAACTCGAAGGGTTTTCTTCATCACTGCAGGATGCAGGCGGTGCCGTCGAACGAGCAGAACAAGAATTGCGACAAGTGAACCTGTCATATGTCCCAGCTGAACATCGTGAGCGCCTTCAGAAGATTCTCGATTCACTGCCGCAATTGCAGGAATTTTTCAGGGACTTCACTGACGCAAAACAAGTGATGGACGCGCTACTCGGCGTTAATGAGACCTCGCGGATCTTGCTGCTTTTTCAAAACAACGCGGAGCTACGGCCGACGGGCGGTTTCATCGGTTCGTTAGCACTACTCGATATTGATGAAGGCATAATAAAAAACATGGAAGTGCCAGAGGGCGGTGCGTATGATATTGCTGGGCAGCTTAGGTCGAATGTTATTTCTCCTACACCACTGCATCTAATAAATCCCCACTGGAATATTCAGGATGCAAATTGGTTCCCAGACTTTCCGACTAGTGCCCGAAAAGTCACCTGGTTCTATGAGCGAAGCGGGGGACCGTCTGTTGACGCAGTACTCGCATTAACTCCTTCTGTTGTCGAGTCCTTTTTAGACATGACAGGCCCTATTCAACTCCCAGCATTTGAAGTCACCGTGACATCCGAAAATGTCCGCCGCCTTGCTCAAGATAGCGAGCAGCAAGATCCTACGAAGCCTAAGCGGTTTATTTCAGAATTGTTTCCAATACTGCTCAATAAACTTTTTTCACTTTCTGGCGACCAGTTCCTCCCACTCGTTGATTCGATCACACAGGCGTTTGAATCCAAAAATATTCTTCTTGCATTTACCGACCCCAATGACCAGTGTGCAGTGGTGACACTTGGGTGGGATGGAGGCGTTCGCCAAAGTCCCCAAGATTATCTCATGGTGGTCCATACGAATATTGGCGGCGGAAAAACTGATAGACTTGTTGACACGTTTGTATCGCTGACAACCACAATTAAAGATGACGATACTATCACCCAGACTTTGTCGATTCAGAGGACCCACACGGGGGCCCCCCTGGACGGCCAGCAAGGGGTAAGAAATGTTGATTACATCCGTACATATGTTCCTGCAGGCAGTATACTGCTTGAGGCGAGGGGTTTTGATCGCATTCCGGGCTGGAGGTTTCAGACTCCCGAATCCGATGCGACACTTGATCCAGACGTTACCGGCCTAGAAGGAACACTGCTTGTCGACGAAGTGTCGGGCACCCGGATCACACAAGAATTTGGCAAGACAGTTTTCGGAAATTGGATTGACGTTGGGCCAGGCGAATCACGCACTGCCACATTCGTTTATCAACTGCCATTTAAGTTTGAGAAAAAGGGGACACTCTCCCAATTAGCATCGTATTCACTGCTCATGCAGAAACAGCCGGGGGTTGAGTACACTGCCTTTATTCAAAAACTCTACATCCCTGAAGCGTACGAAACTATTTGGCATGACAATAGGATGAGCCAGGAAACTGGTTACCTTCTAATCAGTGAAGAGTTATCCACAGATAAGTTTTTTGGCTTAGTTGCGAGAAAAAAGTAAGTTTAAGGGTTCCTAGTCTTGGCATTGAAGCGGGTATTGGGTAACCTGAAAGCTATAAAAGTGGCTGTTTTTTGGCTTATGTTAGTTAAATAGACTCGCTACGCCTTGACAGAGTTGGGTCCTAGGTATAGTATGCAATGTTAAATCTGCCATCAGGCAGGTGTGCACATTGACCGATAATTCTTTGAGGAGAGAGTTATCTGTAACAATCGAGCTTAGCTCGACAGATAGTTAGTCACACATACCCCAGAAGCCAAGTGAGCGTAATATCTTTTTAATTACGATTACGGGTGGCAGGTTATGCGTGATCTCTCTTCGAAGGATGTATATATTTCCTTCCTTTTGAGGTCATGGATGATCTGCCACCCGTTTTTGTTAAGAAGTGACCTTGGGAGAAATTTGGAGGGGAGGAGGTCGTAGTCGACGGGAAACCGAAGATTGCAACCTTTTGAACGCCGAAGTAAGAGCGTTCTGGAGAAATCTAGAACACTCCTTCATGAAGCGTTCGCGCGGTGTAAGCGTCCGCCTATGGCGGGCAAAGCTCACATCATTCGCCTCCAAGTTCCTCCCACAAGGAGAAAAGTATGAGCGGGACGGCAGAGTCCTTCTGTGACGCATGTCGTCCCACTAATACCTCTTAGGCCTCCAATCTACTTTTTGAAAACATGAGACCCTTCGACTTCGCCCGCCTTCGGCGAGCTTCGCTCAGGGCGTGCGCAACGCACGGACATGGAGGGGATGAAAGGAAGCACACAGTTCGCAAGTATACCTGGTGTAAACTAGGAATACCGCGAGCCGCTTCCCGGTCAGGTGGTCGAGCTCAGCTCGACGAAGCCTGCCCATCGTCTCCAGCTCTGTTCGTTGGAAGTACGAATGTTTATCACGGATGAGTACGAATAGGGATTCGGATCTCTTTTCCAGCTTGTATCGATGATGTAGGCTGAAAAAGGGAAACAGATAACAAAAATTGTAACTCACAATTAACCATCACAAGTCCACACAGAATGGAGAGAAGAAGATGGCTATGTTGCGTATGTTGAGGAAGCATTACTGGGCCATTTCGATCGTGGCCCTAGTGGTTGGGGTGATCATGCTATTGACAGTTGTGAAGGGAGCGGGCGTGGTTATATTTGTCATTACAGTGACTCTAATGACCGGAGGGACGATAGGCTCCCTGTTTGGCCTGCTGAATTACTGCGATGATCGTGTCAATCGTGGTGGTCCAGAAGTATTCAATGTCATTCCTGGCGTACTGCTGGGGTTGCTGATTTTCGCCGCTATTATTCTGCATTCAATCCCAAAGTGGCAGTCCCAATGTGGCGAGTCGACGGCGCGGACGGAAATGAAGTGCCCACCAACTGGTAGCCGGTGATGGTCTTGATCTTTCGGGAGTCGAGTGTTCAACTCACTCGGCTCCTATCCCTTTTCCAGCTCGTATCGATGTGATATGGGTTGAAAAAGAGAGAAATCAAACACCGCAGTAAGGATTTACAACCTATCATCACAATCTCCTGCATGAAGCGGGGGAGAGGAGGACGTAATATTCAGACCTTTTTTGAGTGGAGTACGCAACTTTTTCCGGTGGGACTTGGGGATAATGATGGTCGGTGCCATCATTATCATTGTGGCCACGTCGATGAGCGCAGACTGCGTCCGCGCAAACAACACAGCAACGGCCGTAGAATCTCTTCAGCAGATCCATGCCGCCGAGATGGCCTACCAAAACACGCACGGGCATTTCGTCGCAAGCACGGACAGTCTCTCGGTCATGCCGAAAATGAGGGATGGATGCTATTATGATGTGGATCTCAGCGACAGCGGGTTCGTCGCGACAATGCGCTTCACCTCGTTTGGCAACCGGCACTTCTGGACAATCAATGAAGCCGGCATGATCACTGACGTCACGGATACGAAGTGGCCTATCCCGATTCGTTAAATGCTCTTTGAAGGGGAACGGAAACGCGATGTATTCATATATCCGTTCCCCCTTCCTTCCCAATTGGGATTGGATTACAATGCCAAGTGAGAAGGAAAGCGATCTTTTTACTCACCATTCATCACCGCACCGCTTGAGAGGACACATGATCCATGTGATGAATCGGAGGGGGCATTCGGTTGATCATCCATCAACTGATACGGGCTGCGCGTGCTCCATACACACCGACATGTCGGCGTGTTACTGGCACCATTGTCCTTCGGGACAAGACAGGGTTCAAATCCCTGACCCTCCGCCAAACATAGATGGGGAGATCGCAGTTTATCTGTCGGTTTCCCCATCCCCATTTCAAAACTTTTCTTACTGACTTTAGTCAGGTCGATGTCACTATCTCACGCGACTAAAGTCGCTTGGAAGTACTTCCGGTTAGAGCCCACTTCTAACGGGGACAATAAGCTGCCAGCCAACGCCGGTACACTTCGGACTTGTCCAGTGTAGCAAACCCCGTCATTCGACGGGGTAAATCTCTCTCCTCACCGTTTTCGAAAGGGAACGGCTGCTATGCCAAGATAAGCTCGATATTCCACCGAACGTTGCTGGCAGCTTTTTGTCGCCGAAGGCGACCACCCTGGATCCCGAATATGCGAGGGGTGAAGGATCTCATTTTGTTACCCCAGCCAAGACTTTTTCAGCACCCATCGTTGGTAATTCAACGAGACCCTTCGTCCCGCCTACTGCGGGACTCAGGGGGTGCTCAACGTTAGGGTATTGAACACGTCCATGCTCGGTTTAGTAGCGTATCTTTTGGTTGTAACCCACTTGCAAATATGCACCAAATCTGGTATGGTGTGAAGCATTATGTGGAAAAAGATTTGGCTGAGAATCACCACCACCGTCACGGGTGGTGCAATTATTATCGCCACCGCATCGGTCGCGAGTCGGCTCTTAGGACTCATAAGGGATCGTATGCTGGCTTCCATGTACGGTGCGGGTGAAACACTCGATGCATATTATGCGGCGTTTAAACTGCCCGATCTCATTTTTAATATTCTTGTTCTCGGTGCGCTTTCGTCCGCGTTTATTCCTGTTTTTGTTCGATATCTAGTTAAAAATGGTTCCGTTTCACCTGATAGTGAGACGTGGCGTCTCGCAAACAGCTTGCTCAACATTTTGCTTATTGGACTCGTGACTGTCGGCGGGATTTTCTTCATATTTGCCGAGCAACTGATTCCGGTGATTGCTCCGGGGTTCGACGGTTCACGCATGGACCTGACCATTCAGCTTACCAGGATTATGCTTGTGGCCATTGTGTTTTTTGGTGTGAGTAATATTGCGACAGGTATCCTGACATCGTTTAAGCGCTATGTGAGCTTCGCGTTCGCTCCGGTGATGTACAATCTCGGCATCATTTTTGGCATTGTGGTTTTATCCGGGAGATACGGCATCCTCGGGGTTGCGTATGGTGTAGTGATCGGAGCCGTCATTCATATGGCGGTACAGGTGCCGTCTATTTTCCGTCTCGGGTATCGCTATAGACCGCTTCTCGACTTTAAGCACGAAGGAGTCCGTCAGGTCGGCAAACTAATGGTTCCACGGGCTTTCGGGCTCGCCGTAGCGCAAGTCGATCAGCTAATAAGCGTAATCATAGGTTCGACTCTAGCCGTCGGTACCGTAGCTGTTTTTAACTTTGCTAATAACCTGCAGAGTTTTCCTATCGGGGTATTCGGTTATTCACTTGCGATTGCAGCTTTCCCTATTTTTTCCGAAGCGTTTGCACAAAATGACACTAAAAAATTTGTTGAACACTTTTCGATTGCCTTTCGACGGGTGTTATTTCTCATTATACCCGTATCGGTACTGATGTTGCTTTTGCGAGCGCAAATTGTCCGTTTGGTACTGGGAAGCGGCAATTTTGGTTGGGCGGATACGATACTTACCGCTCAAACACTCGGCTACTTTTCTCTTTCACTTTTTGCTCAAGCGTTGATTCCTATGCTCGCGAGGTCTTTCTATGCGCTGCAAGATACGAAGACGCCGGTGAAAGTCGGACTGCTGTCTGTCGGGATCAATGTCATATTGGGATGGACGCTGTCTCGCATCTGGGGAGTCATCGGACTCGGCTTAGCATTTTCAGTCGCGAGCATTGTAAATATGCTCTTTTTGCTGATACTGCTGCACCACAGAGTCGGAAATCTGGATGATAACCGCATAGCTAACTCGACCTTGAAAATACTTTTTATTTCAAGCGTCATGGGACTTGTGTCGTGGGGGATGTTGCGATTTCTCGCCATAGGGGTCGACATGCAAAGGTTTGTTGGTGTCCTCATTCAGGGAGTCGGGGCAGGCGCTGTGGGAATTATCGTTTACTTAGCACTAGCCGTTATTATGAAGTGCGAAGAAATACACATACTGACAAGCTGGGTTAAAAAAACAAAAGCGCAGCTATTTTTCCGTGGCGGTTCACAAGAAGAACAAAAGCCATGATAGATCACATCCGTAACTTCTGCATTATCGCGCATATTGATCATGGCAAATCGACACTTGCCGACAGATTTTTAGAAGTAACTGAAACGGTTTCGAAGCGCGAAATGCGCGATCAGCTTCTCGATCAAATGGACCTAGAACGGGAACGCGGCATTACTATCAAACTGCAGCCTGTGCGGATGTTATACCGAGGGTATGAGATGAATCTTATAGATACGCCGGGACATGTTGATTTTACGTATGAAGTGTCACGGTCACTCGCGGCTGTAGAAGGATGCGTGCTCCTTGTCGATGCGACGCAAGGCGTAGAAGCCCAGACACTCTCGCATCTCTATCTAGCACTCGAACAGAATCTGGCAATAGTTCCTGTCGTCAATAAAATCGATCTCCCGAATGCTGATCCAGAGCGGGTAGTCCATGAGGTTATGAAATTACTTGGCGTCGGGAAGGAAGAGGTGCTGCTCGCTTCCGGCAAGACAGGGACAGGTGTGCGTGAAATTCTCGACGTAGTTATAGAAAAAATTCCTGCTCCGTCAACTGATGCCTCCCCTGATTTACGAGCACTTATATTTGACTCAAAGTTTGATGAATATCGTGGGGTAGTGGCCTATGTCCGCGTCGTTGGTGGAGAAGTCCGCAGGGGAGATCGGGTACGTCTTCTCGGAACTCACGCACACGCTGAGGTTTTAGATGTAGGATATTTTCATCCAGCTCTCGTCTCATCAGACAGCTTGGCGACGGGATCAATCGGATACATTATTACAAATGTAAAGACCATTAAGCAGTGTCGCGTCGGTGATACGATCGTATCAGAAAAAAGCCAATCCCTAGAGCCGCTCCCCGGGTATCGCTCATTACAGTCAATGGTTTTTGCAAGTATCTTTCCGCAAGAAGGTGACGCATACCCACGATTGCGTGAGGCGCTCGAAAAACTTCAACTCAATGACGCAGCGCTTGTGTTTGAACCGGAACACTCTCCCGCGCTTGGGCATGGGTTTCGATGCGGCACGTTGGGTGTTCTGCATCTCGACATCGTTCAGGAGCGCCTTCACCGGGAGTACAATATAGATCTCGTCGTCACCGCCCCGTCGGTAGCGTATCGAATTTTTTTGAATGAAGCCGGCGCCGCGTCATATTTGCACAGAGTGAAAGTGGCCGTGGCTCCACAGTTTATCACTATTTCCAGTCCGCATGACTTACCCGAGCCTACGCATATTGATCATATAGAAGAACCGTGGATCCGGACACGTTCAGTATCACCATCCGACCACGTCGGAAACCTTATGCAGCTTTTCAATGATGTAGGGGGTGAATATAAGACGACTGAGTACTTAGATGAGGGGAGAGTCGTGCTCGAATATCTCATGCCGTTGGCTAGTCTCCTCGCTGACTTTTATGATAAAATGAAGACAGTTTCGTCTGGCTATGCGTCGCTTTCGTATGACATGGAAACCTACCGTCAGTGTGATGTCGAGCGGCTCGACATCGTGATAGCCGATGAGCGCATTGATGCGCTCTCTACCATGGTATATGTGAAGGACCGATACAGGATCGCACGGAAAATCGTCGAGACGTTGAAAGATACCGTGCCGCGGCAGCTTTTCGAGGTAAAAATACAAGCAAGCGTTGGTGGGTCGGTAATCGCGTCAGAACGTACATCTCCATTACGAAAAGATGTTACTGCGAAGCTCTCTGGCGGCGATGTGACACGGAAACGAAAACTTCTAGACAAGCAAAAAAAGGGCAAGAAACGCATGATGCACCACGGTAAGGTGACGTTACCCCCCGAAGCGTTCCGCGCGGTTTTGAAACGCTAGAAGCCTTGGAAAGCAGGCAAGATCGTGAAGATCAACATGCTTAACACCCCTATGCATACGATTACAAGCCACAGTATTCTAATAGTTTTTCTTCGTAACATACGATATGTTTGAATCGTCGATTCTGAAACATTTAAAAAACGACGAGGAGCCAGTGCGTATTGTCAGAAAGTACTGGATAACCTTGGTAGGTCCGCTATCCGTAAGCGCTTTATGCAGTATAGCACCTTTTTTCTTTTTAGTGCCTCTTTTTAGGCTGGGCAGCCTTGGAGTCGCTTTTTTCGTCATTTTGGCTGTTACGGGGTTGCTGATTTTTTTCAGGTCACTGTATGTGTATTCATTGAACGCTTTTCTCATCACGAACAAAAGAATAATTGACATTGACCAACATGGTTTTTTCCGCAAAACTGTTTCCGAGAGTTCCTATCAGTCAATCCAGGATGTCAGTGTGCGATTCCATGGGATTTTCCAGACGGTGTTTCATTATGGTAGCATTCTGATTCAAACAGCCGGCTCGACTGCGAATCTTGAAATTTTTGACGTTAAAAACCCCGAAGCGGTCCAGGACATTGTCGGAAATCTCATAGAAGCTAGCCGGCGCATTAATAATGAAAAGGAACCGACTGGGACGGACCTAAGTGCGAGTGAGTTACTTCATCTGGCTGAAAAATTAAAAGAAGGAATGACACCAGACCAATTTCGCAAAATTATTGGAAAAAATTCCAAGAATAATGATTAAAAGCAGCTGCCATGTTTCGGTATAGTGCTATAGGGGCCGGGGTACTTATTGCTCTCTTCGGAGAGTTAATGATATTGGTGCCGACACATTACGTTGTTTGGGTAACTTTAGCGACACTTTTTATCACCCTATTTCTATGGCGACTCTTGCGTCCCTCCGGGTCACGCTCAGTAAGTTTTGGCATGGGCGGGGCGACCCTTTTGTTTGTTCTCGCCGGGTTTGCGCTACTCTTGTTTATTGAGCAGACTATTTTCCAACATCTACTCGTTGTATGTATCATCGGTGCTTGCGGATTTATTACCCAAAACGTATATACATTTATTCATGTGACAGATCGATATCACCCGTATGCTCTTGAGACCATTTTTTCCTACGTAAACTTACTCACACTTTTTTTTCTTCTTTCAGCTGTGCAAACTGTCATGCTTCTTTTTTCATTTTCTGTATGGCCATTCGCTCTAGTTATTGCCGTAGTCGCTATGCTGATTTCTTTTCAAACCTTCTGGGTATATAAAGCACCCATCCGTGATGCACTCGGATATGCCGTGCCAGTCAGTATCATGACTTTAGAGATGTTTGTCGCAGTATCATTCTTACCGGGACCTCCCCTAGCACTCGCGTCCCTTACCACTATCATGTATTATCTTTTTATGAACATCCTTCGCGAACACATAGCACAACGCATGGAATTAAAGACAATCCGTATCTATTTAGTAGTAAGCCTCGCCCTCATCGCAGCTGTCATTATTTCGTCCCCCTGGCGTTAATCATCTTTCACATGCAGGCACGTATTTCTCCCACATCTCCTAGTCACCCTGAACGAGCACATAATGTCACTCCTCCGCCGAAAGCGTGGAACAATAATTCGTGGATGATGTATGTGGCGCTCTCTTTGGTCATTGGTTTCTTTGCCGGCCTGGTAGGGATAATTATTGTTTTGCGGTGGGAGGGTCTATGGTACCGTTTCGGGCTGGTGCCTCCCTCTACGCTCACTGATTCGATTGGCGGTATCGTGAGATCATTGTCTTCCGAGGAAGCGACTATCCAGCAGGTCGAATCCCGACTTCGAGAAAAAGTAAGTCCTGCGCTGATAGGCCTCTACCGTTCTGACGCGCGCACCAATATCGGTGATGATATCTTATCTCCCGAGGGGTTCGTAGCTTGGGGAATTCTCATGACGAATGACGGAGTTTTCAGCAGCACCGTCGATCTCACCGATACGCAGGGATATGTAATTTTAGGGCAAAGCGTATATACATTCGAGGCGGACCTTCTTGGTAGGCCGGGCAGTATGGTAAGACACCCTATTATTTCAAACGATGGTGTACCAGGAACTTCGGGAGGAGTGATACATTCTTCTGAGGATGCAGCTGCTAGCCTTATTCTCGGCTCTTCAACTGTCGGTGTATCACCCGGCACACCCGTTGCTGATAGAGGGGGAAAAATTATCGGTATAGTGCGGGCAGTCGGACCCGAGGGCATCACGGCAGTTACCTCAGATACTATTGCCGATTCGCTACGAAGTTTTCTAGAGAACGATGCTGTCGTATATCCCTTTCTTGGTCTTCACTACATTGATTTATCCGAGGACCCTAGTTTTGTACGTATATTTGACGTCAACGAACAGGTCGGCGCATATGTGTACGGAGGTGACGAACCAGCAGTTATTTCTGGATCGCCGTCCGCAGTTGGAGGGGTTCAAGAGGGTGACATTATTACGCATATAGGATCAGAAACGCTCACAGCATCTGTGTCGCTCGCTGATGCACTCCGATCCGTCACTGCGTCAAATGGTGAGATTACCCTATCGCTACGCAGGGGTACGGATACGCGAGAAATTAAAGTAACCTTAGAATTTCGATAATCCTATGAGGGAATTCCGGCAGGTTATGGTTGTGCTATTTTTCGGCGCACTACTGATTCCGACAGTTTGCCAGGCTACCGAGTCTGACCTTTCCACCCGTGAAGTGCTCGTAAAATACCGTTCTGATCCTCATGTTAAACTTATCCGTCTCAATTCCGGGGTGTCATACCATGACGTCATTGGAGGATATGCGTTGAACCCGGCTATAGAGTATATTGAGCCAAATGCTGAATACCGAGCGACACTAATTCCCGATGATACCTATTTTGCTTCTCAGTGGTCTCTCGACATTGCGGGAGCATCGCAAGCGTGGGATAGCACGACGGGAGACGCTAGTGTTGTGATAGCCATAGTAGATTCGGGAGTCCAGATAGATCACCCCGACCTTGCAGCCAACGTGTGGGTGAACACAGATGAAATTGCTGGCAATGCGATTGACGATGACCATAACGGATACGTAGACGATCGTAACGGATGGGATTTTGCAGAAGACACCCAGAGCCCCAAACCAAAATTTCATGATGGATGGACCACGACAGGAATTCATCATGGAACTGTAGTGGCAGGAATTGCGGCCGCTGTGGGAAATAATGCAAAAGGAATTGCCGGTGTGGCGTATTCAGCCACTATCATGCCTATTCGCGTTCTGGACCATACGGGGCATGGTTCCACATTGACAGTGGCTGAAGGAGTGCAGTATGCGGCTGAGAATGGAGCGGATATTATCAATCTGAGTTTTGTTGGCAATACGTATAGTGCGACACTGGCAGGTGCCATCTCTCAGGCTCGTTCCCAAGGTATTCTTGTCGTCGCATCAGCAGGAAATGATGGAGTTGACCTCGACGTCTCTCCGCGGTACCCAGTATGCGATGACGACGTCATTGGTGTCGCAGCTACAGATAGTAGCGATCAGAAGACATCTTTTTCAAATTATGGATCGTGCGTTGATATTTCGGCACCTGGGATTAATATGTATGGAACAGTGGTATACGATGTTGCGCAAGGTCTCACTGAATATTACCAAACAGGATGGTATGGTACGTCGGCGTCAGCGCCGTTTATTTCCGGCGCATTAGCATTAGCGAAATCGCACAATCTACTGCAAACTGCCGTTAATTTAGAGACAGCACTCGGAGAGACGGCGTTTGACATTTCCACCCTGAACGCTGGGTACGCGAATGACTTGGGCGCAGGGAGAGTAAATCTTTCCGCGCTGCTCCAGAGTGAACAGCTTTCATTTATTCCAGGGAATATTGTTGTATCGCGTGAGCCAGGGGCGTCGCCTTTACTCCACGTATACAATGAGGCTGGGGATTTAACGACTAACTTTTATGCATTCGCGGAAAATTTCACCGGGGGAGTACATGTGGCGACAGCTGATCTTTCTGGTGACGGTTCAAAGGAAATCCTTGCCGGTGCTGGGCCGGGTGGTGCACCGCATGTGCGCATCCACTCATCTTCAGGAAAGCTCGTTGGTTCATTTTTCGCCTATAATGCGACTTTTCGTGGCGGGGTAAACGTCACAGCTGGCGATCTCGACGGCAATGGAACGGATGAAATCCTGGCTGGAGCGGGCAACGGCGGTGCGCCGCATGTGCGAATATTTAATGGTCAGGGGGATGTCATAGGTTTTTTCTACGCGTACGACCCATCATTCAGGGGCGGAGTCAACGTCGCGGCAGGTGATGTGAATGGGGACGGCACCGACGAAATTATTACAGGTGCTGGGCCGGGCGGTGCGCCGCATGTGAGAATTTTTTCCCACAAAGGTGTTCTCGTCGGTCAATTTTTCGCCTACCCAACTGCATTTCGCGGCGGAGTCAATGTCGCGGCAGGTGATGTGAATGGGGACGGCACCGACGAAATTATTACAGGTGCTGGGCCGGGCGGTGCGCCGCATGTTCGTGTGCTGAATAAAGATGGTGCCCTAATCACTCAATTCTACGCCTTTGACGTATCGGAACGAACAGGAATTACCGTGGGGGGGTTATAAATATGTATGCGGTTTGCTGACGTAGAAAAACATACACTCTTTACCATCTGGCCATTTTTGTTTCTGAAACGTTTCTCAGTACGCCAGTTCGTCAAATTCGGTCTTGTCGGAGTGACCAACACAACGATCGACTATACGCTGTACTTTGCATTAACGCGGTCACTCTCTTTCTTTCAAGAACATTTTCTATTGGCAAATCTTATTTCTTTTGTAGTCGCTGTCACTAACAGTTATTTTATCAACAAGTACTGGACTTTTCGTGACCAGGGACGCTGGGAGTACATCCAGTTTTCGAAGTTTGTCTTGATTAACGCCGTAGCTCTCGTCATCGTTGAACTAGCGCTCTTTATACTCGTGACTCATGCCGGCATGTATGATCTTTTTGCAAAAGCTGTCGCTGTCGTTATAGCGATGTTTTGGAACTTTTTCATGAACAAGCACTGGGTATTTCGTTCAAAAAAAGCAATGGAACCGCCCGTTATGAGCGGAGAGTCCACTTGAGATTTCCCATTATTTCAGGTATAGTATGAAGTATCAATCTGGAAGAGAAACTATTGTTCCACAGGCACATTGAATGTCCTTTACATTGTTGAAAGTAAAGTAATGTATGTTCACAATCGTCATCCCTGCCTACAATGAAGCACAGCGAATTGGTTCGACCCTCGGAGCATATCTAGCGTTCTTCTCCGCTGATATCCACCTGTGTGTTATCGCAAATGGCTGCACTGACGCAACCATCGATGTAGTAAAGGAGTTTGAACACAAGTACCCAGGGCGTTTGAAACACACCGAGCTTCCTCGGGCGGGGAAAGGGGCAGCGGTCGTGACGGGATTACGGTCCGCTGAGGGTGAATATATCGGATTCGTCGATGCCGATGGTGCCACGTCGCCACAAGAGTTTAAGAAACTTCTTGATGCTGCGATGGGAACGGATGGCGCCATAGCTTCCCGATGGCTTCCAGATTCCGTCGTGACCCGAAGGACGCCACGCCGCATGTTCATCAGTAAGGCATTTATGGCGATTGAGCGATTCCTTTTCAACCTTCCGTATGCTGACACTCAATGTGGTGCGAAGATTTTCAGGGCGTCCGCGTTAAAGAAAATCCTTCCATACTGCCGCGTTCAAAACATGGCGATCGACGTGGAGCTACTCTATCTACTTCAGTTGCGTGGGTATGCTATTCGCGAAGTTCCAACAATCTGGGAGGATCGCTCGAGTTCAGCCGAGCTTGGTTCGCCGCTCCGTCTGGCGGCAGGAAGTCTAAAGGTGTTAATGACGCTTATTATTCTCAGGATACGATTTATTTTCTTTCATAAAGTATGAACAGTGACGAATTGCGCAATGTGTTAATTCTAGGAGGGGCGGGCTTTATCGGCTCCTATCTTTGCCAGGAGCTTATTAAGCGTAATAATGTTGTTTGTGTTGATAATTTTAGTACTGGTTCTCTCGAGAATATTTCACCTCTACTGCAAAATCCCCGATTTAAGTTTATCAGACATGACTTGACTGAACCGTTGGCTCTCGAGACCTATGCCGAACTTATACCGCTTAAAGTGCCGTATGTCGGTGTTCACGAAATTTACAATTTAGCATGTCCGGCTTCACCGCAGTATTACTCTACGTATCCTATTCAAACACTTCTTGCGAGTAGCCACGCGACAAAGAATGCATTAGATATCGCAGTCAAGTACAAGGCGAAATTTATACATTTCTCGTCTGCGGCTGTGTACGGCGAACCGCTTGATGCACGTCAGCTGCCTGAGTCCTACTGGGGATATACTGACTTTCTTGGTCCGCGGAGCGTTTATTCGGAAGGAAAACGTTTTTCCGAAAGCATGGTTACTCAGTATAGAATGACATTCGGAATTGACGCTAAAATCATACGACTCTTTAATGTGTATGGTCCTCGGATGCGTCTCACGGATGGCAGAATGATCCCTGAGTTCATCCGCCAAGCATTGAAAGGTGAGGATATTCACGTCATGGGATCAGATTCCGATACCGTCACATTATGTTACGTCTCTGATTGCATAGAAGCTTTAACAAGGGTGGCACGATCGAAGGATACCAGTCCGATGAACATTGGAAGCCCAGAAGAAATCACCATTTCAGACGTAGCCAGAAAAATAATTGAACTCATGGGCGTGTCTTCGAAAATCATTTTTGAGAGCCGTTCCCCGTTTGTCGCGCGCCAAGGAACTCCAGATATTTCACTCGCAAAGGAACGTCTCGGTTGGTTTCCCGTAGTTTCACTCGTAGAGGGTCTCAAGCAGACTATTGAGTACATGCGCGGAAGCGAAGCAGTGGATATTAACGAGGTAAAGGTGTAAATCGTGGTGGATCTGCATATGCGTGACTGTAGATTTTTTTAATATAGGTATGACTCGACATGCAATAACCATTGTAGGATCGGGGTATGTAGGGCTCGTGACGGGCGCATGCCTTGCCAAACTTGGACATCGCGTAGTGTGTCACGATATTGACACCAAGAAAATTTCCCTTCTCAAACGTGGTAGTATGCCGTTTTTTGAACCGGGTCTCCGTGAAATAATACTACAGTCCGTTCGCCAAAAGAGACTCACATTCGAAAGTGACCCTGTTACTGCCTTACGTGGATCGGAAGTTATTTTTATCACTGTTGGAACGCCTTCCAGAAAGGATGGTAGTGTAGACATCTCATATGTAAAAAGCGCTGCAAAAAGCATCGCAGCGAATCTTCGTGGAGGGGAAATCATTGTTTCGAAGAGCACGGTTCCTATCGGTGCATCACTTCTTCTTCGCCGCAGTATCCAAAGAACCTTTTCCGGCCATTTTTCGATCGTTTCGAACCCCGAGTTCTTACGCGAAGGCGTCGCACTAGGAGCATTTCTAAAAGCTGACAGGATAATTCTCGGCTATGAGCAACAGGTCACTGCACGTGTTAAGAAAATCATGCGGGAAATCTACGCAGGTATTAAGGCGCCTATTATTGAGACTAATAACCGTACAGCGGAGTTGATCAAGTACGCAGCGAACGTCTTTTTGGCCAGCCACATTTCCTTTATCAACAGCATTGCGCGACTATGCGAAGAAATTGGCGCAGACGTCGAAGTAGTGTCTGCCGCACTGAAGGCGGATCCGCGCATCGGTCAGCGCGCATTTTTGAGCGCAGGAATAGGGTATGGAGGCCTCTGTTTTCCAAAGGATATCCGAGCTCTGATCCGCATTTCACAGAAGCTTGGCTACCGCTTCAAATTCCTCGACGTCGTTGATCAGATTAATAAGGATCAACGCAAGTTTTTTGTACAAAGAATTCGCATGCTCGTCCCAAAGATTAAAGGCAAAAAAGTGGCGCTACTGGGCCTGTCATTTAAGCCGCAGACTGATGATTTACGCGATGCCCCTTCACTGGATATCATAAAAAGCCTGTTGCGCGCTGGGGCTAAGCTGCACGTCACTGACCCTGTCGCTATAAATTCAACGCGGCGTATCTTTGGCTCTCTCCTGACGTACCATCGAAATCCGTATGATGCTTTACGAGGTGCGCACGTCGCTGCAATCATCACTGAATGGCCGCAGTTTACCGCATTAAAATTAGAAAAAATGAAGAAATTACTTGCAGAACCGAACATTGTCGACGGAAGAAATATATACGACCCGGAAACGATGCGCCATCTCGGTTTTCGTTACATCGGAATCGGCCGCGGGTACATCAGAGAAATATTTGTAAAAAAATGAAAATCACTCATCCTAAAGTGACTATGTCGATACGAAAATCCGCAAAGAAGAAGAAGAATATTGTTGCCATTATTGGACTTGGATACGTCGGGTTGCCACTTGCCGTGCTCTGTGCGGAAAAGGGCTACCGAACGTACGGGGTAGCTCTGGATAGGAAAAAGGTTAACATGATTAATAGCGGAGTGAGTCCGATTCCAGGCGATCAGGAGTTAGACCGTTTGGTTGCGAAAAAGGGAATCATCGCCACCATAGACGCCGGAATAATTCGAAAAAGTGACATTGCTATTATTTGTGTTCCTACACCCGTTGACAAGTTCTATAATCCAGATTTGGGACCAGTGAAGTCGGCGGCAACGAAGGTGGCGAAAAATATGAAAAGGGGACAGCTGGTTATTGTCGAATCAACTATCAATCCCGGTGTGTGTGAAGAGGTGGTATTGCCAATACTCGAGAAGGACGGCAAGAAGCTCGGAAAGGATTTCTTTCTTGCTCACTGTCCTGAACGGATTAACCCTGGAGACCCGAAATGGAACGTTCGAAACATACCTCGAGTAGTCGGTGGCGTTACTCCGCAGTGCACGAAGCGCGCCGCTATCTTTTATCGTTCGATACTGGAGGGTAACGTCCGCGAGATGAAATCAATCAAGGAAGCGGAAGCTACAAAGATTATTGAAAATTCATTTCGTGACATCAATATTGCGTTCGTTAATGAACTTGCTAAGTCGTTCGACAAGCTGGGCATCGACGTCCACGACGTCATAAAGGGCGCGGCGACGAAACCGTTCGCTTTCATGGCCCACTATCCTTCATGCGGCGTCGGGGGACACTGCATACCGGTTGATCCATATTATCTCATTGAACGGGCAAAGCAGAGTGGGTTCGACCATCGGTTCTTACGACTAGCGCGCGAGATCAACAACAGTATGCCTGCCTACGTAGTTAACCAGCTTATCAGGATATTGAATGACATTGGCAAGCCGTTGAAAGGAACCACCGTGGGCGTACTAGGGCTGTCGTACAAGCCGAACGTGGGTGATATACGCGAAAGCCCGTCGTTGAAAATCATCGAACTTTTGAGAAGCTTTTCAGCAAATGTCCACGTGTACGATCCGTATTTCCCTCAACAGTCGACGGTGAAAACGCTCGATGCGCTACTATCGAAATCCACGGCTGTTATTTTGGCTACAGGCCACAAGGAGTTCGTTGCCCTCACGGCGGGGGAGTTAAAACGACGGGGTGTAAAAGTCATTATCGATGGTCAGAACGCACTCGACAGGGAGAAAATAATTCGTGCGGGGATACGGTATAAGGGGATAGGGAGATGAAAACATATGTGGTCATTCCTGCTCATAATGAAGCGGCACGAATTAGTCACGTACTCGCTGATGTTCGATCGCATGTCCCAGATTATGGCGTAATCGTAGTTGACGATGGCTCGAAAGACGATACGGCCGCAGTGGCTAAGAAGGTGATGGATGTGACCGTCGTGCGTCATCGAATTAACCTCGGAAAGGGTGCGGCTCTCAAAACTGGATGTGAAGCAGCAATGAAATACGGAGCCGACATCCTGGTGCTTATGGACGCGGATGGGCAGCATAAAGCCAGCGACGTTCCAAAGATTGTTGAAACTCTTAAGAATGAGCAGGCAGATATCGTATTTGGTGCGAGAACGATAGGGCGGGATATGCCCTTTATGATGATGGTAGGAAACAAATTTCTCTCAGTGGCAATTTCACTTCTTTTCGGCTACTATGTTTCTGACACTCAGAGTGGATTTCGCGCTTTCAGGGCAGGGGTATATCCGGCTCTCGCATGGAGCGGAGTCGCCTACGAAGCCGAAACTGAAATGATCGTCCGTGCGGCGAAGAATAAGCTGAAATTTTCCCAGATGCAGATACAAACACTTTATCACGATAAATATAAAGGCACGACTGTATTCGACGGCGTACGCATATTATTTAACATACTCATGTGGAAATTCCTATGATCGGAATGCAAATGGTGGCAATTATTTTTGCTCTCTGGATGATTTATTTCAGTTATTTACATTACCGGAGAGGGGAATTTAGCAAAGTTGAATTTACACTCTGGGAGGCACTATGGGTGGGTCTGATTTTTGTAGTCATTTTCCCAGTAAGTGTTAAATTTATTCTTCAGGCGTTTAGCATCACCCGAACATTCGATCTTGTTGTCATTGTGGGAGTTGTTGTATTATTTGGCGTGACATTTAGAAATTATGTGATTGTTAAGAGGATAGAGCGGAAGTTAGAAAATTCCGTTCGAAATGATAGCTTAAAAAATTTGCACGATAAGTAGCTTCTCTATGTCTGATGAGCAGCCAATGGTATCTGTTATTGTTCTCAATTACAATGGTGCAAAATATCTTTCTACACTGTTATCTTCACTACATCGTCAATCTAGTAACTCCTTTGAACTCATTGTAGTAGATAATGGATCTACTGATAACTCAATCGTATTGATACAGAAGAGCTATCCTGAAGCTAAAATACTTCATAACCGTATCAACACGTACGCCGCTGGTAATAACGTAGGCATTCGTAATGCAAGCGGCAAGTATATATTAGTACTAAATAATGACACTGAGCTCGATGAGAACTTTATTCACGAACTCACTCAAGCCGCTAAGTCTACTCCTAATGATGTAGGAATGTGGGCGGTTAAAATCCTTAATTTTTTTGAACGAGGTACTATTGATAATACAGGATTATTACTCTATCCTGATGGTCTGAGCAGGGGGCGTGGAAGATTGGAAAGGGACGCGGGACAGTACGATGCAGTTGAAGAAGTGTGCTTTCCAAGTGGGTGTGCGGGAATGTATAAAAAACAGATGCTTGACGAAATTGGTCTCTTTGATGAAGATTTCAAATTTTTTGTCGAAGATAGCGACCTTGGTTTTCGTGGTCGATTAGCTGGCTGGAAGTGTATCTATGTACCGAGTGCTCGAGTATATCATATGTTCTCAAAGTCATTCGGCACCTATAGTCCGGAAAAAGCCTTCTATGTTGAGAGAAATAGATTGTGGTTTGTATTTAAACTCTGCCCATGGAAAGTAATTCTAATTTCGCCATTCTATAGTTTTAAACGTTATCTATTCCAGCTATACGGATTAATTATTGGCAGGGGTGCCGCAAAGAAATTTAGTCAGCAATACTCAAGTTATATGCTAGGTCTCATTCTGTTAAAAGCGTGGCTCAGTGGGATCAGTGGAATCCCAGCAGTGTTACGGAAAAGGGGTAAAATCACCAAAAGGGTGTCAAATCGGGAAATATCCTCCTGGTTTAGAAAATATAGGATATCAGCACGTGAGATTGCCCTTAAAGAATATTAGAGTATAGGAAACAATAGCCTAACTCTCTCAAGTTTTACTTATGAAAATTGCACAGGTTACGTCAACATTTCCACCCTATGAGGGAGGAATTGGAAATGTATGTTATAACATCTCAAAGTTACTAGCTTTACGGGGCCACGACATCACCGTCTTTATACCAGAGAACTCACGTAAACAAATAAAAAGAGCAGATGGACCTTTTAAATTACGTGTTTTGAGGGCCCTTTTCTCGTTTGGAAATGCGAGTTTTCTTCCAATTCTTACAATCTCTTTGAAAGATTTTGATATTATACACCTGCATTACCCTTTCTTCGGTGGAGATATTTTTGTATATTTAGCCTCACGTTTATATAAGATTCCTTACGTAGTTACGTATCATCAGGATGTAAAAGGGGCAAGCGCGTTTAAAAGATTAGTATTCAGGATATATAATTTCCTATTTCGGAGAGTTGTTATTTCAAACGCTTCCAGAATCCAGGTGTTGTCGAAAGACCATTTTATTCATTCTGAGATATCTAATATCTTCAATCAATCAGACAAAGTTGCATATATCCCAAACGGAGTGGATGTTGACTACATCGATTCGGTGGAGGAATTTCCTATGCTTCGAAAGAAATTCCATATCAGCGATAATTCTTTTTTACTAATTTTCATTGGAGGTTTGGATGACGCTCATTATTTTAAGGGTGTACATCTCTTGATCCATGCATTGCAAAGTTTACGGCTAAAGGCACACCTACTGATCGTTGGGGGTGGAGATTTAGAAGATGTTCACAAGGATTTAGCAAAAAAACTTGGCGTATCGGAAAATGTTGTTTTCTTTGGAAAGAGATCAAATTCCGACGCTATTGCCATCTTGAAATCAGCAGATGCTCTAGTACTTCCCTCAACTGATACTGAATCATTCGGGATTGTGTTGCTAGAAGCGATGGTTTGCTGCAAGCCCGTTATTGCATCGCTATTGCCCGGAGTTCGAGTACTCATAGAAGATGGGGTGAATGGACTTCTGTTCCCAAAAGGTGATGTGAGCGAGCTGGTGGTTAAATTGACGACACTTATTGATGATCCTCAGCTTGGTGTTACAATGGGTAGGAATGGTCGAGCAACTGTTGTAAAGGAATATCAGTGGTCAACCATTGTTACTGCGCTTGAATCAATGTATCGAGAGAGCGTTACATAAGACTAAGTATGTTTTTTTTGAAAGAAACTAGGGAACGGACAATAACACTGGTGCTCGTGGTTATTTTAGTTGCTATCGTATCAGGTATATTTTCTTACTCTTTAAAAAAACCAATTCCACCGGGCGTAGATTCGGAAACCTATATTAACGACGCCAACTGGATTCTTGATAATGAAAAAATTCCGGCTCCCAAACAAGCACTCTATAATCATCTGAAAGCATATGTAACATTTGAAATTGACATTCTTATTGTGGTTCTGAAGCAATTTACTGGACTAAATATTGTCTTTCCACTTTTTTCTCTTTTTCAACTATTTCTAATAGTTTTTCTATGCCTGACTACGTACCTCGTTGGAAGTGTTTTTAGTCGTACTATTGGCGTAATATCAATTGCTTTCATCGCCATTAATTATGGGTATTTTAGGTTATTTAACGGCTCATCTGTATCTAACCTATTGGCGTTTTCTTTGTTGAATCTATTTTTTTATTTTCTCTACCAGTGGCACGTATCTGTCAAAAAAGTTTCATATTTCACCCTACTCGTAATAACGATTGGCTCCCTTTTTTTTACACATAGATATCTTACCGCTCCAATCTTACTGTTTTCCATTCCTTTGTATGCAATAATAATCTTTGCGTCACATAAGAAGGCCCGCGAGTATTTCTTTGTTGGTGCTAAGCACATACTTAATAGTAAAACGCTCACAGCATCAATTTTTTTTCTTGCCACCATTACTCTCTTTATTCTTATTAACTATTTGAGTCCGATTGTTGTTGAAACGCTCAATTCTTTTTTTGGGGTTGAAAGTGAGAGTAAATTTCAAAAAGTTATAACATTTGGTCTTTATCCGGATTATATTGGCCCACTGCTACTGATAATGGGTATTCTTGGTGTGATTGTTTTTTTATTGAGCCAGTATCAAAATAAAATTCATAAAATATTTCCCTTATTCTGGACTGTGATATTATTGGGAATTTTTCCGAATGTTCATTATTTTGGAATTACTTTCTATTATGAACGTCTGATTTTCTTAGGTAGTACCTTTTTAGCATTATTTGCTGCAATTTTGGTTGATTTTCTTTATCATCGTTTTATTCATTTGGTTAGATCGCCAGCAACATTGATCTTGGTATCTTCGTTTCTCACCGTACTCATAGTTAGTGCTGGGGTTCGTATGAACGTGGATTTGGCAAACCGTTCGAATTATGTTGAAGAAGGCCATATTGAGGCGTTTAACATCCTGCGTTCATTGACATTAAAGGACGAAACGGTTATATCGAATACAAGTAGGGTTTCACAAACATCGCATGATAGAATAATTTCTGACAGAAATATTAAGAATTATTCTTTTGCTTCTACACAAGACGCTTCTTTGATTTTTTTTAACCCTGATGATGAGGCCACTATTGAGTATCTCAAGAATAATGGTATTAGATTTATTGTACTCCAAAAGCCTTCCCTAGAAGGTGAGAAGTTATTACAACAATCCGAAGAGTTGTTCTTTGCCTCTCAGAGTTTCGAATCAGTATATCACTCCGCTGATGTGAGCATTTTTAAGCTACGCACACTTCTAGATGAAGATACTTAGAATAACTAGAAATTTTTATCCACTGGTTGGTGGGCAGGAGAACCATATATACAATTCGTCCCGCCGTATAGTATTAAATGGTCATGAAGTACATGTCCTTACGCTCATGCCCCAAAAGTCCCTACCGCGGCATGAAGTAAGAGATGGAATATTCATCTGGAGGGCACCAACGATTTTTCAATCCTTATACAATACGAGGATCCGCTTACTTTTTTTTATTTTTTCTGGCCTGGTGGAATGCGTAAAAATAAATCGCCAGGGGGGTAATTTTGATATTGTTATTGGACACGATTATTGGTCTGGAATCATCGGCTACTTGTCTTCGCGGATCATTTTCAAGAGTCGATTTATTTATTTTTCTCATGGTGTATTCCAGAAAGTTCTTGGACGACTTTCGCGTTCACTCGAAGTGATCTTTTTCAGATTACTCCCATTTGATTACCTAGTATGTGTAGATGATGGCACCGGTGGCAATTCATTTTTTCTTAATAAGATAAAAGTGAAGAAAGATGCATTTTCATTTATTCGTCATGGTATTGACACATCCTATTTCCAGAAGCATTTTCCGGGGAGTCAGGAATTTTTAAGGGCAAAGTATGAAATTTCCGATCCTTCATTAATAGTAATTAGCACATCAAAAGTCAACTCCATAAAGGGTATACGTTACGCAGTAAGTGGTTATATTAAATTTCTAGAATCGTATACTGATCACTCAAACTTCGTTATATGTAATGACCCGTGTGATGGAGAATTTGAAGAATGGAAAGTAATTAATGAACTAATAGATCAATCACGCTTCAAGAAGAACTTCGTTTTTACTCATAGTCTTGAACATGGAGAGGTTCGAAATCTTCTAGGTATAAGCGACGTCTGGGTCTCTATGGCGACCTATAGCAATCTTGGAAATGCGCTTCTCGAGGCAATGTCGTGTTCTTTACCAGTCATCGTCTCTGATGTCGGAGGGACCTCAACGGTGGTAATAGACGGTGTCACGGGTATTTTGGTCGGAGATAAAGACACTAGTGGCTTTTCAAAGAAGTTACTCTATTTGGCCCAACATCGAAGTGAGCGTGAGAAAATGGGTCATAATGCAAGAAACTTCGTCACATCAAATTTTTCCTGGGACACAAGAGTTGACACTGAGTTGAAAATATACAGAAAAACACTCGATCAGCAGTAAGTCACCTCGAAGGCCTTGAGCATTAGAGGAATCTATTGATTACGTTCGTTATTTTTGCGCTTGCCTTACCGTTTCCATAAAGAGGTAAATAGTGTGAAGGTTTTTTTAACCCACTGATAATTTTAACTATTGTTTTTGTGTTTGTGCCTACTAAAGTATTCCACCCATTTTTTACTGTCTCAACCCACTCCGTTTCTTCCCGCAATGTTACACAGGGAGTTTTTAGGAAATACGCTTCTTTTTGAACGCCGCCCGAGTCAGTGAGTATCATCTCAGCAGATTTTTCTAGCTTAAGCATATTCATATAGCTTACTGGTTCGAGTAGCAAGATATTGCGTTTATGAAGTCTGGGCAAAAGCTTGAATTTCTTTAAGTTGTTTCTTGTGCGAGGATGTACGGGAAAGACAACCTTTTTGTTGCATTGATTCAGAGCATTAACTATTGATGCGAGTCGTTCTTTGTGATCGACGTTGCCAGCCCTATGAACCGTCACGAGTATGTATCCCCTTAAGGCTAGTTTATGACTTTTGAGAAAAGCTGCATCATTGCGAGTCTTTTTTACTGCATACCGTAAAGTGTCGAGCATAACATCTCCGACTATATAAATATTTCTTTTGATATTTTCCTTGCGAAGGTTATTGGCGCTTATTGACGATGAACAAAAACAAATATCAGAAAGATGATCTGCAATGATTCTATTTTGTTCCTCAGGCATCATTTTATTGTAACTTCGCATTCCAGCCTCGATATGTGCGACCGGAATATGTAGTTTTGAAGCGGCTAATGCTCCAGCGAGGGTTGAATTGGTGTCGCCGTAAATTATTACTAGGTTTGGTTTTTCTTTTAGCAATACTTGCTCTAGTCTAATGAGCATTCGCCCAGTCTGCTCTCCATGTAAAGTAGAGGCAATACCGAGATTTTTTTCAGGTTTAGGAATATCAAGCTCTTTAAAAAATGTGCGTGACATTTGGTAATCGTAATGTTGTCCCGTATGTATAAGAATGTGGTGGTATCTTTTATGTAAAGAGTACGCAATGGGCGCAACTTTAATAAATTGTGGGCGTGTGCCGATGACTGAAACAATTGTTTTCATAGATTTTCGTATAGTGCGAGCAACTTTAGTGATTCTTTCTGCCAGTTATACAAAGAACGTGAGGCAGTAATACAGTTTTCTTTCATCTCCTGATAGCGCGGAGACTCGCAAATCATGCGGATGACCTTCGCTATAGTATGGGCAGAAAGATCTGGGAAGACGTCACCTACGTTGCTTTGACGTATTACGCTACGCATAACAGGGAGGTCGGAAGCAGCAACAGGGATTCCGGCCATCATATATTCAAAGAGTTTATTCGGCAGGGCAAGTTTTTTATTTAAGTTTAACCCTGAGAATGGAATAACCCCTATATGAGCAGACTGGGTGTAGCCAGCAAGATCCTGTGGTTCGATTGGGCCCGTAAGTATAACTCTTTTCCTCGTTGGTAAGATTGAGACAATCTTGTTGAGTGAGGAAAGGTCTCCGATACAAAACATGACAAGAAAGTATTCCTCTGGCAGCAACAACAATGCCCGAATCAGACTGTCCAGTTTACGAAATTTATCGACTCCCCCCTGGTATATAATAATCTTTGCATTATTAGGGAGACCAAACTTTACCTTAAGGTCCTTTTTTTTGATGTCATGAAGTTCGGGACAATTCATAATAACGGATGGTCTGGTAATACTGTATCTTTTTTGTAGTTCATCGGCGATTGCATCGTTCACTGTAATGACTACGTCAGTGTCACCAATGAATTTTTTTTCTATTGTTCTAAAGTACCATTTAAGTAACAACGAGTATCCCGAGCCAAGAAGGCCATTGTTAGTACTGTTGATAGTCTCAGTAAATAATTCGTGACTATCATAAACTACTTTCGAGTTGTTCAGTCGAGCCGCCCGAATGATTGGGAGAAGTGTGTTTAAGTCGTGTGCGTGATATATATCTGCGTGAACCTTGACCAATTCAGTATACATGGCTTGTTGAGTTTGATTGCCAATGTGTAGTAACTTTTTACTGAAAAGGAGTGTATGTATTTTAGTTTTCTCCTGTTTTACTCGTATTATAGTCGCCATTATTAACTGTTCAGGAGTGAGATTTCCCCCCTCAAGTGCTACTATCGTAAGATCATACCCCGCCGAGAGTAACGTTACTGCCTCCTTCGTTACCCTTGGATCGAAGGATAGGTCGTTCATAACTGCCATGCATACTCTTTTTTTTTGCCTACTAGGCGAGAACTTCATAATTTAGATTGACGAGTCTCTAAAGAATTCATTTGTAATTGTGCGTTAGGTGGGCTTCTTTACGGAAATTTAGTAATTTCTCATATTTTGTTTCTAAACAGCACGCGACATATTCCCAGTGTGATATCTTTGCAATTACAGTCATGAGGTTTAATATATATTTATTTTCCATATATTAATGCTTTCTCATACAACTTGGCGTACTGTGCTGCAATAACTTCAGGTGCGTGAATCTTTTTTACGAATTCACGGCCAGGTTCTGATAATTCATGTAATTCATCTTGATGATAGTAAAAGTGCGTCAATACGTCTCCAAGCGTTCTAACACTTGCGTTAATGATTGGGATTGTGTTACCAAAATCAACAGCTTGACGATAGGACGTTTTAAGATAGGCTATCACGGGCTTACCCCGCGCCATTACCTCTACGGCAAATCCACCGTACCAGCCCATAAGTATTTGATCAATTACAATGTCAGCTTCTTGAATAAGCGCAAGCAGCGCTTCATGAGATATCTGATCAGGAAGAAGTAATTCTATTTTGAGGCCCTGTGCTTTAAGATGTTTTATAGTATTTACAATGTATTTTGTACCCTTGATCCCTTGATTCGTTGGAGCGTGCAAAATTATGAAATTTTCCCTACTTTTGTTACTTGCGACCGTTTTAGATTCAGGAATAGGTCGTGAATAGGGGATGATCGCATCAAATCTACTGATTGAGTCAATGAGCCAGGGGCCGTTAATAGCAATTTCTTTTGAATGCTTAATAGTGAACTCAACATTTTTTTTGTGGTTCACAAAGTAGGACTGCGGTTTACTTCGTGCATACTCGTAGTAAGCACTCAGCTGTTTATCCTCAAGTACGGAACGCTGAATATCAAATGCTTCCGAGCCGGCAAAGGTATTAATTACATATTTGTTACATTTATTAAGAAGCAGTAATTCGAATTTACTATTGAAAAAACATGACATGGAGTAAAAATGAAAAATGTCGTAATGAAGTATGCAATAAAAAAAATACATCAACCGTATTATCAGGTTAACAATTTTTAATTTAGTTCTTGGAAGGGTTAAGTCAAAATTAAAGTTATATTTGTTTGCTGATAGATTCCAGAAGTCAATTTGTATTCCTTGTCTGCGAAGAACCCGAGTAAAGGCATATATCCCAGGTGCCCCCGCCGATTTAGTACTTACAAAGATACGCTTCTTTTTAAGAATTTCGGCCGGATCATTCTCCATTTTTGATGTACTTTATCATAATTTTAATTGTTTTTAACAATTGTTTTTTGAAATCAGTTGTAAAAGTTGCGCCGATACTTACAATTTTGCTATTATTGATGTCAAATTTCTTTATATCGCCATAAACCCAATCCTTATATATTGGCTTAACCTTACCTTTTTTTCCAAAGGCGTCTATCACTAAATCATTTAGTTGTTGAATGCTAATCTTAATACCAGATGCACAGTTGTATGTTTCACCTCGTGCTTTTGGGTTTACGGCAACAAGTAGATTAGCAAGCACAACATCCTTGACATAGGTAAACGACCGCTGTTGTTCCCCTGTGCCATATATTATTGGGCGTTCACCATTAAGAAGATTTCTGATAAAAATTGCTACAACGCCGCCAAAGTTATTATACTCCTGGCGAGGTCCGTAAACATGGTAATACCTTAGAATGGTTGTGTTTACATGATGAACCTTATTAAAAAAGGACACATACTTTTCACCAGCTAGCTTTGAAACGCCATAGAATGACACTGGATTAAGCGGATGACTCTCATCTTGCGGGGAAAATACTGGCTCTCCGTATACCGAACCGGTAGAAGCATGGACAAATTTTTTGACTTTAAATTGGTTTGCTAATTCAAGTAGGTTGAGAGTTCCCTCTGCGTTAATATCCAAATCTTTTTGAGGATTAGCCATGCTAACAGTTTTCTTTGATGCTGCCTGATGGAATATAATGTCAACTCCATTTAATTTTTTTATAAGTTCCTCCTTATCTCGGATATCACAAATTACCTCTTTGAAGTGTGGACTTCGATATAAGTGTTCAATATTATTTCGCTTTCCCGCAATATAATTATCCAGGGAAATAGTAGTAATGCCATTATTGACGAGTTCCTCACATATGTGGCTGCCGATAAATCCTGCGCCTCCCGTTACCAATGCTGTTTTATATTTTTTTTTAAACTCACGTATAATTGATTTTTTTGTGTACATATGTGGTTAATTACTTGGGTTAGTTTTTACTGTCAAGGACTTGATTGTGTTGATAATACTTTTAACCTGATTGGGTGTTAGTAGCTTAAGAGTATAGAGCACGACCGGGAAGGAAAGGCAAATCAATGCCCGTATTATAAGGTTAATAATAGTACCTTCGACAGTAATAGTGAAGTACCCGATAAGGTACCCCACACTAATTAACACGATGGTCATATTTTTTTTCATCTTATAGTCGATGGGGTAATATTTCTGAGAAAAAAAGTAGACCAGCATTGTAGACACGAGGTATGAAGACGCGGTACTAATGGCGGCACCGAGTATCCCATACCGTGGTATCAGTATGAAGTTGAGAATAATGTTAAGAATAGCTGCAATAATAGTAGTCGTCGTAATTATGTGCATTTTGTTTACTAAGTTTATCCCAATTGAGAGTAACGTATATGCGCCGAGAAAAAATGTGCCGAATGACAAAAAGGGTGTCACAACATATGCTTGAGTGTATTCTGGGGTTGTCACTAATGTAATCGCCTCCTTAGCAAAGTACGTCGTAAGGATTATCAACCATGTTGCTATTATAACAAATAGTGAAAAAATCTCCGTATAAACTTTTTTTGCGTCGTCTTGTTTCATGATTGAGAATGCAAAGGGGCCCCAGGCGAGCTGTAAGCTGGAAATAAGTAGGACTAAGAGAATGGTTGATCTTACACCTACGCCATATAACCCAACATCCGCCAAAGTTGCGTAGTGTATGAGAAAAAAACGATCAACAAGTTGTAATGCCCATAGTGAAATACCGGCAGGGATGAGTGGTACGCCGTATTTCAAAAGTTCAATTAGTCTTTTTTTTGAGAATGAAAACGTTAAGTATTTTTTGGTAATAGAAAATATAATAAGTAAACTTAAAAATACTGTTGAAAGGTAACCATAAAAGTATCCTCGCAGACCAAGTCCGAAAGATATAACAAACAGAATTATAATTCCGACTTGCAATCCTCCTTTCAGTAGCGAAGCGACTACATATAATGATGCTCTACGACTAATACGTAGTAAATGAAAAAGAAAGTTTTGTAAAACACTAAGACCTGCAACAAAAATAGTAATTTTAAATATGTTAGTATAAGCGGGTGATTTATAGATCGCAGCACCAAGTGAGGTGGCATTGATACTAAGTAAGAATACAGTAAGTATATTAATAACTAACAAAAACAACAAACCCGTGGTTACGGTTTGTTTCTTTTCATGTTCGTCATTGTGAAAGTAATAATAAAAGGATACAGCTGTGGTCATTCCGAAGCCAAAGACAATACTGACGATTTGAATAATGGTAGTGCTGATGTCAATAAGGCCATATTCCGTCGGATTGAATAATTTGGTTAATATCGGCAGCAAAATAAAACTGAGCACCATTTGTGACGCAGCACCTACGGCGTATACGATAAAATCTTTGCCAAAATTGGCAGTCTTATGTTCCACTTATTGTTCGTTAAACCGTAACTTTAAGAATCTAGCCGGAGAACCTATGTAAACTGAATCTTTCTGAACGAGATCTTTTGTCACCAATGATTGTGCACCAACAACTACGCCATCAGTAATGGTTGTTCCATATAATATTGTTACGCCAGCACCGATCCAAACATTCTCACCGATTTTAACCGACTTTGATAGTAGTTGGGCATCACGGATTTTTTGATGAGGGTTATTAACAGGGTGGGATGTGCTAAAAATTGAAGTATACGCGGCGATTGATACATCGCTTCCTATTTCGACACCACCATATCCGGAAATAAGACAAAAATGTTGAATGCTAACATTATTGCCAATTGAAATATGTTCTGGATTTTGCAGAAAGACGTATGGTGCAATCTTTACCTTTTCCCCAAATGATTTACATAAGCGCGTATAACATATCGACCTCATTTGGTATCCGTATGCAGACTCGGAATTACGAATACATGAAATCAACTTTCGGACTACGAAAATTGGAACTTTTTTTATTATTGAATTAATTAGGCGCCCTAACATGTTATGCGTGGCGCATTCACTTAGGAATAATATCTTTTATAGCATTGGCGACAGTTTCGATATCCTTATTCGACAGCTCGGGATACATGGGAAGTGAAAGTACCTCCTTACTTGCTTTTTCCGATTCGGGAAAGTCGCCTTCACGGTATCCGTAGTCCATGTTTTGGAACACTGGCTGTAGGTGAAGAGGGAGGGGATAATGCACGGCTGTCGGGATGCCTAGATCCTTCAATTTGTGTTGAACAAGGTCACGATGCTGTGTCCGGATCGTATATTGTTGGTAGACTGCTTTCGTGTCGGGGAGAACGAAAGGAGTCGTAAAGGCAGAGTTACCGAGAAGGTCCGAATACCGCTTGGCGTTTTGAATACGTTTCTCATTCCACTCATCGATATGACGCAGCTTGACGCGTAATATTGCGGCCTGGAGATTGTCGAGTCTTGAGGAATCACCGAGAAATTCATGGTAGTACTTTTTCTTCGATCCGTGATTTCGCATCATTTTCATCTTTTCCGCGATCGATGCATCATTTGTCAAAATCATCCCTGCGTCACCGAACGCCCCGAGGTTTTTTGCCGGAAAAAAAGAAAGACAGCCGATATCGCCAATCGAAGTTACGTTCTTGCCTTTGTATTGGGCGCCTATAGCTTGGGCCGCATCCTCGATCACCTTCAGGTTGTGTTTTTTTGCAATCACAAGAATTGGATCCATATCAGCTGGTTGCCCATAGAGGTGTACAGGTATGATTGCCTTTGTCTTCGGTGTTATCTTTTCTTCGATTTTTGATACGTCAATATTGTAGGTTTTCGGGTCTATGTCCACGAAGACCGGTTTCGCATGTTCGAGCGCAATCACCTCAGCTGTCGCTATAAACGTGAAGGGTGTCGTGATTACTTCGTCTTCAGGGCCGATGCCATAGTTGCGTATGGCGAAAAGCAACGCGTCTGTCCCTGAGTTGAGGCCAACTGCGTAAGATACCCCGCAGTAGTCGGCTACCTCTTCTTCAAGCTTCTCCAAGTTTTCACCGAAGATAAACGTTCCCTCGTCAATGACCTGTTGGATGGCTGTATCTATCTCTTTTTTTAACGCGTTGTATTGGACTCCTAAATCGACAAGTTGCATAGTAGTATGCGCGGTATTGTAGCACATTTCGCCATATTGAAAAGTGGTGACAAGGTAGCTTCGGAGTCTGCTGTATGGACGATATTATAGCAAAAAGAAGAAGGCCAGCGAGACTCCACTGGCCCAGTCAGAAAAGGTGCTGGCAGGCTCCACTTGCGGCGTTGCGTACATCGTCGAAATCTACTCCTTCCGAGTGGAGCCACTCAAGCGACGCTTCGATAGCGAGGGTGCATCGCTCCTGTGCCTTACTGGCATTCGAGAGGAATTCTGGATCATGATTGCCGGCGTACCGCGTAGTAAGTGATCTGACAGATGAAAATGCTTCATCAATGGTGCGAACATGGGGTCCACATTCGCTCGGCTTTCCAAATTGGTCAGCGAGCACCACGATGCGGTCGCGATGATGTCTCATGGACGGAGAAAATATATCCCCGGTCCAGTAGGACCAGCCGAAATGGATGTCGTCGAACGGAGAGACAAAGTTCATCGCTCGTAGGAGTTCTCTCCCGCGAACTTCATTGGTAACGACTCGATGCGTGAGGAGCCGGCCGACGTCATGTGCGAGTATCTGGAATGAGGTGAGAAATTGATCCTCCGCTGGGAGGTTTAGTCGACTGGTCATTGCCTTCACCAGCGCGACGGCGAGATGCATGTGTGTAGTAAATGACCCGTTCCAGTGGGGTGAGAGCTGCCTTGCGCGCGCTAGAAAGGTTGCAAAGGCAGTGACGTCTCCGTTGTGGAGAGGACGCTGTGCTCCCGTGAATGCGGTGTCAGCCGTGAGCTGAATGCCTACAGCGACAAGCGAATCAAAAAGATCAATTTCATGGGTGATCGTGGTGATAGCCACATGAACCCCCTTATGGTTTCAGTCTTGTGTTTATTTTTTGTAGTGTTTCTCTGTATTCGCGAAAGGTATTCACACTGGACCATTCCTTGAGATTCCGGAGGACATAAGCGGAGATTCTTGAGTGGTTCTTTTTAGCATAGGAAAGCAGGTCGGTCAAATTGTATCTGTCGCCGTGCTTGGATCGTGCCAGGGTATGTATACACGACTGCAACCATTGTGTTCTGAAGAAAAGATAGCCACCTTGTATATAGGGGTGGCCTATGCGTCGAGATGATGCGCCTCTCAAGTGGTATCCAAGTAAACGGTGTTGTTTATCGAGGTACACTCTTCCTACGCTGGTAACATTTCTGAAAGCGGGAAAGAGTGTGATACCAATTGCCGACTCGGGAGCGCACTGACGAATAAATTGCCGAACCGTCCCTGGCTTGAATAGTGCAGAACTGTCGGCCATGATGATCAATACATTGGATTCAGAGAATTTCTGTCTGTGAAGTGCGGTAGCGACCGCATGGCCTGTTCCGAGGGGACTAGCCTGCTTCACGAACGAGTAGCGGTTCCCTCCTAACAGTTTGCGAAAAAGAGAATCATCCGCCGGCGTAACAATAACAATCCTCGTCACAGGAAGCGAATGCAGTGTTGCCAGGACATGCTCAATAATTGTTTTTTTACCTAAAGGAAGTAGCGACTTCGGGAGGGCGATACCCATTCTCTTGCCCTTGCCACCTGCTAAAATAATCGCTGCAGTGTCTCTAATGGGTCCAATATTCTTTTTCATCTAACGAAGCCGACAGCGGGTTTAAGATTTTCTGATGTTACTTTTTCTCCTGTACCTGTTCCCCGTTTTTAGCGTATGTTTTTTCACATGATTTGCATACGCATGTATTATCGGACCCGAAATCAATCTTTTCTCCGCACTCGCATATCCACCCATGTACTCTTGCGGGGTTACCATACACCAGGGCGTAGTCAGGGATGTCTTTTGTGACTACCGAGCCAGAACCAATAAACGCATGCCTTCCAATAATGGTACCGCAAACGATCGTTGCGTTTGCCCCGATGGATGCACCCTCCTTCACAAGCGTGGGAAGATAGACCCCGTGCTTTGGGTATTTGGACCGAGGATTCATGTCGTTCGTGAAAACCATCGAGGGTCCACAAAAAACGTAGTCCTCGAGGGTAACACCGTCATATATCGATACGTTGTTCTGTATTTTTACGTCGTTTCCGATAGCTGTTTTGCTGCTGACATTCACGTTCTGGCCAAGCGAACAGTTCTTTCCGATTTTGGCGCCCGCCATGACATGGCTAAAATGCCATATCTTTGTACCTTCGCCAATTTCACAAGGTTCGTCGATGTAACTTGATTTGTGACAGAAATATTTGGTGTCAGAAACCATCGCCTGCAAGTATTCGTTTGTATACCTGCGTATGGAGGTCAGTGAAGCCGTCAGAAAACTCGATTTCTTGCCCGTCCATGGTGAGAGACCTATATGTTCGTTTACCTGTTTTTTGCGCGTCTTGAGGAATATCGGCGGAGTCAATTGAAAGGTACCAGCGGACTCGGGCCTTTTCCAGCTCGATGTATCCAGACGTTTTCGTAGCAGTACTGAGATGCACTTCCTGACGTTGAACGTTTCCGAAAAGCCAGATGAGTATGTCAAAAAAATGTATACCTATATTTGTTGCCAGCCCACCTGATTGTTCAATCTTTCCCTTCCACGAAATTTGATACCACTTACCGCGTGAAGTGATATACGTAAGGTCGATGTCATGTTTATTACCCGTTGGAGCTGAATCAAGTTTTTCTTTGAGTGCAACCATTGCTGGATGCACGCGAAGTTGAAGAATAGTATAGATTCTTTTTCCGAATTCGCGTTCGAGTTCCTGGAGGGCATCGAGATTCCAGGGGTTCAGTACCAGGGGTTTCTCGCAGATCGCGTCAGCACCGACGCGCAACGCTAAGCGTATATGAGCATCGTGAAGGTAATTCGGTGAACATATAGTGAGGTAGTGGATTTCACTGCCAGCGTTCTCGCGACGCAGTTTATCGATATGTCTATCGAATCTTTCAAATTCTGTAAAAAAAGCCACATCACCAAAATAGCTGTCAAGGATCCCTACGGAATCTTGGGGATCCAATGCAGCAATAAGTTGGTTGCCCGTATCCTTTATTGCCTGCAGGTGGCGTGGGGCGATATAGCCCGCGACACCCGTCATGGCGAAATTTTTGGTCATATTATGAGAAGTTAAATGTGATCGTTTTCCTTACTAACTGTATTACTGCGCATGTGGGTTCGAAGTAAATAGATACATATCCCCACTATACTCAGTCCCAGTATCTCTAAGAGGGAATTTAATGTGTTGATTCTTACACCGACTTTATTGAGAAAATAGATTACCAAAGGGACTAACGCGATGGAGAGAAAAAAGGAAAAAATAAATCTCTCCAAGCCAGTGATTTCGTTTTTGTACCAGAATACGTAGCTCCATGTCAATCCTGGAATGAAAAGTGCAAGTGAGGCTCCGGCAATGATGCGCGTAGATTGTTGGATAGGCATCCATATACTTAGGACAATTGATAATAGAGCTACTATGATAATGCTCGCACCTAAGTATTTGACAAAGCCGTTCTTCATATTGGTACCCACTGGTATATCAAAAATTTGAATGTTTGAAAAGGGTCGCTAATGATGCTATAACTATTTATATATGCGAGGTAGTTTGCTTAACTTGCTTCGGAACCATCTCTCGCTGGTCCTTATTATTGGGGTTGGCCTAGTTTTCTTAATAATATATTCTTGGCTCTATTCTGGATCCGACCCTATATTTACCTCACCTGACGAAACGGCCAATTACTATTTTTCTCAGCTATTTGCCGCAGAGAGTAAACTTAGATTCCACGATCCACTAAATGAGATATCTGGTGGTCTCATACATCCTCGCAGTATGGCTGTCAGGGGTGGTGAGTTAATTCCCGGAAGCTTTCTTGGCATGCCTCTTCTATACGGCAGTATAGCAAAAGTTTTTGGTATAGGCAGTATACTCAAAATTACACCTATTTTAGCAGTAATTGGTGCAGTTTTTTTCTATTTTCTCATAAAAGATATTTTTTTAGAACGCATAGCTACCATATCGACACTTCTTTTGCTTATCCTACCACCATTTTTTTTATATAGCTCACGGGGGATGTTTCATAATGTACCCTTCGTATCTTTTTTTATTGTAGGCTTATTTTTTTTAGTCCATCAGTTTTTATACCCATTGACATTAAAAAAGAGATTATTGTTTCTATCGCTATCAGGCGTATGCACGGGACTTTCATTAGCATTAAGGACATCAGAAATTTTTTGGGTATTGGCGGTTTTTGCAATAATTTTTTTATCAAACCTTAGAAGGTTGAGTCTTGTTCAACTTGTTTTCTGGGTTGTTAGTTTTTTTGCTGTTATGACCCCCATTTTAGTTGCCAACACTCATATCTACGGTTCAGCACTATCATTCGCATACTCATTTGAACACGAGGGAACTTCGAGCATGCTTACGAGTGGCCCATCTTTATTACAAAACATTGGAAAGGCAATTTTGCCTTTTGGAATAAATTTTTCGACGATGAAGTACGCAACATATGACTATCTATTACTGGCATTTGGTTGGTGGGCGCTTTTCACTATTACCGGCGCAGTCTGGATATTACGTGATATAGTGTTGGCATTCATAAAAAAATACACCACGTGGTTAGGTGGACCCTGGCGTAGTACATCTATGCCTGTTCTTATATACACTTTATTGTTTCTGACTGTGTCTTTGGTATTAGTGGTGTTTTATGGATCTTTCGAGATATCAGAGTATTTTGATAAATCCGTAATAATACTTGGATCATCATATATACGGTATTGGTTACCAGTTTATATATTTGGGATTCCTTTTGTCGTTGTCAGTTTATTTCGGCTTGGGCGGCTAGTAAGAAATAAATGGATTTCAAATGTAATCCAAATAGGGGTATCCTTCGTAATAATTGTTACCTCGCTGCATTTCACTTTTCTTGACCCGCTCTATGGCATCGCCGCTACTAAGAAAAACACGCAAAATAACATTCATATTCGTGAAAGTATTCTATCAAGTACAGAAGAAGACTCAATAGTAATTACCGGGAACGCCGATAAAGTCATTTTCCCTGAACGAAGGGTGATTGTCGATTTACCTCTCAAAACAGATGGTGATCTTGCCACTCTTCGATTAATGCTTAAGACGACACGCATTTATGTATATACAAACCCACTAAATACGGACGTAATACACCTTCGCGAGCATCTCATTCAGGCCGGGTTCACTCTTTCATATGTAACAAATTTAACAATGGCGGGTGAAACACTGGAAGAAGTACTTCTAGATTGAACTTGGCACTATAATAAGCTATAGTTCACACTACCTAACATATGGATTCACGCCGGAGTAAGCAAGTTTTAACAAGGGCATATAATGCGATGAGAGTGATTATCTGGAGTATTCCGGCAATTGTTTTTATAGGTCTTATAAATTACCATTTTGTACCCGGTGGAACTTTTACAATTACGTATAATGTAGTAAAAGGCGCACCGGAAGTAAGTAATTTTGCTGCGAAAGAACCTGACCGTCTTATTGGGACGAACAACACCAAGGGAGATACTGAGTATTTCCAATTGATCACAACAACTCCTTTATATTTCGATGTAACTGTACCACGGCCCTTTGAGCGAGCGACGGTTAAATTAATATATCAAAACCTCGATCGCCAGCCGAGTATTGATCTTGGCGTACGTCAGCCGGATGGTGCGTATTACTATAAAAAGATGGCGTACTACAACGACACCCTAGAGACCCTCCCTGATTATTGGATAAAAATGCATGATGGCGTTAACGTGTTATGGCAGAAAGATACCGCCTATTATGAAAAAACACTGGAGTTACTTAGATGGCACGACTCACAGGTAGATGAGATTCGCAAGAAAGCCAACGATCTTGATCTGAGTGCCGCCGTGGATCGTATTAGTGATATCAAGAATAAGTACGAGGAGCTTCTTCAGGAAATTAACAAAGAATATCTAAATTCATTGCCAAATATTCAATTTTCCTCCGTTCAAGAATTCCTAGATAATCTTCCCGACAAGAACCGCGTCATTAGTTTTAACAAGAATATTACAACTGCATTACCTTTACCGGGTTATAAAGTTTCTTCTGAAGCCACAACCATCAGCACAAGTATAAGAGGAAAACATGAACTATATACGTATATCGAGCAGAATGAACTTCTTGATTTCACGTTTACCATACAAGATATCAATAGACATCAAGGTCCTGACGAATTTCATATTTCGTTATTTTCAAAGGATGGCCAACAAGTATTCGATGATAGGCTTTTTGATGATGGCGAACAAAATGCGGCAGGCACGATCAATCCGGACCGTCAATATCATCTTTCACTTGATACTCTCTCATCGGGTATATATAAGATAGTGCTTGATATGCCAGATGATATCTTTATTAAGAAAATTGTGACTGGCCAAAATCGTGTAGTCTTCAAGGGAAATGTATATTTAGCTGAAAGTCCAGAATATAAGACAGTACTCGGCGATAGGTTGTTTACAACGACAACGCTCTATACGAATAGTAAATCTATCACTGCTAGGACCTCACATGTAAATAGCTTACAAACTTTACGAGTAGGACAAGAAACTGTTGTAATTAGTGAACTTCACACTCCCTCAAGTATAGTGACGGCCGGTGGATTTACCGCTGTGACTTCTCCAAAAAATGACGTATACATCAGCGGTGATGGATTCTTTAGTTTCTCTCAGAGTCAATTTTTTGATCCTACATATAATGATATCCCAAATCTTAACGCGGTCGAGAATGTTAACGACTATGATTTTATTATTTCTGAATACCCACAACCGCAAGAGGAAGACGGATGGCTAGTAGCAGAGGCACGTATTGAAGCCCCTCAATTGTACTTTTCCAAAAATGGACTAACCACGGTAAGCTTTATGTTTAATTTACTTGGACTCCCAGAGAATCGTCGTACATTGAAAGTGAAAGAAGTGACAGTAACATTTGAAAAAACACCATTAACATTTAGGAGGATTAGTGAAAAATTGAAAGGTCTATGAAAAACGTAATCATTAGTAGAAACAATGTTCCTAAATAATCAGAAACTAGGTGATGTTTCGAAAGTAGCTGGTAACCTTTTTAAAGAGCTTTTTAAAGTTTCTTTCATAAGTTATTTCGTTTTATATTTCTTTGAAACAGTACAAGAAGGATTGGTTAGCTACTTCATTGATCTCAACATCTTTCTGACTATAGCGATCTTGAGTGGGATTATCATTATAATTACTGGTGAATCATCTAGTGAACAGGAAGAGAAAATACCACACACAGTTCGTTATTATTTCATTAGCGCAAGTTTTTCTTTAATTGCGGCACTAATAATATTTTTGCAAACAAAAGAAATTGGGACCATATCTGTTCTTCTTGCCGCACTCTCTGGAGTTTTAATCATGTCTGTTTCCTACTTTTTTATTAGCACTCAACAAGAATGATTGACGGATTGCAAATAAAACAGCTTGTCGCACATGTTGATAAAGTTGAAGCAGGTGAGATAGTCAAAAGACCTGGCTTTCTTATGGAAGTTTTACGAAGCGATGAAGGCCTACTTGAAAAATTTGGCCAGTCTACCATGACGGTTGCTTACAAAGATACAATTAAAGCGTTTCACTGGCACAAAAGACAGGATGACCTATGGTTCGTCGCGACTGGGAAAGCGATGGTAGTTCTCTTTGATTTACGGGATGAGTCTCCAACGAAGGGGGAGACGCAAGTGATAATGGCGGGAAAAGATGATTATAAGCTTATTGTCATTCCTGTCGGTGTCGCTCACGGGTACCGAGTACTCAGCGAGGAGCCAGTCATGCTTGTGTACTACACCACTGAGCCATATAATGTTCAGCACCCTGATGAGGAGCGGATCCCGTTTGATGATCCAAACATCGGATTTGACTGGGGTAACCAGTCGCACCCTAAAACTATATGAAGTTTGATATTGCTAACCAAAAGCTCGCAGCAAAGGGGAAGACCCGTATCGAGTGGGCAGGCCGCCAGATGGACGTCCTAGGACGCATACAAGCCCGTTTTAAGCGTCAGAAACCCCTCAAAGGGCTCCGCGTAGCCGCATGCCTCCATGTGACCGCAGAAACGGCCAATCTCATGAAAACGCTTGTAGCGGGGGGCGCGAAGCTTGTTTTGACCGCTTCTAACCCATTATCAACACAGGATGACGTTGCGGCCTCACTTGTCGTCCACGACAGGATCGCCGTGTACGCAAAGAAAGGTGAAAACAGGCAAACCTATTTTAGACATATCAATACAGCGCTGGATTTCAATCCTCACATAACAATGGACGACGGAGCTGATCTCGTTTCGACGCTTCACAGAAGTCGTGCTTCCCAAACCAAGAAAGTTTTAGGTAGTACTGAAGAGACGACGACCGGGGTTATACGACTAAAGAGTATGGAAAAGCACGGCGTGCTAAAAATACCGGTGATTGCGGTGAACGACGCGAAGACAAAACATTTTTTCGACAACAGGTACGGAACTGGGCAGAGTACGATAGACGGAATCATCCGTGCGACAAACGTATTGCTCGCCGGTAAAGTTGTAGTCATCGCAGGGTATGGGTGGTGCGGCAGGGGAGCGGCGATGCGAGCAAGAGGTATGGGGGCACGCGTGGTAATCACCGAAATTGATCCATTAAAAGCGATTGAAGCAGTTATGGACGGGTTTGAAGTCGCTCCAATGTCGAGAGTCGCCGGCGAGGGTGATATCTTCGTCACGTTGACAGGTGATATCCACGTTATTCGTAAGGAGCACTTCTTAAAGATGAAAAGTGGAGCGATTGTATGCAATTCAGGGCACTTCGATGTCGAGATCGACACGAAGGCGTTGCAGCGCATTTCAAAAAAACAACGACAGATGAGGGAGTATGTCATCGAATACACACTGCCTGGAGGCAAACACATCAATCTTTTGGCTGAAGGCCGTTTAATTAACCTGGCAGCAGCTGAAGGCCACCCTCCATCGGTGATGGATATGAGTTTCGCGAATCAGGCGCTCTGTGCGGAATACATCGCCCGCAACCATCGCCATCTAGAGAAACGAGTATATGGCGTCCCCGAAAAGATCGACGAGACGATAGCAAAAATGAAACTTGACGCCATGGGCATGCATATTGACAAACTCACGTCTGAACAGCTGACGTATTTATCATCCTGGGAGGCGGGGACCTAGAGAATAAAAAGTGAAAAGTATAAAATGAAAAACTATAAATCAAAGCATAAGATTTTTTAATTTTAATCTGTGATTCTACACTTTTCATTTTATATTCTACATTTATGAGATTGCTCGTCACCGGTGGCGCCGGATTCATGGGGTCAAACTTTATCCGCTTCATACTTTCGAAGTACAAAGAGTATGAAGTAGTTAATCTCGATAAACTGACCTACGCTGGTAATCTCGATAACCTCAAAGACATTGAGGATAATCCCCGCTATTCGTTCGTAAAAGGTGATATTGCGGATCCGAAAATCGTTTCCGAGGTTGTCCCGGGAGTCGACGCTATCCTCAATTACGCGGCAGAAACGCATGTCGATCGTTCAATCATGTGGGCGCGGGATTTTGCGGTGACTGATGTCATAGGGACACTGACGCTTCTCGAGGCGGTCAATACGTACAAAATACCCGTCATGGTCCAGATCTCAACTGATGAGGTATTCGGAAGCACAGAAAAAGGAGTATTCGCGGAGGAGAGCCCCTTCTTGCCTAACAGCCCTTACTCTGCGTCGAAGGCTGGCGGCGACTTGATGTGCAGGGCATTTCTTAAAACATATAGTACACCCGTTATCGTAACGCACAGCGTCAATTTCTACGGCCCCTATCAATATCCAGAAAAAGTTATACCCCTGTTTGTTACCAACCTTATTGAAGGTAAGAAAGTCCCTCTCTACGGAAAAGGGCTCAACAGAAGGCAGTGGATTTATACGGAAGATCACTGTCGCGCAGTTGACGTAATCTTACACAAAGGTGTTGCCGGGGAAGTGTATAATATTACGACTGGCGATGAAATAAGTAATATCGAACTTACTAAGCAGATACTCGGAGAATTAGGGAAGGACAAGGACTCGATTGAGTATGTGAAGGACCGACCTGGCCATGATTTTCGCTACGCGCTTACGAATGACAGACTGCAGGATCTCGGATGGAGTCCGGAAACCAGCTTTACTGAGGGCGTAAAAAAAACAGTCGCATGGTATCGGGATAATGAATGGTGGTGGAAGAAATTAAAGGACGCAAAATACCAGGAGTATTATTCCAAACAGTACACTGAGAGATAATATTATGAGTATACTTATAATCGGAGGTACGGGTATGCTCGGAGGAGAACTGGCGCGCGTGTTCGAAGATCAGCAGCCAATAGTTTGGGGTAGTGATCAATTGGATATAACGGACGGTGAAGAAGTTTTTCGACGAGTGACCAGTGTTACCCCCGAACTCCTCATCAATGCTGCCGCGTATAACGACGTGGATGGAGCAGAAAGGAGTGGATCGCGCGCAAATCTTGTGAACGGATACGGTGTCGGACATCTCGCACGCGCCGTGAGTGCAATCGGCGGCACCATGGTACACTTCAGCACTGATTATGTGTTCCGCGGCGATAAACGCGAAGGATACAGTGAAGACGACATACCTGATCCGCAATCCGCGTATGCGAAGTCGAAGTTTCTTGGTGAGCAGGAATTGCAAAAACGTATCCCGTCACATTATCTCATTCGTTTGTCGCGTCTCTTTGGCGTCAAAGGAACCGGACCTGACGTGAAAGAGAGTTTTGTCGATAAGATGATCAGATTAAGTGAATCGCACCATGTGCTGCAGGCGGTGAAAGAAGAGGTGAGCAGTCCGACGTATGCCCACGATCTCGCGTATCGTGTACGGGAGATGCTGGATTGGGGTATTCCGTTCGGCACCTATCACGTCACAAATTCTGGAAGCTGTACGTGGTACGAGTTTGCGCAACAGGTGCTTGCCCTGATTGATTGGGGTGGTACACTTGAACCGGTGCCGTCAGATAAGTTTCCGCGTGATGCTGAACGGCCCAGCTACTCAATTCTCCTCAACACAAAACTCCCGCCAGTTCGGGACTGGAGAGAGGCGCTGAAAGACTATTTAATCACCCAAGGTTTTATATGAAAGGAATTATTCTTGCCGGCGGTAATGCGACGCGCCTTCGCCCACTGACGAGGGTAACGAACAAACACCTTCTTCCTGTGTATAACAAACCAATGATCTTTTATCCTATTCAGACTCTCGCAGACGCAGGGATTCAAGATATTCTGCTTGTTATGGGTGGCAGCAATCCTGGAGATTTTGTCAGGTTGCTAGGGGACGGACGGGAGTTTGGGTTAAGAGAAATACATTATACCTTTCAGGAAGGTGCCGCTGGTATCGCTCAAGCACTCGGAATGGCAGAAGATTTTGCAGATGGAGAGAAAATAGCCGTCATGCTAGGGGACAACATTCTCGAGGATAACATCTTACAGGCAGCTGAAGATTTTAAGAAACAAGAGCGCGGTGCCAAAATTTTTATCAAGGAAGTAAAGAATCCACGGTCATACGGTGTGCCCGAGATTGAGGGTAAAAAAATAGTCAGCATAGTAGAAAAGCCAGAGCACCCAAAAACGAACTATGCGGTTGTTGGCGCGTATATGTACGACCCCTCTATTTTTCAAGTAATAAAGACCTTAAAACCTTCAGCCCGCGGCGAGTTTGAAATTACCGATGTAAACAACCACTATATCCGTGAAGGTTCTATGACGTATGAAATACTCAGGGGGTGGTGGGGAGACGGCGGTGAATCCTTTGATTCTTTGCTCGAGGCTCAAAATCTTGCCGCCGAGTGGGAAAAGAAAAAGCGACGTCCGATGGCACCTTAGCAGAACGGGCTATGATCTCAAGCGGAGCCGCAATATCCCAGATGTATCGGCTATAAAGAGATAATCGCCGTTTTTGTCGTTTGTGAACAAGTGGGCGTCTGAATCATAGAGCTTGCCGACTATCGAGGGGGTCTGTGAAAGATCGAGCGAATACACATCTCCCTCGTTAAGAAATAAAATAATGGAAGTATTAGGCAGCCATGATGCTGATTGGATACCCGTAGAATAACGGACAAGGGTGTCTGTGTGCTTGTCGTCCAGTGTGGTGATAGAATATCCGTCAAGCAGGAGTAGTTGTTCAGTATCTGATGACCAGGAAACACGTGTTGCACGCTCGTTATCACGTATCATCACATACTGGCCACCAACTTTTTTCATGAAGGAAGTAGCGTGCGATTCAGGATCAGAAAAAGTAAAATAAGGCCCCACCAATGACGCGGTCATGATGGGAGATGCCTTCACCCTGTCTATTGTACGCTCATCTCCCGACAAAAGGGTGTATGCAATAAGCGTATGTGCATCATCTTGTGTACGTATAGCATAAGCAACGTCTTGTGTTATGAGAATCGGGGTGAGTTTTTCGGGAATTACATATTCCGTCTCAGTTCCAAACTCGCGTAGGGTGTGATCAACCCATAACCAAAGAGTTGAATCCCGAGTTGTATCCCAGAAAACATTACGCGGTTTTTCGCCGGAAATTTCAGGGATAAATTCGACACGTGACGCCGAAACAACCAGGTACTCTGGATATTGGCCGTTTTCTTTTTCAAACGTGACGAGCGCAGATGTTTGATCCGAAGACCACCGTATGTCACGAGGGCTATTCTGAACCGATCTTATCAGCCTGAAGTCCCCAAGCGGGTCCTCGTTAAAAAATAAGTCAAATCCTTCGTTTGTCTCAACTACAGCGATTCGACGTGAATAATCTGGAGAACTTTCCAGCATTACAATATTTCCATCTAGCATGCGAACAGGTTCCGGGTCGTCTTTTATTAGCACAACATCTTCGACTACCGTAGCCTGGCCTGCTTGAATGGTTATTGTCTGTTCACGGCTTATCCAACCATCTTTACTCAGGCTCAATACATACGTACCGGGAGTAAATCGTTGTGACCTGATAGGAGTTGTGTTAATAAGGGAGCCATTCAAGCGAACATCAACGCTGTTGGGAATAGAAGTAACGGTAAATGAACCCGTTTGTATAATTCGGTGCTGGTCCATATCGTACCGCCAGCCGCGAGAATATGATACAAGGAGAGGTGCGGTAATGAGAAAGACCAAAACCGTTGCGATAAGGTATAATCGACGAATGCGGGCATTCATATGTGTCAGTATACCATAGCCAATCGTAATGTACGTGGGTAATTATCAGTTCGTCTTGCGCAGATATGATGAGATGCGTATACTAGAGGAAGCCAATATATGGATCGTTTTCTTATTCAAGGTGGTGCCTCTCTGGAAGGGGAGGTGGTGGTAAGCGGGGCAAAAAATGCTGCTCTCAAGCTTCTCGCCGCCGCACTCCTGACGAAAGAGCGGTGCAGTATTCATAATGTGCCG
>LCPQ01000010.1 GCA_001003705.1 Parcubacteria group bacterium GW2011_GWA2_48_9 | reverse complement strand
TAGCCGTGATTTGTAAAATGAACAACCGGCAATGCTACCATGACGGGCGCGTTTTGTCAATCCTTGAGAGGAAATAAGAAAACGGCAGAAGGGGGATCCTTCTGCCGGTGAAATGTGCGTGGTTTTTTGTGCTATTTACGGAGCCGTTCTGAATGTGCCAAATGGCGTTAGGGGCGCTCCGTAGTAACTCCCCATCTGCAAACACCAGTAGTACGTGGTGTTTGGTTGTAAGCCGGTTCCCCAATACCGCAGTGAAGTCCAGGTCGGGCTGATCCTATCCGCAAAAACGTACGCGCCAGATGAATTCGGCGCCGTCATGACGTAGAGGTTGTACTCCCCGACCGACTCGCAGACTTTCGTCCACGAGAACGTGAAGCCCGCGCTCAGACTGACTGTCTGGTTGTTGGTCGGGTCGAGGAGCGTGGGCATGTTGGAACACCCACTGGTCACGGTGATTCTGCAGATTTGGGTTGGCGACCAATCAGTGCCATCCCATGCCGTGAAACGGGCATCATACGTGCTGGCCGCGGGATATGCACAGCTGGCACTCGACTTCCCTTGAACATAGGTGACTATACCGTTATTCTGCCAGTCCATCGCCACCCAGAGCTGGCTGAACGGCGTTTCCGCGTCAGAAAGATTCCACGGCACCGTAACAGGAGAGCCGATAACTCCGCTGGCCGTACTGCTCGTGAGATTCAAGACCGGCGGGCGGTTGATCGCTGGACCCACGACGAGCGTGAATGTCTTGCTCGCTGTATTTGTCGGAGTGCCCATGTCCGTAACAGTTACGGTGAACGTATAGTTTCCCTGTGCGCCAGGAACCCCGGAAAGCGTAGCCGTACGGTCAGCATTGCTTCTGAATGTCATGCCCGGAGGCGTGCTGCTGATCGACCAACCGTAGCCATACCCGTTCGTACCGCCGCTACCAGTAATTATCACGGAGTAGTCCGACAGTAGGTTGCCTCCAGGGATCGAAGTGTTCAGAATTGCCATCGGCGTGAAGGCATTGCTGACGGTCACAGTCTTGCTCGTCTGAGCCGTCAGACCTCCCTGGTCTTTCACCTCGACGATGACCGTGTAGGTACCGGGCACAGGCCATGTCGTAGACAGTCCTTTTGATGTGGTGAAGGATGTCCATGCGCCGTTGATGAAGAAACGAACGAGAAGCGCAGTAGCCGGCGTCTGCTGGTCCGACGAACACTGCGCGTCAAACAAGAACATTGTCGACGTCGTACCGCTGGCGCTCTGGGGAGTGACGGCGAGACATGGTATTGGAGGTGTGTTCACGACGGGATTGGTGATATTCACCAGGCAGGAAACTCCCGAGCTCCACACTCCACTGCCATACGCCGAACAGTTGATGGTGTAGAAATTCGCAGCTATGAACGTGTGATCGACCCTGATTGCCTGTCCGGAAAACGTGAAGGTCTGAGGAGAAGACTGATCTCCCCACGTCACACGGATCTGCTGCGCATTTTCAGCGGTGAACGTGGCAGAAACTGGCTGTCCTGTCGTGCCAGTTCCCGGGCACACGGTGATGTATGCTTTGGGAACTGGGGCAGTGGTCACCGTAATGGTCTTAGTCGTTTGAGAGATAAGCCCACCGGTATCTCTCACTTGTAGGATGACCGTCTTCGTTCCTGCCGTCGTCCAAAGCTTCGTCCGTGTTTTCGTCGTTGTCCACGGATACCAGATTCCATCAATACTCCAACGGACCTGGAGTGAACTCGACACCGTCTCCCTGTCGGATGAACAGCTGGAGTACAAGGTAATCGTCGTAGCCGTGGTCACCGCCTGTGGCGTGTAGGTGAAGCACGCCGTTGGTGCAGTGTTTGGCGGTGCGGTAACGATGATTGACTTCGAGGCCTGTGAAATAAGACCTCCACCATCACGTACCTCCATGATGACTGTGTAGGTACCGGGAGTCTGCCACTGCCAGTCAACCGACTTGTTGACCGACCACGCAGTCCAGGAACCATTGAACTGCCAGCGAACCTGGAGGTCGGGCACGGGAGTTTCGAAGTCAGATGCACAGCTGGAAAGTTTAACGAGGTCTGACGTTGTCGGGTTCTGCGGCGTCACTGTAAAGCAGGCGTTCGGCGAACTGTTCTGCTGAGGCGTAGGGTTCGGAATGGGAATGGCTATCGACACATCATCGTCGATGAAATCACCGACAATGAAACCATTGACGATAGTTACATTCGTTACCTCCAAGCCAGTTACAACATGCTTGGCCTTACCCCAGTAATCCTTGACCATCTTGGCCGCAGAGGCGTGTTTCGATTCTTCTGCCAAACGACGATCCCAAAAATTCGGGATTTTCGACTTAGGCCCAAAGATCGTACTGAGGGTAGTCGCCTTCAAGACCAGGTCACGGTATTCCGGTGTCCAGCCGAGTTTCTGGTAGTGGGCGTTGATCACTGTTTGTGCCGCTGCTTGGGTGACAACAGCTGCAGCATCGGCTTTGGCCATCACGACTAGCACCGCACAGGGCACAACCAGTTCCGGGGCTGCGATACAGGCACCACCGACGACAATATATGCGCCGACATGTACCACGTCCTTGGCATCTTCTTCAATGGCACTTATGACGTTGGTGAGAAAGTCGGTCGAGTGCTTGCGTTTCTCCTGGCAAATCTGCCTGGCACGATCAATGACGCCTTGAGGGTACGCATAGAGAGAGGGTGGATTCGTGATCGTTGAGCCTCCGTTGGTCCAAGGAAGATTCCCCTGTTCCATCTGAGCACCGAAAAGAATTGCTTCGCAATTCGATTCGTTAACGTCGCTTACAGAGCTCACATTGACAAACCCCGGAGTTGAAGGTGGATGATACGTGCCAAGTGGCTTGGTTGGATCATTCGAATTCATGATTTTTACCGATAGAACAGTTCCGGGCATCCCTTCGGCTGCCAGTGCTTGCTCGATCGGCCCTTTCAAGCCTTCTACATCTGCATTCGTCCATGTCGGACCGTCAACGAAGAATCGCACGATGAAGTTGGATTCTCCGAGTAGGAACCTGATGTGTAGGACACCTGTGCCGGTTGATTGGGTGGTGTAGGTAATTGTTTGTGGACCGCTCGCGTATTGGGGAAGTGCGATGTACGAACAGATTGCGCCAAGTGCATCAATTGCATACATGGCCGTCTGTCCGCCCGCGTCATTGAATGTGATGCGAAGTTCGACACGATCGCCCTGACGGATTTTTACCGCGGGCATCGCTGTCGCGACATTTTGCGACAGGCCATTGATCTTCAAACTGAGCAGCTGCATGGCAATGCCAGCTGACGTCGCTTGAAGCTGTGTATTTGGGCTGGCCGCAGCGTTCACACCTGCTGACATGGAATCAACAGGTGCAGTAACATTCGCCTGGTCTATAAAAGGGTTTTCTTCTCCACAACCGACGAACAGTCCTGCGCAGAACACCGCGCAGATCGATAGAACGAGGATCGTTCTCATGCTTTACTCCTGACTGGTTGGCGTGCATGTATGCCTTGATAGTGAACTGTGCCCCCCCCATTACGTACGAATCGACATCTGCATGCGAATACCTCCTTGTGTGCTAGGTTGTCAACGTCCGTTATTGCTTTTCTGCTTGTGTTTGCATGGTAAATCTTCACTATCGCGAAAGATACAGAAATGGAAGAAAGCCCATGGAAAAAGAAAAAGCCCCCGGCTGTGCCAGGAGCTTTCGGCATAGCGAATTGGTTTTTCGCTAACATCCGGGCGCCAGGTCTGCGCCACCCCTCCAGTGCGATCCTTCGAGGACGCTCTGGACTGCGGGTTGAGCAGGAGATGGATCCGCTTGTTCGGTCCCGACAGTAGTGTCGGAAACGGTGTCAGAAAGGACAGTATTCATGGGTAGTTCCTCCTTTTTCTTAGCTTCACCGTATCTGTCCACCGACGCGAAAACTACGGAAATGATATATACAAAACCTTTCACCCTCGAGAGAGTACTCTTGCTGATGTTTCCAAATATATCCAAAACACACCTTCCCCGCCTGCCGGCGGGCAAGTCCAAGGTGCGTAAAAATTGTTTTTTTCTTACTCCTTCCTCTCCAAAACTCCTATCGTCAAATCTGATTTATCCAGTTTCATGGCAAAATTCTTGCGCAGACCGCCATGCAAGGAGAGTGGCAAGTGTTTACCCGTGATACGCTTAAAGGAGGTCGCAAGCGGCGATATAATCTTACTTTGCATTTCGTTCCGCTCGATATACGCTGACTCTGGCAACTGCATCGCAGGCACGTCTTCGCCGAGATTTTCGAGAAGTACCTTGAGGATCTCAATGGTTGCTTTTGCTGATTTAATATCCTTTGACGTTAGCGGGCGGCCGTTGACGAGAATTTTATGCTCCAGCTCATCAAGCAAAAGGTCCATGTGCATCTTCGATTCTTCGAATGCTTCTACTGAATATACGCGATGAGTGGGGAGAGACTCGCTTTTCCATTCAGCGACATGCAAGGTCCCGTGGCTGATGAAGTCTGAAAATTGCTTCATGGTGAGATTCTGTTCCACATGGACGCCGCCAGTCTCGATGCCGTCAATCCAGGACATATAATCGATGCGTATCAGCGGGCTGACATGTGTGCGAAGTAACGTCTGAAACTCCTCTATGTGATCTTGGAGGTACCCCTGCGGCGCGACGAAGAGCAGGTCGCCGCCTGCGTCAGCCCTGTCAGGAAGAAATTTAATGCTCCGAAGGCCGTTCGTAGCTTTGTTTGAAATGATATCCCGGATGCGGCTCAGGAACCCGACTTCGTCTGACTGCGTGATACCCTTTGTAAAAAACTTCATTACCTGCTCTTGCAAATCGACTGTGTCAACAAATTCATTGAGCGCTTCCGCCGTACCATTTTCAACCAACTTTTTGAGGTCGTCAATAGCTTTCACAGAAAGAATCAGGAGAAAGTTGATGCTCTTTTCCCAGAATCCGCGGTGGTTGTTTGCCTGCGTCATGAAATAAAACGCCGGATCAACATCCCGGGAAGAGGAGGGAAATTCTTTCATATGCTCCACAACGAAGTCTTCCAGGCGGTCCAGTGATTTTTTGATGATGCGCATCGGTCCGAGAAAGATTCCCGAATGTTTTTGTTGACCCAAGTAGATTAGGCCGTAGTCTATCGGCCACACGGGCTCGCCGCGCCACCCAAAAAGGTCCTTCAGGCGATAACCGGCGTATTCTATGGTATCAAACATCTCATAATGGCCTTCCACGTTCGACGGATACCGTGCATACGGATGCTCACTGAAGGTCCCCTGGCGGCGCTCGGAATAAAAAAGAATTGGCGAAGCCGAAGCAACGAACGCTGCATAGGTGCCCCCTCCGCTCCCGACGTCCGCATGAGCACAGGCTTCCAGTTTCCACGAAGTACGGAATATTTTGTCGAATACTGGATCCTTTTGCAGTTCGGGCGTTTTCGTACTGACCTGCTTCTCAATATGTTCGCGGTCGGTCATGCCAGACTCTAATGCCAGAAGAACGCTGATGCCCATATTAGAAGCACCGGACTGATTGAGTCCAGCGCCTCGTGGCACTTCAGAGAGTATATGAATTTTCCCACCGACGGTGTTCGGAAGGCCTCGACAAACGTCATCAAGTAGTTGGAGAAGTTTTTCTTCGTACACTTTATTGTGGCTGAAATTCTCGAACTGCTGCTGATGAGGGATGTAGCTGATATAATCGCCAAACCGCAATGTCGTATCATGATCGCGCTCAATACCGACATATACGCGTAGTGGAATCTTTTCAATCACGCCGATGCCGCCGTAAATGACCGCTAAGCCGGCTGACCAAAAAAACGACCCTGGGGCGGACACCACGGTCGAACATTTCGCGAAAAATTCCTTATAGACCTCCGGGAAGCGGCTCCGAAGCGACTCGCTGTTCATGCTAATTCTTCCTGCGTGATTCATAGAAAATGTCGTTGGTTGTCAGGAAGGCACCCACTACCCTACCACTCAGTTCTGCAATATGTCAAGTCCGTGAAAGCGCCTTTCGTCCTTACACGGAAAAGGTATATCCGCAGCTTTGCGAAAAATAAGGAAAAAGGAAAAAGCGGCCTCCATATCATGCTGGTTGCCGCTATCACACCTTCGAATGCCCATACAAGACACAGATACACTGACTTCCGTCAATAATGCAGAACCCTGTGTCATTGCACATAGAACATATCGGTGGTGTCTCCCCCGGTCGTGAATCCTTCACCTGAGGAAATGGGACTGGCAATTCGTGGGCGTCTTCTGACATGCCACACCTCCATGCAATGTTTTACTATATTCTTACCATGAAGAACATTGTCCTCGTTCAGGATAGTCCAATATGTAGAACGTGGCCAGAAAATTTGTCAAGTCTTCGGAGACCCTGAGGAATCGAAGGGTCAACTCCAAAAATATTTTTCCATATAAAAACGCTGATCCCGGAAAGTTAGAGCTCTTCTTCCACTACTACCGCTTCTCGATTTTCACAAACGTCTCCGCGATCCTCGTAACCATCACGGCCATGATGCCCCATGCAAACGGCACCCACAGAGGAACATTCAGAAATGTCGGATGTTCGTAGCGCCACACACCGTTGGCCGTACAGATAATCTCGACGATCGGGCCGAGGATAGCACCGGTACAATAGAAAATAATATCATGTTTCTGATGCCACAGACGATTCGCTACGACGGAAAGAAGGATGAGCAAGATGGTTAATACGATGACCTGTTTGTCGAGAGTTGTTATCAGAGTAACTGCCAACGCAAAAACGACGGCCTCTAGAAGGAGCTCTTTCCGCAGAATGCGTTCCCTATGTTCTCTGAAAAACATCGGTCCTACTGTTTCTGAGTGGGAGCTGGCTCAACTTTGTCTTTGCTCCAGCGACGATCGATATACACCAGCCGCCACCAAAACTTCCCTAAGAAATATCCGCCCACAGCGCCACCAATCAACAGCGACCATTGGATCGCCGGATGCAGGGCGCACGCTCCTTTCAATCCGCCAAAAGCTGTGTACCAAATGATGCTAGCGTTACGGTCGAGTGCCGAACTTATATATAACGACTCAACCACCGCGTGGGCGATTAAGCTTAATAGAATGCCCAGGATGACTGAGGAGCATAGGTATACTACTTTCTTTGCCGGCGTTGGATTGAGGTTGGCGTGGAGAAACATATATTTTATCTTACCACATATAAACAACCATGCGTGGCGGTGTCTGTTTGAAAATATCCGAACCGAACTGACTGGGCGAGGCGGGCGGAATTCCCCTCATTCACCCGCCTTGCCTGTCCGACCGAAACGAAGTGTAGGCGGGAACCGGAGCGGAAAGAATGATTTCAAGTTTTTCGCGGGCGGTGAACTTGTTAATAGTTCAGTTGGAATTACTCTTTCTTGTTTGTGCTAAAAATTACTGGGTAACCTTCTCTCGTTGTCATTTCCTGAAGACCAAGTTTTTGCTCGTAGGCCACTGCTTCCTTGATCAAATCGCTTTCCCGATAGGCTTTCACTGCTTCGGGACTTTCCCAAATAACAACCGTGCTTTCATCGCCTTTGTCTGGCCTGGAGTAATGATAAATTGCATTAACGCCCAGTTGCTGTTTCATCCTCGGCAAGAACTCTTTGAGGAAATCCTCAACCTGCCCAGCCTGTTCGGCCGTAACTTTACTGGTTGTAATCGTAATAAACATATTCTTATTCTCCCTTAGTTATTGCTATATTATATACTTTCCTAACTGGCGGAAGGGAGGAGATTCGAACTCGCGGTCCACTTTCGCGGACAGTTGCTTTTTCCCGCCGGAGGCGGTGAACTGCTCATGGCGGAGAGGGCGAGATTCGAACTCGCGGTCCACTTTCGTAGACACTTGCTTTCCAAGCAAGCGCACTCGGCCACTATGCGACCTCTCCGCCATGGGCAGGGAATTATTTCAATATTAGCTTCTTAAAAGCTTCGCCACGCAGATTGTTTATCCTGACATACCTCTCGATAAACCAACCTCCAAGGTCCTTTTCCTTTTGTGGACCGATTCGCCCCGCTGTTGTGATGGCGCATACGTTGATTGATTTCCCGGGTAACCCCGATGTAATAATGTAATGTCTTTTGACTCTGAATAATATAGACCGTGTACATACCTTTTCAGATTACTCTGCTCTCCCGCCTCTTGCGGGACCCCGCCGGAGGCGGTAGCCAAGCAAGCGCACTCGTCCACCCACCGCATTTTGCGGGGCCCCGCTAGAAGCGGTGGTATGCGACCTCTCCATGATAACGGACACTATACCATAGCGGCCGTTTTTGAAAAAGAAAAGCGCCCCTTGACATTCGTTCGGTGGGGGTATAGAACACTTATATAAATCTCGGTCTCAACACCCAGGAGGTCGGTATGCTCTTTCAGAAAAGTCTGTCTGGTAGATCTACCTCTCCCGGGCCATCTGTGGCGGTCATCCCCTACACTGTACTGCATCTCGAAACCTCGGGATGCACCGTCACGGTCGCAACCTCGGACACCTTTTGTTTCGACCTGCTGAGGGTTTGCGATAGGCCCGGGGTGGGGCCCTCGTAATTGCCCTCCTCAATTCCAATGAGGCATGGGTTGGACTCCACCACATGGACACGGGGCGAGCCTTCACGGTTCGCCCCTCCTTTTTTTTCGAGAACGAAAACGGATCTCACTCTAGAAAGAGTACGCTCTAAGTGATTAGAGTCGGCTCGCCGACTTGCTGGCTTGCCAAAGATATCAAGTCTTGCGAGAAAATTCTGACTCTTTGCGCTAAGCTCAATGCTCTCCCGCTTCTGACTACTCTCCCTTCACGCCCTTCTCCGCTTTTCTCATGAAGAAAAAACCGCCTGTCACCAACCCTGCAAGGACTGCAGCACCGATACCGATCCACAGCCAGGGAATTTCTTTTTTTTGAGAACGTTTCAGCGCATCGGGATCTACTGTAAACGCGAACGGCTGACTTTTACGTACCACCTTTCCTTTGTTATTAACGACAGCGACATACGCAGTATGTTCACCCGTTTCCAATTGAACGTTTAACGGTGTTATCCACGTGCCAATGCCGTTTACTTGCACAGGGGCGACAAAAGGATTGTCGCTGTAGACAAACAGTGAAAGGTAGTCTAAGGGTAATCCTACGCCGCTGAATATATACTGCTCTTGTATCTCCTCAGAATCGTTATCAGTGACAATACCAGGGCCGATCACCTTTACGACACGAATGGTATCATCCGTATCCCCACTCGAGATCGGCTGCGAAGCGGGAAGAAGTGTAAACGTCCGGCCTCGCCGTACAATGACTCCAGGAACATGGGGATCAGTACCACGTATAATTTCTTCTTCATCTGAGATGCCGTCGTTGTCTGTGTCCGGAACGGGAGGACCTGATACTCCGTCAGTCCCGTCTGGCGGAATATTAGTATTTGAGCTGCCAGGCGGCGACACATTCGTATTTTCATTTTCATTAGTCGGTTCAGCCCCACTGTTAGCGATGGTAAACTGCCTGATTTCCGATGCGTATATTCTCCCATCAGTCAGATACGCGCGCATCACCCCATATACGACACCATCAGGTAGTGCCCTCGTGTCCCATGAGAGCGACCACATAGTTCCGGATGCCGAAGCGCGTCCAATCGTGTACCACACACTCCGACTGTACACTGAGTAGACTACCTCTTGGATGTTTGGTGCATTATCCACCGCTACCGCCACTTCAACATTCTCACTTACCGTCGCACCAGAAGACGGCTTGAGAAAAGAAATCGAGGGACTTTGCTCCTCTGGAAGTTGGGAGTTTTCAGGCGGCTGACTATTTGTATTGTTAGTAGCCCCAGTGTTCGTATTTGCGTTGGTTGCCAGCCCGCCAGAATTCACCGGTGTATTCGTGTTTTGGTTTGTGTTCACATTTCCACCACTGTTCGTATTTATATTACCAGTATTCAAGTTGGTGTTGCTGTTATTCGTACCACTATTACTATTCTGATTGGTGTCGGTATTCGTATTGCGATTCACCGTAGGCTCCTCAGGAGTGATAACGCCATTTTCAACGGTGATTTCTTGTTCAGTTACATATTCAGTCCCATCCACCCATAAACCAAAACGATAGGTCCCATCCTCTGGTACGAATACCGTTCCCCACCCAACAAGTGACGAAGAACAGTTGCCTGTTACTTTCGTTGTATCAACACTGTCAACGCGCCATCGATCGGTTCCACTCACATGAGTCGCTGTCGGAGATAAAAAACAAAAACGGCCCTCCTCTGGAGCGCCGCCAAGTTTACGGTAAATGGTAAATGCGACTACGGTATCATCATCGGGAGATCCATCCGCGAGGTCAGCTTCGAAAGGTACGGCACCACTAATCACGCTGCCTGCAGAAGGTTCGATAAGTCGCGCCCCCTCTAGTAAAGGCGGGCTTTTTGCATTGACGGTTGAAAAAAGGAAAATGGCTGAAATAAGCACTACACCAACGACTAGTACCGTTGGAATGATTTTTATGCGCCGCATATGGTTTGGTAACATGCAGCCAGTGCGTTACGTCTTTTTCTCAGCACGCGCTAACGCCATGGTCGTTTCAATAATTACATCCGGATTCAATGAGATCGAATCAATGCCGTGCTTCAGGAGGAATTTCGCGAAGTCGGGAAAGTCGGACGGCGCCTGTCCACAAATACCGATGTGGCGGTGGTATTTTTTCGCAGTGCGAATAACCTGCTGTACGAGTCGTTTCACCGCTTCATTGTTCTCATTTCCAACGTGAGCGACGATTCCCGAATCACGGTCCAGTCCGAGGGTAAGCTGTGTTAAATCGTTCGAACCAATAGAGAATCCGTCGAAGACTTTGCTAAATTGATCGGCAAGCACGACATTCGATGGGATTTCGCACATGACATACACTTCTAAACCGTTGACGTGTTGTTTCAAGCCGTTCAATGCCATTACTTGAATAACCTTTTTCCCTTCTTCCACGGTACGGCAGAATGGTACCATCACCTTCACGTTGACTAACCCCATTTCATCGCGGACACGTTTCAACGCTTTGCATTCGAGATCAAACGCGGGTCGATACTTTGGATCGTAATAACGGGAAGCGCCTCTCCAACCGATCATGGGATTGCGCTCATCAGGCTCGAACTCTTTTCCGCCAATCAGTTCCGCGTATTCATTTGAACGAAAATCAGCGAGTCGGACAATTACTTCACGGGGATAAAACGCCGCTGCAATGGTGGCAATGCCATATGAGAGCTTATCGACGTAGTATTGTTTCTTGTCTTGATATCCGGTCGTGAGGGCGTCGATCTCTTTAATAGCTGCCCTGTCCTTCAAATGTGGATACTTCACGAGCGCCATCGGGTGAACCTTGATATACGAATTGATGATGAATTCTTCACGAGCCAGTCCGACACCGTCATTAGGAATATGAGATGTTTGGAACGCGAGTTCCGGTGTGCCAAAAATCATCTTGATCTTGGTTTTTTTCGGACGGTGAAGATTTTTTAGGCTGGTTTTCTTCACTTTGAAAGGCAACCTTCCGGCGTAGACATACCCTATATCGCCTTCCGAACAGCTGACGGTGATGTCTTTGCCGTGTGGAATGCGCTTCGTGGCATCTTCAGCGCCGACAATCGCGGGAATACCGAGCTCACGGCTCACGATAGCCGCATGCGATGTCCGGCCGCCCTCATCGGTAACGATAGCTGAGGCGATTTTCATGATCGGCTCCCAGTCCGGATCAGTCATCTTAGTGATGAGTACATCGCCTTTTTTGAACTGTAAAATCTGCTTAACATCCTTAATGACGTTCGCGCGCCCGACGCCGATCTTTGCTCCGACGGGAGAGCCCGACGCGAGCGGTTTGCCTTTCTTTACCAGGGTGTAATGTTCGAGTACGCTGGCATCACGTTGTGATACTACGGTTTCCGGACGGGCCTGGACGATAAACAATTGCCCTGTCACACCGTCCTTCGCCCATTCCATATCCATGGGTTTGAAGTGTCCGGCTTCTTTCGTATAGTGGTCTTCAATAATACACGCCCATTTTGCAAGTTTCAGTGCTTCTTTATCAGTGATACAGAAGCGGCGGCGGTCGGCATCTTTGACTGAAATATTTACCGTCGGCTTAGCGCCAGTAGAATAAATCATCTTAATCTTCTTCGTACCGAGCGCTTTCGACACGATAGAATTAAAACCTTTTTTCAGGGTTGGCTTGTGAATATAATATTCGTCTGGACTGACTGCGCCCTGCACGATATTTTCTCCGAGACCGTACGATGCATTAATGAGGACCATGTCTTTATGCCCCGATTCGGTGTCAATTGAAAACATGACGCCGGAAGCGCCTTTGTCAGACCGCACCATCTTTTGCACCCCTATAGACAGTCCGATGGAAAAATGATCGAAGTGCTTATCTACACGATAGCTTACTGCCCGATCGGTAAAGAGTGAAGCAAAACATTTTTTACACGCTTCAAGTAACGCTTTGGGCCCACGAATATTCAAATACGTTTCCTGTTGGCCTGCAAATGACGCATCGGGCAAATCTTCTGCAGTGGCTGACGAACGGACAGCAACATCGACACCCTTCCCGTACTGTTTCTCAAGTTTGCGGTAATTCTCGACGATCAAGTTCTCAAGATCCTTCGGGAAGGTCGTACTCATGATCAACTCACGGACTTTTTTTCCGTGGGCTTGCAAGTTTCTAATATCGTGGGTATTCAAATCTTTCAGGACGCGTTTAATATCATCCCGGATACCGGCTTTTTCCAAAAGATAAAAATAGGCGTGTGCCGTAATGGCAAAGCCGTTCGGAATACTTACACCCTTCCCGACAAGCTTTTGGTACATTTCCCCGAGCGACGCGTTCTTACCCCCTACGAGAGGAACATCACGGATACCTAATTCACGGAACCATAGAATAAAACGTTTGCTTCGGGATGGTGTGGACATGTGGGTTTTTTGGATAAAAAATTACAGTCTGTGAAATAAAGTATAACAAAAAAATCAGTTTCTAGCAACCCTGTTAGAAAATTTTTTCAAGCGTCCATGCAAGGCAAGCGTTTCTCTGCACCAGTAACGCAGAGACTGTCAAGAAAGTATTAAGAAAATTTTCTAACGGGGGGGCAACCCAAAAAAACCCCCTGCAATGGGTGTAACCAATGTATGCAAGGGGTTCGTGGTTAGAGGTTAAGTTTCTGGACAACTTTCTCTGCAATATCGGCGATGATCGGAATGCGGTAGCGTTCTCCGGATAACGCTTTGAAAAATCCAAGAAGTGAGAGAAGGACGATGACGGCCCAGACAAACAGCGCGATAAACCAGATAAACACCAAAAACCACAAGAGAAAAATGACAAATCCCTGTCGTGCGTGGAAACGGATATAGGGATCATCTTTTTTCAATATCAACATAATAAGGCTGATTCCCCAGACATAGGAAAGGGCCGCCATAAGTTTGCGTTCCGAAGTAAGCTGCTCCTGTTGCGGCATTTTTTGCTCATCCATGTGTATCACCTCCTTTCAATGATGATAATGGATACGAAGGAGTGTTCAAAGAACGTGAGGAGTTTAGTCGCTTAATCGTAAAGGCAGCGATCCCTCCCACGATAAACCCGGCCGCCGCCATCCATAGCGGTCGTGCAATGAGATTAAACCAGCGCCACATATGCGGATCGGTAAATAGCTCGAAGACTACGATAACGATCCCCACAATAAATCCTACATAGGCAGCGGCATATGAGGCGGTCAATATTTTTTTTCGAGTGCGGAATACCAACAATGCAGCAATGGTGAAAAATACCGCTTCAATAATACGGGTCACGTACACGGGCAGGCCAATATAGACAAGCACAATCTCTCCGGCAATGAGCAATATGAGCGGAACCCATGTGCTCAGCCAGTAGAATGAAAGATGCTCGCCTCCAACCGTATCATCAACCTCTGGCATGCCTTGCATGATAGGCAAATTGTCCCCTAAAGACTGCGTCATGTAACTCAGTATAGTAAAAAACACACTATTAAACAACTTAATTGACACACCACACAATAGTAGATAAAGTGATTTGAGGTCAGAAAACAAACGGCAATGGGTCATTAACCGCCTAAGGAAGGCGGTACACATGAACAAACCGACATCGGAAATACGGGGCCGAGTGGCGGTCATCAAGTTCGCTAGGACCACTCACCTTGGTGACGACACAGGGGAACTGCTCAATCCGGTAATCGACGAGTGTTCCGGAACTAATCTCCGTCACTTCGTCTTGGACGTGGCCGACGTTGGTCACTTAAATCCACATGGGTTCGCGATCATTCTCGGAGCACTGTTGCGTGCCCAAGGCGTAGGTGGAAACCTTGTTCTCTGCAATGCGAACGATCGCATCAAACAGTTCCTCGAGTCCGCTCAAGCACCTCGAAAGCTCTTCAACTACGAAAGCGTCGAGGTGGCAGTCGGCGCACTTAGCTGAAGAAAGTTCAATGAACCTCGTTCTACAACCCCCGCTTCACGCAAGCGGGGTGTTTTCTTATTGACAATGCACTTACGCTGCGATAAGGTGGCATAAAACCGAAACCGCTCATATAAGGAGGAGACGACGTGAAAACGCTACAAATGTTACTCGGAATGTCGAGAACGTTCTTTACCATCTTTCGGCCTGTCGCATGCGCCACCGCCGCTGCCGGAGTCATCGTCTCCGCTGCGGTTGCCACGGGAAATCTGATACCAACCGTTACCGTTCAAATCGCCGCGGTGGCAATGGCACTACTTGTTCTGGCCTGCAGTTTTTACCACACGGCATTTCAGAACCATTCACAGCCGTACACGCGACACGTGCATGACTTCGTCGGTATTCAGCTGCCATACTTTTGGGGTATCAAGGCGTTCATCGCATTTCTGGGAAGTTTCTACCTCTCCGCACATTACCTACCGATTTCATGTACGGTGGCAACCGCATCCGCTGGGGGCCTGATAGTCCTCTATACGGCTCGGAGAGGTACGAACGGTCCTCTCAACTCGATGGTCGCCCTTGTCTGCACGACGCCGGTACTCATTGGGTGGATAGCCAGTGGGACACGGTTCTCATGGACACCAATCCTCCTGATGGTCTTGACGTACTGGCTCTTTCTCATCCGAGAAAACAGTAAAGACCAAATGGAAAGTTCTGCCCTTGTAAAACGGCTTGTGATGGATGGTAGCGAAACCATCGCCACGAGTGCCGTCATTACTGTCGCTCTCACCATCCTGCTTGGCAAGAAGTTTTCTATGGTCGAACTCCCAACCTGGCTGGTGTTTGCACTCTTGTTGCACTACGTTGCGTTTATTTCTTCGTCTATGCACAGGCTTGCCATGACAGCGTTCATCTGGGAATTCATGGGCATCGCGCTCATCCTGTCAACTAACATCGTCCCTATGGGATGATCGAGCCAGTTACCTCAACAATCGCACGAACTCCGCAGGGTCCTCCCCGACCCTGCGTTTTCTTATTTGTTACGTTTCGCACCCTGGAAAGGGTGCTCTTTGTTGTATAAACACAGCGCACCTTTTCTAAGGTGCGCGAACAATTACGATTCCCAAAAGCGCCCGCCTCATCAGCGGACGCTTCCAATATATCAATTCGTTAATGCGCAATCCGTAATTCGCCAATTAACCTACATACCCATATCCATCCCGCCCATACCACCCATGCCGGAAGGCATGCCACCCTGCATATCATCTTTCTTTTCCGGGATGTCGGTAACGACAGCTTCGGTAGTAATCAAGAGACTCGCGATGGATGCGGCGTTCTCAATCGCTGAACGCGCCACTTTAGTCGGATCGACGATGCCCGCAGCGACGAGATCTTCAAATTCGCCTGTTGCGGCATTATAGCCAAAGGCGCCTGAATTCTTTTTTACCGTGTCAACAATGACTGATGCTTCCTGGCCTGCGTTCTGCGCTATCTGGCGGATAGGCTCTTCGAGCGAACGCATCACGATATTGATCCCGACGCGCTCATCGCCTATCACTTTCAGTTGATCAAGCGTCTTCGCAGCCCGGAGATACGCGACGCCGCCTCCCGGAACGATGCCTTCTTCAACTGCGGCACGCGTTGCATGTAGTGCATCCTCGATGCGCATCTTCTTTTCTTTCATTTCAGTCTCTGTCGCTGCACCAACCTTGATGACAGCCACTCCGCCGGCAAGTTTGCCGAGCCGTTCCTGCAACTTTTCTTTATCAAAATCAGACGTGGAGGTCTCAATTTCTTTTTTGATCTGGTTCACGCGATCCTTAATCTCACCCTGATCTCCATGTCCACCGACAATCGTCGTGGTCTCTTTCGTGGCGATGACGCGGCGACTGCGCCCGAGTGTCTCTATGTCGATATTCTCCAGTTTCAAACCCATATCCTCGGAAACAACCTTACCGCCCGCTAGAACCGCGATATCTTGGAGCATTTCTTTCCTGCGGTCACCGAAACCAGGTGCTTTGACAGCCAAAACAGTAAATGTGCCGCGGAGCTTATTGACTACGAATGTAGCAAGCGCTTCCCCTTCAACTTCATCAGCGATTAATACCAATTCCTTGGTTCCTGATTGTGCGAGCTTTTCTAGGATTGGGAGTATTTCTGCTATAGTAGAAACTTTTTTGTCAGTAATGAGTATGTGCACATCCTTCAGCTCTGCTTCCATGCGCTCGGCGTTGGTAATCATGTAGGGAGATACATACCCTTTGTCGAACTGCATGCCTTCGACTACTTCCTTTGTCAGCCCAAACGTTTGGGATTCTTCAACGGTGACGACGCCGTCTTTTCCAACTTTTTCCATGACCTCAGCAATGAGTTTCCCAATCTCAGGATCCTGCGCAGAAATAGTGCCGACTTGCGCGATCTCCTCATTGGACTTCACCGGCTTGGACATGCTCTGCAGTTCCTGCACGACAGCTTTTACTGCTTTTTCAATCCCATGGCGCACCATGACTGAATTCGCGCCTGCGGTGATGTTTCGAAAACCTTCCTGGATCATGCTCTGCGCCAAGACTGCCGCAGTAGTCGTACCATCTCCAGCAACATCGTTTGTTTTCGACGCCACTTCCTGAACGAGCTGGGCGCCGACGTTTTCAAATTTGTCTTCAAGTTCAATCTCCTTAGCAATCGTGACGCCGTCATTCGTAATAGTCGGGGACCCGAATCCCTTGTCGAGAATGACATTGCGGCCACGAGGTCCGAGGGTGACTTTCACTGTATCGGCGAGTTTGTCGACGCCGCGTTTAATCATGCCTCGTACTTTATCGTGGAATAGAATTTGTTTAGCCATAGGTTTCCTTTATCAAAATAAATTATTTCTCGAGAACTGCGAGTACGTCTTCGTCCTTCAGCACCTTGTATTCAATTTCCTCAACAGTGACTTCGTCGCCACCGTACTTTGAGAAAATGACAACATCCCCAACCTTGAGGTTGAGCTTATTGATTTTCTCGCCACTACCGACGGCCACAACTTCTCCCTCTTCTTTCTTTTCTTTCTCGACTGTGTCGGGGAGCACGATACCGGACTTCGTGACCTCTTCTTCGGTGGAAGGTTTCACGACGATCCGATCTCCCAAAGGTTTGAGTTTCATACGTTTTGCTTAGATATTAGTAGTTAGTTCTCGTAAACTTAGCACTCGAAAGTTCAGAGTGCTAAGTAGTGAGTGATTTGTATAATAAAATAAGGACAAAATAGCGTCAAGGGATCTACTTATCCACATCCCCAGTAGGCTTCTCGCCACCATATAGCAGACATAGGGCAGCCCCGATCGAAGCCCAAAACACAACGATGCCGCCGTGGAGACTCCAGTAGTAGTGATCGAATAACCCCGTGATAAGAACTGCGAGTAAAACCCCCAACGCCAACGAAGAACCAAGCGGCAGGGATATGGTGCGCATGATGCCCTCTTTAAAAAGTTCAAAAAGCAATAAAAGAAGAAATACGAGTCCAAAGACACTTACTTCCGCCGCAACAAGTAGGTATGTGTTATGCACCGGCTGTAATTGCAGGCGAGTGCCTCCGAAGACGCGAGTGAGTACGAGCGGGTAAAAAAGTGCACCGAAGGCAGACGCGGCAAATCCGATACTGATCAGTGAAAAAATAATATGCCGCCGTAATGACGGGTAGTAACGCACAATCATGATTCCACTGAAGAGTACTGTGGCAGCCGCAATTGCCCATGCCGACCTACTAAAGGTGGACACAATCCCTGCCGAAATAATTCCCTGCGCAGCAAGAGCGCACATGCGCTCCCATCGTGCAGACGCTCGCAGGTACCATCCGATGCTCAGCAACAAACAAATAACCAGAAAACCCGCCAGTGTATTTGGATGAGGGAATGAACCGTATGCCCGCAGGAAACGCCCTTCAGTTGTTCCGACTACTGCTGCCCCGATAGCCTCCGGCGTATGCGCGGCCATACCAAGCACGGTAGAGGAAAACACTTTCTGCATCAGCACCTGCATAATTCCGAGAATGGATTGGATAACGCCGCTGATAGCGAATGCTATGCCGAGTTCACGAATACGCGGTTTCCATCCGACAAACAGCCACATCACACATATGCCGACTGCAAGCATACCGACGTGGTACCAGCTGATTAATCGATTCGACGAAAACCAAACGGAAAAAAAGGCCGTAGCCCAAAGTGCGCCGGTGACCAGCCATATGGTATTCGAAACTCCATATACTCTCCTCTGTGTAACGAGGAAAATCGCGGCCCAAAGAATAACAAGTATGTCGAAAGCAAAAATACCTATAGTGCCGTACTGCCAGGTCTCACCCTTAATAACCCCTTCCTTCAGAATCAATTGCGTCTGAAAGGGCAAGGCGATAATCAGCACTGGCATCAACCATTGCGTGATTCTTCGAACATTGGTGATAATACTTGTTTGCATCGTTCTTCAAATTGCTTCCTAAAAAAGTCCCGCTTGTCAGTCTCATGGAATTTTAACATTGTGTCATTTGCGATCACATCGGTTGAATTATCCCAGAGTCTGCTCCCGAGGTGACTTTTGATATGCCGTATCTGCCATACACGGCTCCAGCTTTCGAGCACACGACCTAACATACCGTCGATCAATTTTTCGAGCATACGTTGAACCTTCAGTGCATGCGGGTAAGATATAGGGGACGCATGGGGAGTTGTCTGAATAACATTCGGTAAAAAACGCTTTATCCAAGAATTTGCCGCATGCCACTGCGCGTGCCACCCTACGCCGAAGAGCGGAAATAGTTGGGCCGTCCAATACGTGAAGTATGGATCAGATGGATGCTTGGCAATATCGGCGATCGACAATCGATCCGTCGTCGTATAAAAACTCAGACAAAAACGATTAGCAATAGCTGCTCCATGCCGCCGTACGCCAAGAAGTTGGGCAAGTACTGTAATCATGAGCCTGGCAAGCCACAATCTCCCGCGTGCGACGATGAAGAAGAGGTCAATATCGCTCTTCGGCGCGTTGTTCCAGTATCCGAGCTTATTGCAGACAGCCATCATCCTGACAAATGGAATATAGTGGAGTAGGCGGGAAAACCGCTGTGCCTTCCGATAGTGCTTGAGTGAAACGCGATAATGTGATTGGCGGATCCCGACAATGTGTGACCGCCCTCGAATACACCAGTACCCTTGAGCGAACTCAATGCGTGAACGCACGTATTCACTCTCCCGTAACGCACTTTCAACATTTGAAAATGATACTGGCTCTCGTGCACCAGGTAAATACAGCCAACGCCACAGTTCCATCGTTGTAAGTGGAAAATCAAAAACATCGAAATACACCAGGGTGCGCATAATCGCCTGCTCAAGTGTTGAAGTGGTTTCCGTGTTCACCATAGAGACAGTATACGTTTTCGAGTAGCAAAAAACAAAGGATCTAACGCCTTCACACGATATCCATTAACTAACAAATGCTTTCTTCAAATACTGCCCGGTAAAACTCTTTTTAACTTTGGTTAAATCGCGTGGAGTGCCGGTGGCTACAACTTCACCGCCTTTGTTGCCGCCTTCCGGCCCGAGATCGATGACCCAGTCTGCGCATTTAATAACATCCAAATTATGCTCGATAACCAATATGGTATTCCCCTTTTCCACCAGCTGATTCAGGACGTGGAGCAATCTGCGTACGTCATCGAAGTGTAATCCTGTCGTCGGCTCATCGAGTATATAGAGCGTCTTTCCAGTCGCACGACGCGATAGTTCCGTGGCTAATTTTACGCGTTGCGCTTCGCCGCCGGAGAGCGTCGTCGCTGATTGGCCGAGATGAATATATCCCAACCCTACTTCATGGATAGTTTTCAACTTATTGGCAATGACTGGCTGGTGAGCGAAGAAGCTGGACGCTTCCTCAACCGTCATGTCGAGCACGTCGGCAATATTTTTTCCGCGGTAATGTATCTCGAGAATCGGCTCTGAATATCGCTTGCCCTTACATTCCTGGCATTCGACATACACGTCGGGAAGGAAATTCATCTCAATTTTTACTAACCCGTCGCCCTGGCACGCCTCGCATCGGCCACCAACGACATTGAAGCTGAACCTCCCCGGGCCGTAGCCGCGAATCTTCGCTTCCGGCAGTTGGGTGAAGAGATCGCGAATGTAGGTGAATACTCCCGTATAGGTTGCCGGATTCGATCGTGGCGTGCGTCCGATCGGCGACTGATCAATATTTATTACTTTATCGAGATGTTCAGCGCCATGGATCGCCTTGTGTTTGCCTGGCAGCTCTTTCGCATTATAGAACTTCTGCGCCAGGGCTTTTGCGAGAATCTCGGTCATCAGCGTTGATTTGCCTGAACCTGACACACCAGTGAAGCAGACAAACTTTCCAAGCGGGATTTCAACGGTGATATTTTTCAGATTGAACTCTTTCGCACCTTCAATAACGAGTTTTTTTTCATTTCCTTTTCGATACTGCTTCGGGGCTTTGATCTCTTCTTTTCGCGCCAGGTATTTTCCCGTCAGTGATCTCGAATTCCGCATAATCTGTTGTGGGGTGCCTTGGGCAATAATTTCACCGCCATGGCCTCCGGCTCCGGGACCGATATCGATCACTTCATCAGCTGATAAAATAGTTTCCTCATCATGCTCGACTACGAGGACTGAATTCCCCAAGTCACGCAAATCTTTCAAAGTTTTAATCAATTTGGCATTATCGCGCTGATGCAGGCCGATGGACGGTTCATCGAGTATGTAAATAACGCCAACAAGCGATGAGCCAATCTGCGTCGCTAATCGAATGCGCTGCGCTTCACCGCCGGACAGCGTGGCTGACGGCCGATCAAGCGTCATATAATCCAGTCCAACATTGCTTAAGAATTCGAGGCGGGCGCGGATTTCTTTCAAAATCGACTTCGCAATAGTTTGTTCGCGCTGGGTAAAGATGTTCCCTTCGGCCAACTGCCGGAAAAATACTTTTGCATCCTCCACGGTCATGGTCGTAACCTTGGCAATTGATCTGTCGGCAACCGTAACGGCCAACATCTCTTTTTTCAATCGCTTCCCATCACAGCTTGGGCAGAGAAGAACTCGCATATACCGTTCGATTTCCGAACGGATGTAATCTGATTCAGTCTCTTTGTACCGGCGCATGAGGTTCGGTACGACTCCTTCATAAACCATGTTTACGTCCCCGGAAAATCGCTCAGATTCGTAGTCAACATTATATCGCTTCGGTCCGGTGCCATTGAGAATAATGTCTATATGTTTCTTCGAAAGCTCATCTACGGGCTGATCAAGTGAAAAACCGTATTCCTTCGCCACCGCTTTAAGTATCGTGAAATACCACCCTTGATTCGAGCTCGTTCGCGACCAGGGCCTGATAGCTCCTTCAGCGATTGTGAGCTTCGGATTCGGAATCACCAGGACAGAATCAACCTCTAGACGGGTTCCTAACCCAGTGCAATCTTCACAGGCGCCATGCGGACTATTAAAGGAAAAATTCCTGGGCTCCATCGCAGGCAAGCTAATGCCACAATCCGGGCAGGCAAAATTCTGGCTGAACGGAATATCTTTCTGAGAGTCAACGACATGAATTGAAATAATACCGTCTCCGAGATCCAAAGCAGACTCCAGTGAATCATGGAGCCGCTGGCGATCGAGATGATCATCAATTGCGAGACGGTCAACGACGACTTCGAGTGTGTGCTTCTTTTGTTTTTCAACATCAATATTCTCCGCCTCTTCAACAGTATAGAGAGTTCCATCGAAACGGATCCGGACATAACCTGCTTTTCGGACTTTTTCTAACACAGCCCTATGCTCTCCCTTTTTATCTTTAATAAGCGGAGCGAGAATGATGATATTCGACCCACTACCTGCTTTGATGACCTGATCGCGGATTTGCTCAATTGTTTGGCGTGTAACTTCCCTGCCGCAATTCGGACAATGCGGATGACCGACGTGTGCGAAAAGCAACCGCAAATAATCATAAATCTCTGTCACGGTGCCGACCGTCGAACGTGGGTTATGCGACGTTGATTTTTGATCAATAGATATTGCTGGCGACAATCCCTCGATCGCATCCACATCCGGTTTATCCATCAAGCCCAAGAACTGCCTCGCATAAGCGGAAAGCGATTCGACATACCTTCTCTGGCCTTCTGCGTAAATCGTATCGAAAGCCAAAGACGATTTTCCGGATCCGGACAACCCCGTCAGTACGACAAGTTTGTTCCTAGGAATATCGACACTGATATTTTTTAAATTGTGCACCCGCGCACCTTTCACCCGAATGACTGGTTCTTTAGTAGGCATGAAATATAACAATTCAACTGCTAAAAACGCGAGAGGCAGTATACATCCCCATGACAGCGGGGTCAAGGACCGAGCCCGCTTTCATAGAAAACCCCTTATTTCCGTGATATAATCGCTTTGTTTCATGCCTTCACCCGACATAACCCACCTTCCAGCCAAACCGGGAGTTTACCTGTATAAAAACGCAACGGGAAAGACTCTCTATATTGGCAAAGCGCGGATTCTAATAAACCGTGTTCGTTCGTATTTTCAGAAACGCGCTTCACTGTCTGTCTCCAAACAACGTATGGTGCGTGAGATTGTGCAGATCGAAACTATCGTGACATCGACAGAAAATGAGGCGCTCCTCCTCGAAGCGACGCTTATCAAGCGTCACCAGCCACCGTACAACATCGATTTAAAAGACGATAAGCGATTCCTTTACATTAAGATTACTGTTAATGAACCGTTCCCCCGTGTGTTTGCAACGCGAACCATCTTAAGAGAGGGCGCGAAATATTTCGGTCCGTACACATCAGCGGGGTATGTCCGGTATACCCTACGAACTCTGAAGCGGCTTTTCCCCCACCGAAACTTTGAGAAGCCTCCCTCGACAAACAATCTTGCACGGCTCACTGAGCGATATCCGGAACTTTTTGGTCCTCAAGACGAGCGTGCCTATGCGGACAACATTGAATACATCATCGCCTTCTTGAAAGGGAAGTTCTCGGACATCACAGATGTACTCGAGAAACGCATGCGCAGGGCGGCTGAGTCGGAACATTTCGAGACGGCAGCGACGTATCGAGATAACCTCGAAGGGATGAAGCGTATGTTAGAACGTCAGCAGGTAATTTCTCCGAACCCGGAAACGTACGACCTCCTCGGCCTCGCGAGAAAAAACGATTACGCGGTCATTTCGGTCTTGTACGTCCGCGAGGGCAAATTGATAGGCAAGCAGGACTTCGCCCTTACCAATACGAGCGGTGAAACTGACAGAACAGTCGTGAGCAGCTTTCTCGAACAGTATTACCCCACTTCTCCGGAACACGTCAAAACTGTCTACTTGCCGATTTCGCTCCCCAACGCGGAGCGGATGCGGCGGCAGATATTCGCCTTGCAGCACATACAGGATATAGCTTTTATTTCCGAGGATAGATTTTCTGAATCACCAATTTCCAATTCCCGATCTCCGTTTATCCGCATCGAGGGCTACGACATCTCGAACATCTCCGGAACCTCGGCGGTCGGCTCCATGGTGGTATTCGAACGGGGCGAGCCGGCAAAAAAAGAGTACCGCAAGTTCAAAATTAAAACTGTCTCAGGATCAAATGATCCAGCTATGATGGCTGAAGTGCTTGACAGACGCTTCAGCGGAACAAAGCATCCCGGCTGGAAATCTCCCAATCTTATCATCCTCGACGGCGGAAAAGGACAGCTATCAGTGGTAACGAAACGACTCGGCACACGAATCGCAGAAATAGCGATCGTAGCGCTAGCGAAAAGAGAGGAAGAACTTTTTCTGCCGGGAAAATCAACAGCACTTCGTTTATCAGTCGGCACGCCCGCATATCACCTCGTACAACGAATACGCGACGAGGCTCATCGGTTTGCAATCGGTTACTACCGGAAGCGTCATGTGCAATCTGTGATCGCCTCCACCCTTGATAGTCTCCCTGGCGTCGGACCGAAAATCCGTTCGAAACTTCTGAAAGCGTTTGGATCGCTCGAAGGCATACGGTCGGCTGGAGAATCCGAGCTTGCGAGCGTCATCGGTGCAGCCAAAGCGAAAAAAGTGAAGCAACTCATATGAATCACCGCATGGAAAACATAGAACATACGATAGAGAAACGCGCGGTGCGGCGCGAACAAAAACGCAGACCCCGCATGCGGGTGTCGGGCAAAAGTGTTTTTGCCATTCAAACGCTGATGAAATCGCGTCGACCGAAAAAATAGCGTAAACTAGTCACAATACTAATTCGTAATTCGTTAATTCGGCAATTCGCCAATTTACTATCTACATTGACAAGGAACGCCTCTTCTGATAGGGTAGAGCTACGCTATTTTTGGCATTTTGTGCTATTCAGACGCGCACATCGTGAATGCCAAGGAAGCACTAGGTAACATATATTATGGAAACAATTGTAAACGGGATCCAGTTTGGATTAGCAGCATTGCTAACAATCACGATTCTCTTGCAAAACAAAGGGGCTGATGCGGGTTCAATCTTCGGTGGCGGTGGCGGGGACGGTAACGTCTACACGACACGACGCGGCTTGGAACGCATGCTGTTCATCAGTACTATCGTTTTGAGCATTTTGTTCATGGGCCTGGCCATTGTTAATATCCTTTTTATTTAGTCAGTCTAGTGACCCGCCCGCTTACATTCTTTCTCTCATTGTGAAACGATTCTCTCTACCGAATCGCATCACAGGACTATTCACACGAAAGGAACATCACACACTCCTCGGCGGACAGGGGGAAGTTGAAAAAAAAATAGTCTTTTCCCTGGCGAAATCCCGTTTCCCCTCGTATGCCCAGCTCCACTACCTTCCAAAATATCTCAATCCTCGAGAACGCCTCGCTCTCCGCTGCCTCGTAGGGCTTATTATGATAGCGTTGGTTTTCGTGGGTATCCGTTTTTATGAGAGAAATGTTGAAATCCTGCCGGACTACGGCGGTGAACTCGTGGAAGCTCTCATAGGACAACCGCAGTACATCAATCCAGTTCTTGCGCAGACGAACGACACAGATACGGACTTAACTCGATTAATATACAGCGGCCTTTTACGGTTTAATGAACAGCAGGAAATAGTTCCTGATCTCGCAGAACAGTTTGAAATCAGTGAGGACCAAAAAAGCTACACCTTGAAATTGAGGTCAGGCTTGAGATGGAGTGACGGTGAACCGCTCACTAGCGACGATGTACTTTTTACCGTCGAAACCATCCAGGATACTGCTGTGTTGAGCCCCCTTTCACCTAGCCTGCGTGGCGTTACCATTGAGCGTCTCGACGATCTGACGGTGCGCTTCACCCTCAATGAGCCGTTCGCCCCGTTCCTTACCACACTAACATTCGGCATCCTACCCACGCACATTTGGGGTGATGTACTACCCTCAAATCTACGACTTGCAGAATATAATACGCGCCCAGTAGGCTCCGGTCCTTACATGTTCGACTCGCTACAGAAAAACCGTGCTGGTGATATCAGAACATATACGATTGTTCCCAACCCTTACTATTTCGGAGGAAAACCTTTTATACCTAAAATTACGTTTCGTATTTTTCCAGATTTTGAGACAGCTATGGAAGCGGCAAAAAGCAGAAAAGTAGATAATGTAAGTTTTGTACCAAGAAATTTGAAATCTGAACTTATCAACGAGAGAGATGTAAACTTTAAAGCGCTCCTGCTTCCTCAGTACACTGCTGTCTTCTTTTATCAAAAAAATGAACTTCTCAAAGACAAGTCAATTCGTGAAGCCCTCGCTCGTGCCGTCAACAAAAAGGAGATTCTGTCACAAGCGTTAGGCGGAGACGGTACTATAGCCGATGGTCCGATTCCCCAGGGATTTGTGGGGTTTCATAAGGACATCAAAAAATATGACTTCGATACGGCGGCTGCGCGAAAAGTGCTCGACGATAGCGGGTGGGCATTCCTGGAAGGCGAGACGGTGAGAAAAAAGGGCAGTAGAGAATTGCGATTTACCCTGACCACCGTCGACCAGCCAGAGTACGTGAAAACTGCAGAGCTGCTGAAGCAGTATTGGGAGCAAATACAGGTAGGGGTTGAGGTAGTTATTATCGAACCAAGCCAGTTCGAGCGAGAAATCTTGCGTCCAAAAAAATACGAAGCGCTTCTCTACGGTGAACTTATCGGCTTTGACCCTGACCCTTTTCCTTTCTGGCATTCATCTCAGTCGCTGGGTGAAGGATTAAACCTCGCCAGCTATTTCAATAAGCAAGCGGACAAACTTCTTGAAGAAGCTCGAAAAATTAACAACGCCGACGAACGTTCGGCAAAATACGTTGAATTTCAGAATCTCCTGATAGATGATCTTCCCGCTATCTTTCTCTATACTCCGAGTTATACGTATGCAATAGACGAAAAAGTAAAAGGCGTCGTGGCGACGCGTATCACGGTGCCCGCGGACCGTTTCAACGGAATAACGAATTGGTATATAAAAACCCGCAGGGAGTGGAAATAACTCAATGGTCTCAACCCTTAGTAAATACGCCGCGGTGGGACGAGCCTATAAGTGAAGTAAACTGCTTTGCTTCACGCAAGGCGAGACGGGCTGTCCAGCCCCGGAGGAATTGGCAGACCTGCCCCTGCCGGTAGGCACTCTCCCCCAGGGCATTTGAAAAGAAACGATATGAGGCGGCAAGGTAGGCGTGGCACGCATGGTTTTCCCGCCACAATATATATATCAAATGAAGGCGGGATCCCGCCGGAGGCGGTGGCAGGACCATGTAGCCGCAAGGCTGTGGCCCCGCTAAAGCGGGGTCCCCGCGCGACATCAACAACATTAATTAACCAATATGACTGAATCAAAAAAAAGAAAATATTATTCACCGGCAAAACAGGGCGGAAACGTGTTGCGCATCATCCCGATCGGGGGCCAGGAAGAAGTGGGCCGCAACATGACTATCTTTGAGTATGGCAACGATATCGTGATTATTGATATGGGCGTTCAATTTCCCGAAGAAGACATGCCCGGTATCGACTACATCATTCCGAATATCAACTACCTACATGGCAGGGAAAAGAACATCCGCGCAGTCGTTTTTACCCATGGTCATCTCGATCACATCGGAGCTGCACCGATTCTATTAGAAAAGCTGGGTAATCCCACAATTGTTGGACGGCCACTTACTCTTGCGTTGCTTAAAAACCGCCAGGAAGACTATAAGAAAGGTACTGCCGGCCGCCTGAAGGCTATCACGGTAAAATCAGTCCAGGACATCTTTTTCTTCGGACAATTCATCGTAAAGTTTTTCCCGGTTGATCACTCCATCATGGACGCCGTAGGTGTCATTTTAGAAACACCCAATGGCACGGTGATTCACCCAGGCGATTGGACATATGAGAAAGACCCCGTCGGCAGAGCTCCGGTCACATACCACCACCTCTCCCAACTTAGAAAACCGACGATACTGATGTTAGAAAGTTTGGGCGCCGTGGCTCGCGGGAGACGCGTGCCGGAAAAAGTGATGTACGAAAACCTCCACCAGTTGATCAGTGATGCGCCGGGACGTATCATCATAGGAACATTCTCATCACAGATCGAGCGTATTAAGCATGTTTTGGAATACGCCCAGGAAATCGGGAAAAAAGTCGCTCTCGACGGATATAGCATGCGTATGAACGTACAAGTTGCCCAGCAGCTTGGATATATAAAAATAAAAAGGGAGGCATTGATCGGCATAGACAAAATTCACCAATTCCCGGAAAATCGGATCATTGTCGTTTGCACCGGTGCTCAAGGTGAGTCAAATGCCGTACTTTCACGGATTATTAACGGCAGCCACCGTTTCATTAAAATTAAGAAGAACGATACCATCGTTTTTTCTTCTTCGGTCATTCCGGGCAACGAGCGAAGCATTCAACGATTGAAGGACAACCTCTACCGCCTTTCCGACAATGTAGTGCATAGCGATATTATGGATGTGCATTCGGGCGGTCATAGCAATCCTGAAGATATTTTAGAAGTGGTAAGCCAAATAAGGCCCACCTACTTCCTGCCTGTTTACGGTAACCACTATTTCCATAAAGAAGCTGCGAAGCTGGTTATGAGGCGTGGGTTTCCAAAAGAAAACATTTTTGTGTTGGATAATGGGTCAGTACTGGAAATCGGCGCTGGCCATCCACGGGTGCTTCCAAAAAAGGTTCCGTCAGATTATGTATTCGTAGACGGCCTCGGCATTGGCGATGTTTCCAATGTCGTTCTGCGCGACCGGCAGCAGCTCGCCGGCGACGGCATGTTCGTTATCATCGTCACGATAGACGACGAAACGGGTACTATTATTGGGGAACCGGATATTATCTCTCGCGGGTTCATTTACATGAAACATAGCAGGCTGCTTGTCGATCAGGTAAAGAAAAAAGTGAAGAAAATTCTAACAGACCAGAAACCCCAAGCAAAAGCTGATGAGATGTACATCAAGAACATCATCAGGGACCAGATAGGCCAATTCCTTTTTTCGAAAACGGAACGCCGACCTATGGTCATGCCAGTTGTGATAGAGGTGTAAATACCAACCGACAGGTGTCGGCAACCCTACCGAAAATAACACCGCAACTCGCCCCGTAGCTGGAGTCTGACAACATGGTACGGGGTGGTGATGCCTGTCGTCATTGAAGTATAGAGTGTGATACCATAACCTCATATGAAACGTCTCGTATCCGGCATGCAGCCTTCGGGCCAACTCCACATCGGCAATTACCTCGGAGCCATCAAGAATTGGCTGCAGCTTCAGGAACAGTACGAGTGTGTTTTTGGCATGTATGACCTCCATGCAATGACGGAAGGGCTGGCGCCGGAAGCACTCAAGAAAAACGTCCTTGAAACAGCGATGGACTACCTCGCATCCGGCATCGACCCTCAGAAATCAACATTGATGGTTCAGTCATGGGTCCCGGAACATACATACCTCGCGTGGATTTTTAACACGCTCACGCCCGTATCATGGCTCGAACGGGTGCCAACGTATAAAGACAAATCCCAGCAGTTCGCAAAAAACATCAACATGGGCCTCCTCGACTACCCCGTCCTTATGGCGGTGGACATCCTGCTGTACAAAGCGGTAGTCGTACCGGTGGGTGAAGATCAGACGGCACACATTGAGTTGACACGCGAGATCGCTCGTACGTTCAACAGCAGGTATGGAGAAACATTCCCGGAACCGAAGATGATTTCTGGTCCCGGCGCCCGGATCATGAGTCTCGTGGATCCGACGGTGAAAATGTCCAAATCAAAAGGGCCAAACCACTACATAGCGTTAAACGATTCTCCGGAGATAATCAAAAAGAAACTCGCATCTGCGGTTACCGACACGGGTAATGACGGCAAAGAGCCGAAACGCCCAGGCGTGGCTAACCTTTTTCAACTATTGAATCTTTTTTCGAAAGTTGAGACCCGCGAAAAGTTTGAAACCACATACCACAAAAAAACCATCCGCTATGCGGAGGTGAAAGCGACGCTCGCGGAAGATATTTCAAGCCATTTCGCAGACTTTCGGAATCGCCGCGCGGATTTGGAGAAACATCCTGATAAAGTGCTCGACATTCTTCGCGAAGGCAGTGCGCATGCCCAAACGATAGCTCGAGCAACCCTCAAGGAAGTGAAGGAGAAGGTGGGATTGTTGTAGGAATAAGAAAAAGAGGACGGGTCTGCCATCCTCTCGTTTTTTTGTTACCTGACGTGGCTGTCACCGGCCATTTCCGTCCGCGACCCGCATGTGAGCCCGAAAGCTCTGCTGAAAAAACTCGAAGTACTGGTCAGGTTGGAGGAATTCTCGGACCGTCACCTTGATCGATTCCTGAAACCCCTCCCATGATGGGTCGAAGTTTTCGATGACCACGACGTTTCGGGGAAGTACGAGGTTGCCCTCATCTCGTCGGATAGAAATGAGGTTCATCCTCACGTTGTCGAAGCTGTGAGTGGCAGCAGCACCATAGTACATCGTATCGGAGGTCACTGCGATGACCTGGAACGCATTCCCCGCTGAATCATGCGCAGCGGCAGTATCAATAACGATGTACTGCGGTAAGAGGACTTCGATCGAACCCACGATAACGTACGCTCCGAACTCGCACTGAAGCCCACTGTCAGGCTGTACTCCACGTGCATCCTGCGGGATAAGCGCGTAGAAGCACAGTAACCCATAGACAGAAAAACGCGTGATGTTCATGGGACCCCCTGAGTGAAAAAGGACATATATGGACACTTTTATGCAACCTTAACACTCCGAGTTTGACCTCGTCAAACCCGCATTATCCTACCTCGGCGCGTCTATTTTTCTGGCTCTTTGTTCTAAGCTCTAGGTTTTCGGCCTAGGCTCTTTCAACGTATTCCCTCGTTTCGGTATTGATACGTATTTTGTCTCCCGTCTTCACGAACAGCGGTACAGCAACCTCTGCTCCTGTAGACATCTTTGCCGGCTTGGTAACAGTGCCCTGGGCCGTATCCCCCCTGACAGCCGGTTCGGTTTCGATCACTTCTAGTACGATCTTTTTCGGCAGTTCAATAGTGATCGGTGAACCGTTGAACTGAACTACATCCACCTCCTGATTTTCCATCAGGAAATCTTTCTGATCGCCAATTGATGCAGCGGGCAGGAAAAACTGTTCGTAGCTTTTCGCATCCATAAAATGAAACTGGGTACCGTCCTCATAGAGATACGTCGCCTTACTGTGGGTGATATCGGCTTCTTCGATTTGTTCACCGCTCCTGTAGGTTACTTTCAAGACGTTGCCATTCAGCAAATTACGAATGCTCGTCCGAAGCATTCCTTTGCTCTGGGCCTTCTTCATGAAATCTGTGGCAAAAACGACATATGGTTCACCACTGTGGACGAGGTAGAAGCCGAGTCTGATATCGCTGGTTGTTGCCATAGAAGTTTGAATCCCCGCCCCGACACTTTCTTGTCCGGGCTATATGCTATCAGCTATTCGCTATGTGCTCTGCTATCGCGTAGTAAAAGGCAGAAGTGCCATCATGCGGGCGTGCTTCACAGCCCGGGCGAGCTTCCGCTGATGCTTGGCGCAGACACTTGTTTTCCGACGAGGAAGAATTTTTCCGTAGGAAGAGGTAAACTTGCGAAGCATGCGCGACTCTTTGTAGTCAATATCGGAGATGGCATTTATACAAAAATGGCATGCGGTTGGACGTTCGATGGGTTGTCGCTGCTGCTGTTGTCGCGGCATAGGTTAAAACGGGATATCTTCGACATTAATCTCCTGCTCCTGCCCTGGTGCTGCTTGAGTTTCTGCGCTTGGAGCCGGGGAAGCGGGGGTGTCGCCTTTTTTATCGAGTAAGATTACGTTGTCGGCGACTATTTCGGTCTTATAGCGCTTCTGACCGCTTTGATCGTCCCACGAACGGGTCTGAAGACGGCCTTCAATGTAAATCCTGCTGCCCTTTTTTACGTATTGGGTGACGATGTCAGCAAGTTTCCGCCAGACGACAATGTTGTGGAATTCGGCTCTGCGCTGCTGCTGGCCTTGCTGGTCTTTCCAAACGAAGTTTGTCGCAACACCAAGAGATACCACATTAATTCCCGTCGGGGTCGTGCGAGATTCTGGATCCCTCGTCACATTGCCGATGAGCATGACTTTATTAAGATCAATGGCCATAGGATTATTGTTTTAAGACTGGATCTTCGAGGATTTCCTCGAGTTTCTTGTCGAGTTCTTCGATATCAATCTTCTCCTTCTTTTTCTCCTCAACTGCTTTTTCCTCACGCACAGTCTGCGTACGCTCCTCTTCCTTCACGCGCTGTGCTTGAGACACGCGCTTCGATGCTACACGTTCGCGCAAGAGACGTTCCTCTTCCATCCGCTCGGGGGACTTCACTGCCTTCACGAGAATTTGGTGCCGCAAAAGAACCGGCACGTGGCGGAGCTCCGCATCCAGTGCGGGTTTTTTGGCCGTTTCCAGATCGAATTCGCTCAGGATGTACACGCCCTGATCTTCTTTTTTTATTCGGTACGCGAGCCGTTGTTTGGCAAAAACCTCTTTTTTCGTAATGGCGGCTCCAGCTTTTTCCAGGATCGCAAAAACCTCCTGGACTTCTTTCTCGAGCTCATCCTGGGCCTTGCGGCCGGAAAGCAGGAAAAGCATTTCGTAATGTTGAAGCATTTTTGTAGCTAACCTTAGGTAAAAAAGGATAAAAAAAGAGACTGTCTTGATGAGTCTTACTCACTCTGTATCGGTTATTAAATTACCACAAGGAAAAGAAGATGGCAAGCCCTCCTTGGTGGTTCAATTTCCACCAACCTGTTGTCTGAGAGTTTCTGCCCGTGAACGCAGCGTGCTCAAACGCGCCTGGCAGTTGCGAATATCCTGCAGATGGAGCTCGGGAGTACCGTGTTTGTCCCTATACGTATGCAGATTATGGAGTATGTCGGACTCGCTTCCGTTGGCTGATGGACGTGATTCTACGATAGTGGCTACCCTCGCCACCCCCTCTTCATACTGCTTCCCCAATATGATTTTTCCATGCTCCTGACCGGCTTCAGTGACCCGCTCGATCTCCAACGCTAAGCCGAGTACATATCTGAGCTGCTCAACTATTTGCATTACATGGGGAATTTCTTCACGTTCGATCCGTTCCAGTTCCACTTGTACGGATTTGCTGTCCCGGGTCGTATCAGGCTTGGTATCAGATATCTCTGGTTGTTGGGATAAAGTGGCAGGATCAATTCCTTCTACCATCGCCCCGGATTCTCTATTCATATACGTAGGTGATTACCGTTATACTACCTTAGTCTTAACCGGGTGTTTTGTAAATCCTTGGATGGCTTGCGGGCTTGCCAACTTGCTGGCATGCTATCTCTATGATCAAATATGCTTTCATCCCCGGTACTCACCCCGCGCTGTCGCTTGCCGAATTGCGGGCGCTGGTTGATTTTCACCCGCTCGCCCTTTCAAAAAGCTTTTTTGTTGTGGAAACTGATAAGCCAATCGAGGTAGTGAAGCTTCAGGATCGCCTCGGCGGGACCATTAAAATAGTCGAAATCCGGGAAACGAGCCGCCCAGAAAATATTGGCCCGATATTCGAGTTAAATCATTTACTATCAACTTACTTTGCCCAAAGCGAGCGTAAAATTATTTTCGGCGTAAGCCTGTACGGTGACATTTCTCGTAAGCTGTTTAGCCAGATGCGAAGGTTGGGGTTCGAAACGAAAAAGAACTTAGCGGAATCAGAGTACCCTTCCCGTTTCCTGTTCGATCAGTCGGGAGTGCTGTCGAGTGCCGCAGTGATAAAAAATAATATACTACAGCTCGGCGCGGAAATCATCATCATCGTACACGACAACGTATGCTACGTTGGATCAACCGTTTCAATCCAGGACATTGATGAGTATAGCCGCCGCGACTACGGCCGTCCGGTGCGCAATGCCCGGTCAGGCATGCTGCCTCCTAAGCTCGCTCAAATGATGATCAACCTGTCAGGTGCGCCACTCGACGCAACCCTGCTCGATCCTTTTTGCGGGTCGGGGACGATCCTCCAGGAAGCGATGCGGATGGGATATGAAAAACTCATTGGTGCTGACATAGATGGAGGTGCCGTCGCGGCTACGATCAAAAATCTTTCCTGGTTTTCTCCGAAGAACAATGTCCGTGTCATTCATGTGAGCATACAGAAATTGGAAAAGGCAATCGAACACAACGCGGTCGATGTGATAGTGACCGAAACGTATCTCGGACCGCCGCTCGGACGGTTTGCAGATCCGAACAGACTAAACCGAATTTTTCTCGAACTGCGAAATCTCTACCATGAGTCTCTCGATACTATAGCGCGAATTCTCACATCTCGCGGCACCGCTGTCGTCGCGTTTCCCTTGTTTCAAATGAAAAATGTCTCTGCCGCACTCAATCTTGACCGCATTATTAGCAACTCGCCTTGCGAAGTTGTTGAAATCATTCAGCAGGCAGACGCACAACAGCTTTCAATACAAAACACACATGGACTCGAATACTCCCGTCCAGATCAGCGGGTGGGACGATATATCGTAAAGTTGAGAAGAAAAAGCTGATCCGGCGCAGCCAGATCAGCTCATACGTATACTTAGCGAAAATGCATCACCCCTTTCGAAGATGTACAGTCCGGATCGGTCATGCCTGACCCGGAAGGACAGGGGGGTCAGCCCTGTGATAGATAGGATCACCTCCAATCAGGCATAGAGCCCGGACGTGGTTGCGAGACCTTTCTCAACCTGTTTTGACGTTTCGATGAAGTGCCGTCGCGGGAACATACGTATCTACCTTTCCGCCAAAAACTGGCCGTTGAGATGATGGGGGTGTTGTCATACGGCGTAACAGCCTGCGCCATAAGCCACCCCAATTGTGGTCTCTGTTGCTGGATGATCTAGCCAAAAAGATAATCCTCCCTTCGCACAATGAGTGAGGCGTGTTGTATACGGTACTATGTTACTTTAGTATACAGCCCTTATTAGGCAGATGCCAAGAAGTACGCGACGTCGCCGTCCTGCATGATGTAGTCTTTGCCCTCGGTCCGAACCTTACCTTTTGCCTTGGCTCCCGTTTCGCCTCCAAGCTCGACGATATCCTGCCATCTGGCTATTTCAGCGCGGATAAAACCTTTCTGGAAATCGGAATGGACGACACCGGCAGCTTCAGGAGCCGTGGCACCATTTTTTAGTGTCCACGCGTGAGCTTCCTTCGGGCCGGCGGTGAAAAAGGTGATAAGACCCAGCAGCTTGTATGACGCGACAATTAATCTATCAAGTCCCGTCGACGACAAACCCATGGAGATGAGGTATTCCTGCGCTTCTTCCGGGGGCATTTCTGAAAGTTCTGCTTCAATCTTTGCGCTAATAGGTAGGTAGCCGGACGTTTCTTTCGTCGCCTCTCCCTCATCGACGTTTAAAACGTACAGCATGGGTTTCATAGTAAGCAGCTGCATCGGGCGGAGCAGGGCGCCTTCATCTTCCGTCCAGGTAATCCGTGAAAGCAACGTGCCAGCGTCAAGTGCCGCTCGTGCTTTTTGAAAAATTTTCAATTGTACGGCCGATTCCGCATCGCCGCTGCGCGCCTTTGCTTCGACGTCCGCTCTCCGTTTTTCAATCAACGCTAAATCGGCAAAAGTGAGCTCCAAGTTAATTGTCTGCTGGTCCTCTGAAGGATTCACGGCGCCGGCTACATGGACGACGTTCGGGTCGGAGAATTTGCGCACAACCTAGCAAATGGCATCCACTGATCGAATGTGTGACAAAAAAGCATTGCCCAAACCTTCGCCCTTGTGGGCATCCTTGACCAACCCAGCAATATCGACAAATTCGACTATTGTAGAAACAACTTTTTTCGATTGATACACATCGGTAAGTTTCTGCAACCGATCATCGGGCACGGCAACATTGCCGACATTCGGGTCTATAGTGCAAAATGGAAAATTAGACGCGTCCACCTGACGTTTTGTCAGTGCTTTAAAAAGTGTTGATTTCCCGACATTTGGCAGTCCGACAATCCCTATAGAAAATGACATATGTGAAATACTATATTGCTGAGGTCTATCCCGTCTGGCTTACAGTCCTAAACTCTTGGCTCTAGGCTAACTTCGACCTTCTCAACCCTTCGTATTTATTGTATACTATCATTATTCAATTCCGTAATACATACCTCATATGTTTGAAAACGTCCAGCCTCGCCAGCCCCAAGAACCAATGATCCCGCCACCGAGCATGCCGACTCCCCCACAGCCGCTAGCCTCCCGTTTTCCACAGCAACCATACGCTCCGCCAGCTGCCCCGGTACAGCCAATGGCAACAGCACAACCCCCGAAAGATTGGGGTCCCTGGCGACCTAAGGTCGGTGGAGCCCCGAATGTGGCACCCTCGCAAGAGGACGTTATGCAATCACTCGGACAAGTCCCGACCCCTCCCCAAACAATGGGGGGTGTGCCTTTGATGGAGCCGGCTGGAGGAGGAAAGAAGAAAATCATCGTTATAGTTATTATACTATTCGTGGTAGCGGTGCTCGTCGCGGCAGCTGCAGTCGTTCTGAATAACATGAATAAGTCAAACAACGCGACATCCAACCAGACCAACCAGACGACAAATACGGTGAACACGAACGTTCCTCCGACCAATTTCCTGACGAACTCAATCAATGCACCGACCAACACATTTAACGGCAACTTCAACACGAATACCGGCAACACAAACACAGGCATTGAAAATTCGCTGTTTGGCAATACAAACGCTTCCGGGAATACAAACCAAGTGAATACGAACCAGTTGAATGCCAATATTCTGAATACTAACACCACAAACTTCAATACGAACACGGGTAACCTGAACACCAATACCGTCAATACGAACGCCATTACCAATACAGCCAGTCTCGACCGTGACAATGACGGGCTGACAGATGCCAGGGAAGCGATCTACGGAACGAATCCTAATAACCCCGACACAGACGGTGACGGATTCAAGGATGGCGTCGAAGTTGATAACGGGTTTAACCCGAACGGCTCTGGCGTACTCTCAAATAGCAATGTATCGGCGGATCCGGATAACGACGGGTTAACAAATCAACAAGAGACAAGTTACGGAACAAATCCGAATGTCGCTGACACTGATGGCGACGGATTCAATGATGGCACGGAAGTGTTGAACGGTTACAACCCGAACGGCACCGGAACGCTTTAATACGATTTTAAAAAACGCCCCACCTCTCTTCTTGTCATCCTGAACTTGATTCAGGATCTCGCTTGTCTGCAGCAATAATGCTTATATTCTGAAACAAGTTCGGAATGACAAGGAGTAGATCGTGGTGGGGCGTTTTTTAGTTATTCTTTCTTCCCCCGCTTCCAATCTCTAATCGCTTCATGAATATGCTTGAAACTAATATGTTTCGGCAGACGAGAAAGTGAAAACCAGCGCGCGTCGGAAATATCATCTGTAGGCTGGAGACGGGCTGATGGAGGCAAAGAAACAAGATAGTAAATATTCAGCACGGCACTCGTCGGTCCGTTGTGCCCCCCGTAGAGATCCATATAGAATCCAAAGAAACCTTTTACAGTAGCTCTGACGCCGAGCTCTTCCTGTAATTCGCGCACCATCGCTTTTTCCGGATGTTCATGTTCTTTCACAAATCCTCCGGGTACGTCCCAGGTCCCGGTGGCCGGAGGAACCGCTCGACGTACCAAAAGTATAGTGTTCCCTCGGATAATGAAACCGCAGACTGCCGGCTTGGCGTTTTGCCAGAAAATATAGCCGCATTTCGGACATACCAGCTGTTTCTCGTCATATAGCTGCCTGAGAACGAACTTTGTAGCACATATCGGGCAGTAGCGGTATTGTTTTTTCATGTTATTTGGAGCTTACACGCTTCAACCGTATTCGCTAGAAGCATCGCTACCGTCATAGGCCCAACGCCTCCCGGCACAGGAGTGAGCCAGCCGGTAACATGCCCGACGGACTCGGCATCTATGTCTCCAGTAACCCCTTCCGCCGTGTGATTAAAACCGACGTCTATCAGTACGGCGCCCTCTTTCACCACATCACCTTTCAGGAATCCAGACCGGCCTATGGCGACTATTACGAGATCGGCGTCGCGTGTCTTAGTTTGGTAGTCGGTAAATGGCGGAAGAATAATCGAAACGTCCATTTCACGCTTAGAAAGAAACATGGACAGTGGATCGGCGAACGTCCCGCTATTTGCGAGAATGGCTGCGTGCGCATGATCGTAAGAAAATCCGGTAGACGAAATCAACTCGAGGATGCTTTTCACGAGCGCCGGAGCCATGCGCACATTCCCCTCCTGAATCATTTTTTTGTTCACTGGATGGAAGCCGTCGACGTCTTTTTCTGGCGTTATGGTCTCAATGATCGCGTCGGTATCCAATCCAGCCGGCAATGGCAACTGAACTACGATGCCATGGATATCCTCGCGCGTGTTTAATTCTTCAATGCGTCGTACCACCGCTGACTGCTCGATGTCAGCGGGATACAAAAATTTTTCAAAATGCACACCAACCTCTGCCGCAGCTTCTTCTTTTAACCCGACGTAGGTATGTGATGCCGGATCATCTCCGACGAGAATGATGGCGAGTCCCGGCACATGGAACATTCCTGCGATGTTGGCAGTTATTTTTTTCCGGATAGTCCTAGCGAGCTTTTTCCCGTCTATTAGCTTCATAGTTCAGGATACAGCGAATGCGCGTCAGTCATAGCCCTAACCTCCTTGCGCACCGTTTCGTGGGCAGAACTGTTATCGGGGTTTTTTAGAATATCAGTAATTAGACCGCCAATGCGTTTCATCTCGTCTTCGTTGAAACCTCGCGTGGTGAGTGCCGGCGTGCCTAAACGTATGCCTGAAGGGTCAAGCGGCTTGCGGGTATCAAACGGTATGAGGTTCTTGTTCACTGTAATCCCGACGCTGTCGAGTAATTCTTCCGCCTGCTTGCCGCTGACCCCGTACTTAGTCACGTCAGCAAGAATAAGATGGTTATCGGTGCCACCGGTAATCAACTACAAACCGCCCGAAATCAGCGAATCAGCCAATACTTTGGCATTTTTCACCACCTGACGGCCGTACTCTTTGAACGACGGTTCCATGGCTTCTTTCATTGCCACGGCAATGGCCGCCGTCTGATGATTGTGCGGCCCGCCCTGCAAGCCGGGAATAATGGCACTGTCGATCAGTTGGGCTAAATCTTTCTTTGACGCCGGATGGTAGATGTCATGGAGGCGGTCTGCCTTCTTTGGAACTAGCAGCATGGCACCCCTTGGGCCACGGAGCGTCTTGTGCGTGGTGGTCATCACGACGTCAGCATGTTCGAACGGCGACTGGTGTACGCCAGCGATAATTAAACCAGTGACGTGAGAAATGTCGGCAAGGAAGTACGCGTTAACCTCGCTGGCTATCTCGGCAAACTTTTTAAAATCAAATTCGCGCGGATATGCGGTGGCACCGGCGATAATCATCTTTGGTTTTTCTCGCCTCGCTATTTCCCGTACGTCATCGTAGTCAATGCGGTGTGTAGTCTTATCAACTCCGTACGATACAGCCTTAAAATATTTTCCCGAAAAGTTTAACTTGTATCCGTGAGTTAGATGTCCTCCCATGGCCAGCTCCATGCCGAGCACCGTATCGCCGGGGTTGAGTAACGCGAAGTACACGGCCTGATTTGCCGGTGAGCCCGAGTACGGCTGGACATTCGCATGTTCGACACTGAACAATTTTTTTGCTCGCTCGATGGCAAGCGTTTCTACGTCATCGATGAACTGGTTACCTCCGTAGTATCGCCTGCCCGCGTAGCCTTCTGAATACTTATTGGTCAGTACGGTCCCAAGCGCTTCCATCACTGCCACGCTCGTGAAGTTCTCCGACGGGATCATTTCCAAAACATGCCGCTGTCTCTCAAGCTCGTGCTGGATTATTGTATATACTTCGTTGTCCGATTTCTGAAGCATCATAGTAATAGTGTAGGTTAATTAATGTAGGTTGTCATCTGGCCCTTACCCAGTCGTTGTTCTTCTTACCCCGTCGAATGACGGGGGAAGAATCCCGGCGTTGCGCCGTACCCAATCGCCGATAAACAAAAAACAGCAACGCAAAACCATCATGCGTTGTCTTTATATTCTACGTCCTCAGATCATGCCGTCACACACCTCTTATGCTGGCGGGTTAGCAGCCCTTTCGGGTCTCTCCTGTCCCTGCAACAACTCGGCGGCCTTATCCCGCAACCCATCGGATCTCGGCAGCAGATCTAAACTATCTCCCCTCTTCACGCCTTGTAACCTTCCTACAAGCATTTCTGGCGTCATAAATACGGCCGACGAGGGTATCGATATTTCATGTTCAGTTATAAGACGGCAAAGCTCTTCGAAAGATGTTGCGCTCTGAATTATCTCAAGAGGTGTTCTTTTCGACACGATATCTGGTTGTGGTCCGCTTTCTACGCTCATATGTCTTACTTTATCTTTAAACGCTTACACTCCTCGATAATCGGCTTGATATTCGGTGCACAATCGTCAGGCAGACTCTTGATCGGCAGCCATTTCCACTCCCTGATGTCCGAACCAGGGAATACCTCACCTATCCGATTCGCAAGGAAATGTACCAATATCACCACGTCTTCGCCCTTTTTCGTCATAAGAGTGCTCAAAGACCGTACAATATCGATGCCTATGCCCATTTCTTCCATGACTTCCCGCTTTGCGTGCTCATCTAGAGACAGCTCAGTAAAATCCTCAATCCTCCCACCCGGGAACTTCCAAAAAGTCGTATCCCCGTGCTTATTCAGGAGCACTTTGCCTTTTTCTATGATGACCGGCCCAGAAACTACGATAATTGCCATAGCGTTTTATATAGTAGCGCAATGTAAGCGTATGTCAATCATATGTATATTTGACTATAAGCTTTATTAGGTATACATTTGCGCCATAGATTCAACCCCACACGAAAGGGGGTGGAACGATGAAGAATTATCAGAAAGCCATCACAATCACTGCTATAGTTGGGGGTGTGCTTTTACTGTCCGGATGTTTCCATAGTCCTCTCGGAAGTTCGACAAGTGATGTTACCGTCTACATCAGAGCGGCAGGCGATATCTTCAGTGTTAACCCCGGCCGTGTATGCATCGGCCAAAAAGTCTACGTGGAAAATGATACGGACAAGGATCTCCAAATAGCTATCCGGGACCTATTTGGTCATACAAACAATGTGAGCATCAGGGCTCATGNATGATGCTTCGCTGCGCGTTGGAATAGTGTAAAAATATCGATAATGGTTCCTAGTTGTAGAAATGATCGGTAGTTTTTTTATACAAAAAGAAATCACGCCATATGTTACAATACCTCCATGCTCAAAGCGGTCATTTTTGACATTCATCTTTACACTCCCTTTCATCCATGAAATCCTAGGTATATATGAATCGAGAACATGGCGCTGGGCCACCGGAGGGACTGGGCGATTTTGAACAGCCAAAAATCCCCAAATACTGGCCCGAAGGTCTCAAGGAACAAGCGATAAAGTACGCGGATATAGATGAGGAGGGACTTCTCAAAGAACTCGCTCAAGTATTGCCGCCGGTAGAAATAGAGCGCATCCGCGAGGTTTCACGGGAACTTGCCGCGATGGAAAAAGACATCGTGAAGCTTGACCAGGTCGACCGCCTGCGTTTGTTGTGGCAAACGTCGGGAGTCATGGATCCCGGATTTCTCAGGGATGACTTTACCGTCGACCCACGCGTCGGTAGAGATTCGATGCCTGCTTTCAGCCATAACCGGTACCAGCATTCCAAGCTTATCGGTTTTTACGTGAAAGCGGTCCTCTCCCGGCTCGGTGAAAATACCGTGGCGATAAAAAACGGCGTGGCTACCGCATGGTTCCATGATTCCGGCCACTCAGCCTTGGCGCACACAGGGGATGATTTCATGGTAAAAAACGGCGTGTCGGACCATGAACAACGAGCTATCGGGAGACTTAAGGAACCTGAAACGCAGGAGTTCCTGAAAAAACATCAGTTGGACGAATCGCAAATCGTCGATACGATCCAAGAGCAAGGCCGGTTCGGCCAATTGCAAAAAGTTATGGATACATTGTCATATACTACAATTGATACCGCGATGTATGGGAATCCCAAATACCCTGATTCAGGAGCAGGTATGATCGCCGACATCGAAGGCCTAGATCCCGAGACCGGCGGACTGATCGTGAAAAGTACTGAAAAATGGCAAGATCTGCTCGAAACCCGCGCCGAAATGATGCAGAGGTACTACCGATCAGAAGAGGATATGTTAGCCGATAATGCAAAATTGCAGGTGGTACGCTTAGCTCCCAAGCTCGACAGGATGGCTGGTATTGAAGATGACCGGACATTACGCCCTGAACTTGTTGGCATCTACAATGACTTTGGGCTATGGATGGGGATCAAAGGGTTCCAGATTGTATGGAAAGATACTCCTTTTAAGCCTAAGATTGACCGTCTTGTTCAGCTCGCAACCGGCGACAGGTCTGGGTGGGACATAAAAAAGTTTGCCACGCGCGAGGAAGCGCTCACCGAACAGGAATCCATACCACCCGAGTTGAGAGACTTTTCTTTCATCATGGAGCCGTACACTGATTACACCGACAAAACGCTCGATGTGTACACGAGAGGCGAAAAGGGCTTGGAGCGCCACGAACTGCGAGCGCAGAAGACAAAGCTGACCGAAGAAGATACGATGTATGTGGTGGCTGTGCCAAAATAATATGCTGTGCAACCAATGTATAGACCCCGTACGATCGCGGGCAGAGACACCCGCGCTCGTAATGTAAATTAACAACTTACTTTTCCAGCGTTTTCACCACGTATGTATTCTCATCCCTATAACCAAGTTTCCGATAATACTCTTTCACCCCGATACCGGCGATGACGGCCAGTTTTTTGAAACCATTTGCTTCGGCAACCTTTTCCGTCTCTGCCATCAGTCGTTTGCCAAATCCGGTGTGTTGGACGGCTTTTTTTTCTGAACCCACGGGGATCATCTCGCCATAGGTATGGAGTTCGCGTACGAACGCCTGTTTCGAATTGCCTGGTAAATACAACCGCACGAAAGCATAAATCGTTTTGCGGTCAGGACTTTCGAAGCTGATGAAATGTTCCGTACCGCCGGATGACGCATATGTCCGATCAACCAATTCGGCGTCTTCTAACTTCACCTTCTGGCCTTTTGCCTCGCGGCATCGGATGCATTGGCAGGAAACACCTTCCCGCTGCAATTCTTGGCGCAAATTTGTGACCAAGTTGCCATCGATGATATCGTTGCCAGGAATATCACGAATCAGTCGATTAATGCGTACATACGGCGGAATTATTTTTTTTATCTTGATCAATAAACTCCGCAGGGTTTCTTCATTGTACGGCTTGTACTTTCCCGCTTTCCACCACTGGTACATAACTGAGCTTTGAACAACAACAGTCGGATAAATTTTCAGCATGTCCGGCTGGAATCGTTCATCGCTGAACAGCATATGGAACGTTTCAAAATCCTTCTCCGGCGTTGCTCCCGGAAGGCCGGGCATAATATGATACGTAAACTTGAAACCGAACTCTTTTAGGAGCTTCGTAGCTTTTGCCATTCCTTCAACGGTGTCGTCGCGTTTGATTAAATCGAGAATCGCTTGATCGAGAGATTGAACGCCAATCTGCACATGCGTACAACCAAGTAAGCGCATCCGCCACAGCTCTTCTTCTGTAATGTAATCCGGCCGGGTCTCTAATGTCACGCCAATGATACGATGCTCGGCGGTCTCATTAATCGTTTGAGCTTCTCCCAGCGTTTCGGAATTAACTTCGTTTGCCGCTTCGAAACAGCGCTTAATAAACCATTCCTGGTAGTCTTTTTCATAAAATGACCACGTGCCACCGAGAACGATGAGTTCAATTTTGTCAGCAACGTGTCCGTTCATCTCCAGCTGGTCAATACGGTTGCGCACCTGGTCATACGGGTCGAACTTGTTCTGGAGTGCGCGCTGGGCTGCGGGTTCGGACGCTATGTAGCTCTTCGGCATGTTACGCTCCGTCGGGCAATACACGCACCGCCCGGGGCACGGATAGGGCTTGGTCAGCACAGTAATCGGAGCTACGCCGGATAACGTGCGAATCGCTCTGCGCTTCAACAAACCCAACAAGTCTTCATTTGCCTCCTGCTTTTCATCAGCCAAAAATTGCCGATACGTCCCTAACAAGGTAGTATGGGAAATAATTCCGGTCCCGTAGCGTTTCGCCAGGTCGCGCTTGAGCTGGTTCAAATCCTCAATAGTCTGGGGGCGGGATTGGTGGAGGTCGCGGATTAATTCCTTTGTAATTTGATGCGTCATGGATACGAAAACTGCTGATAGAATTTTGGAAAAAACGCGCGCCGACTACGAGGCCATCGCCCAAGCATTCACCGACAGCCGGACGGAGCTATGGGAAGAGCAACATTATTTCGGGCCGTATATAGCGGATAATCTGGCCGTACTCGATCTCGGATGCGCAAATGGTAGGTTACTGAAACTCCTCGAAAAACACAAGGTCGTGTATACCGGCGTCGATGAAAATGCAACGTTTATTAAAGCAGCTTCGGAGTACGCGAAGTCGCTTCCAGGTATCAGCGCCACATTCATTAAAGCGGATCTCCGTGAGTTACCTCTGGACAATAGAGTCTTCGACCGCGTTTTCTGCATCGCCTCGCTCCATCATATACCCTCATCCGAATACCAGCTCCAAGCGCTCCGGGAAATGTTTCGCGTGCTGAAGCCCGGTGGGCTTCTGTTGATGACTAATTGGGAGCTAGCCTCCCAATCTCGATACATAAAAAAACGAGATAAACTTCGGATAGATCATCCAGAACTCTTCCAAGGCCTAGACGATGCTGACTTTGTCATCACTTGGAAATGGAGTATGGGCGATACAACTATCTACAGGTACTACCATTCTTTCTCCGAACTAGAGCTTCGCGTCCTGCTCGAGTCGGCAGGGTTCTCCGTCGAAGGCGTGCATGCGAGCACTGGGGCTTTGAATACTCTGGGAAAACGAGTCAAACGCAATATTATCACGATCGCATCAAAACCCAATTGAGCGCAGTCACAATTGTCGTGGCAGTCCCCTTTTTCCAGAAATTAATTCCGTCAGCGCTTTCCTTGCTAGGTGCGCCCCAAGAACACCGCTCTCCTGCGTATCCCGTATATGCTGGCTAGTGAGAGTATCAACACACGCCTGTAAGTCTTGTGTCATCTGCGAATCGTCGACGAATGTTGACGGCCGTTTCCACTCAGTGGCTGACAGTTCAGCTGGATCGATGTGTATTTCTGGCGCGTCCTGGCTGAATATGAACCCAGTGGAAATCGCGCGGGTACGTTTCGCATCTGTTGAACCGAGTGGATACCCGCCGGAACCGATGAGTGCTTCGGGAACCATATAGACTGTGTTAGGATCGTTAATCTGACTTTTTTCCGCATACGCGAAAAGCTCGTCTTTCGTACCAGGCCACACCTGTATGCTGAAGGGTGCCGCACCGTGGCGCAGTTCTTCGTTCGTTTCAAGCGCTGAATTCACTGTTGCGGCGATGTCCGTGTTGTTTACCCGTTTCTTTCCCTGGTCAGTAAATACTTCCTTCGCCACGCCGTGTGCCGAGGACGATATCCGTCCTGCGTCGATTTCTTTTTCGGATGAGCGGTGTTGGAGCAATACTTCGGCGCCATGGAATATCAGTGTCGTTACTACCAAATAGCGCTTGTCTGAGGCGCGGGCCTCGGCGCGGGTAGCGCGTTCTGGGATGACATTGCCCTGCTCATTCGTAAGGTAGATGTGCTCCTTGGGCTTCTCGGCCGTCTGTTCGACATTTTCTGATGGGACGGTACGAACAGCGATGACGTCGATTCGATCCCCATCAACGGCGTAATCAATTTCCCCGAGCGGCCGTCCGGACTCATCGAATACGGGGACGGTCGTTTTGTGTAATTCCCGATCCTCCAGGAGTGCACGCATCTCTTCTTGATTTCTCGGCCGTGTAGCGCTCGGAGGAGGGGCGGTATCGTGTGGCGAAAGTATCTCGATGTCCCCGTCAAACTCCGGGATGCGAACTCCCTGCTCGTCTTCCACCCAGACGCTGCCTGTAGCGAAGTCTTTCACGACCTGCACGGTCATATCACCTTTACTCGGCCCTTCGAGAATCCCATGAAGGTGTACGATTTTTTTTCGTACTGCCATATCTATCACGTCCCAATCAGAAACGTCGGCAACCCAAAGCCGCTGATTCACGCGTTCATTTCCGGCAGTGCGCTGGAGGATAGTATCTCCTGGACGCAATCCGTCTAAAAAAGTTGGAGCTGAATTTGATTCGGGCTGACCATGAAGGCCCTCTGGATATATAGTTCGCTCGCGCATATGTCGGTAGTATATCACGATGACCCTTTCTTCGGCTGAACGACGCCTTGAAAACACACTTGACCTCGTTAGAAAATGTACCCGACGTTGTTCCACGGTAGTAATGGTTCTCGATGCTAGAATTCTGGAATAATTCGCTAAATCTTTATGAACATTTCCTAACGGGGTTGAAAAATGATCTAAAAACTGCTATCGTGCTTGTATATGAAAAAGATATTTATTCTCGTACTGATTCTCATCAGCATCCCACTCGTGGCCTTCGGCGTCACAAAAAGCCAGGACACGGTATTTGTAGCCGCTGACGAGACAATAGATGAAAATCTTTTCGCCTACGGAAGCACGGTGACTGTGGATGGCACAGTCAATGGCGACCTCATAGCGATAGCCCAGACAGTTCGTGTGAGCGGCCATGTGGCGGGTGACATACTCGTGCTTGCGAGTGACGTAACGCTCAACGGTACAGTGGGTGGGAGCGTGCGCGCACTTGGCCAATCAATAGATATTGGGGGTATGGTCGCGAGAAATGTGTCAGTGGCGGGAAATAACATCATGATTGCCTCGAACGCTGATATTGGTTGGAGCATGACGAGTGCTGCATCAGCTACAGATATTCAGGGAACTGTGCATGGCAACGTGCTCGGATACGGCGGGAATATGACTGTCACGGGTACGATACTCGGGAATGCTACTCTCACAACTGACGCAGTAAGTGTAATCACCCTTCAACCGACAGCAGCCATAGAGGGTGATCTCACATATACAGCAGAAAAAGAGATTATAACTCGAAAAGGCGCTGAAGTACTGGGAGCTACCACGCACCACCTCCCCACGAAAAACATCAAGGACGTTAAAGCTCTCATGAGTTCCTTCGGTTTCATGGTGAAACTTTTGAGCTGGTTCGGACTGCTCTTCGTCGGTGTCTTACTTGTGTCGCTTTTCCCGAGTCAACTCATCGCTATTGGTGAAGACGCACGACGACGACCATGGCACACGATTGCGTATGGATTGCTGGCGATCCTACTTACCCCGATCGTGGCAATTCTTCTTTTTCTCTCGATAGTCGGCATTCCTACCGGGTTCATTTTAATAACATTGTACTTCGTCGTGATGTACGGTTCGCGGATAGTGACTGGAGCTATGCTGGGAAATTTTATAATAGCTAAGTTTCGAAAAACTGAAGGTTTGCCACTGTGGAGCATGCTGCTTGGAACAACGTTGATCGTTCTGGCCAGTCTGCTGCCCTATATTGGATGGATTTTTTCAATCAGCTCAGTGCTATTCGGTGTTGGAGCACTGGTGATAAAAATCCGCTTCCATCGAGCAGAAGTAAGGCCAGTCTTAAAAATCGAATAAATGAAAAAAATACGCAAGAAGATCCCCTGTCTGAAGAATTGAGAGAATATTTTATTGTATAGTAACAACACGTAACTCCTAGTAATAGTTACTTTTTATGAAGGAAAATATCTCAACCATCAAAGAACGCACTACCTACATTGAAACACTGAAGAAAGAGTACAAATCGCGTATCGAGGCGATCACTCCCGATGAGATCAAGCGAGGAAAAATATTCGACTTGAAAGACGACGGTCGTATCGCGTTTACATTAACAAAAGAACTGGTAAAATCCCTGGAACTTGAGGCATGGCTGGCAAATTATAAGAAGGAAGCGGAACATTCCACCGGTGGGATCCGAGGACCCCAGAATGTATTGTATTATTGGGATCACCGATTCCCTATTAACCAGATAGGGGTAGCCCTCGCAACACTAGGCAAAAGTCTCGTACTAAAGGAATTGATCAAAAACCGCGAAATTCACAAGGCAGTATCCGGTGAGGTGAGATATAACACCCAAGAATATATTGAGCTGATTTCGCGGATTCACGCTGCCAACGGGATTTATACGCATCAAACACCGGGCAACCAGACAACCGCCGTCTGGCTGATTTCATTTCTCATTTTCATGTTTGACTATGACGGAGGTGAATTTGTTACGTCGAGTCATGCGATAAGCAGCAAAACGGCAACAAAGGACCTTGATGCCCAGGGGAGTCAATTCGTTCCCGAAATGTCACTCGCCTTTATAGCTAAAATTGAGGAAATCATAAATCAGGCGAAAACATCCACGCACGGTTATCAAATAGTGCTGGCTGCTCGGGACAATCCGTTCACCATCCAGGACATCGATGTCATTGAAGTGTATGCTGATTATCTCCGAAACGGTATAGCCAACAACGAGAATATCCGTCTCACGCAGGATGCAATCTCACAAGGGATGCGCCTCATGTATGAAACGGTTGGTGGATGTATGTATAATACGATGGTTCCGCTTTTGAAGACTTTCGGTATCATTGATGCATTTGAATGGAATAATCAGACAGAAGATCCTTTCTTCCATGGAGTAGGAAAAACGCGCCGTGTGAACCCGAATACCGGGTCAGAAGAATTTTTTGACCTTTCATGCGATGCCTGTCTGATGGAGGTTGTCGAAACCATGGGGTATGAGCTAACCCTCAAAGACAAGCCAATCGGTTACGTGGTGCTCATCACCGACCCAGACGGCGATAGGCTTGTGCTTGGCCAGATAGAACCTGCGTCAAACGTCGCACTGATGGACGAGCTGGGTATTAACTATATCCGCATTGACGAGTTAAAAATTGTATCGATTTACCACCCGACATATTGCTTTCTCATGATAATGGACTTTCATATGAAGCAGTTGAAGCAAGCGGGCAAGTGGAATGACCACGGACGAATCATGATTACGACGACACCCTCTTCTCGCGTATGGAGCGAGTGGGCGGAAACACACGGGGTACCCGTGCTGTACACTCCGGTGGGCATCAAGGAGATAGCGGCAGTATTAAAAAAAATAGAGAAAAAGTTTTTTGCAAATCCCGACCAGCCCGTGGCAGTGGATGACATCTGGCGTAACGACGTTCCGATTGGGAAAGACCCACGCGTAGTTTTCGCAGGCGAGGAAAGTGGCGGCATGGTGATCGGCCCCGAAGATCCCATCACCAGCAAAGGGGGGAGAAAAGCGCTCATGATGAGGGAGAAAAGCGCTGGTGAAGCCTCGGTGGTTGCCGCCGCGCTAGCGGCTCATTTGTACCTGGAGAAAAAGACAATGGCGGAATACCTCCAGGAAATCTTTACAGAGTGCAAAGCCAGATATAGATTTTATCATCGGGCTGATATCACGTATTACAATGAAAGTGAGCCGGACCCGCGCATACTACTCGCAGCAAAGGCGGCAGGAGAAAAGAAACGTGATGCCATCGACCTCTATTACCTGGGAATTGCTCTTGCTTTGCGTGAAAAGCGCATTACTATCGACGATGTAAAAGAAATTCTCAGCGAAGCAATGCCTGATCTCGACTTCTCATCATTAAGTGACGTCCTATTTACCGGGGACGCAACCTATATTGCGTTTAATGGCATGTTTGTGCAAGTCCGTAAGTCGGGAACTGACGCAAAGTTGCGAGGATATAGCAATGGGGAAAACAAGGAACGGTGCATCTTATACTTGGATATAATGGTCCACTATTCGGGCATTACTACTCCAAAGTATGACGCACTCATCTCAAAAGACTTCCAGGCAACAATCTATGATAAAACCAAGAAAATCTACGAGGATTACCTCTACAAAGATTTCTAGAAACACTCGTGCGGTGCGAGCCGTCATTTTCGATCTTGATGGTGTACTGGCTGACTCAGAACCTCTATGGGAACGGATGACATCTACCCATCTCAAGGAAAGAGGTGTGAGCTTGCCAGAAAACTTCGACTACCTCACCTCACGTTATATGAAGGGGCGAGACGTTCATCAGGCCGAGCTTTTTGTGAAGCGGTATTTTAAAATCAAAGATTCACTCGCAAAGATTCATCGCGAACGTATGGGTGTAATCCTTAAGCTCATGAGACGCCACCTCCGTCAGATACCCTACGCCCTGCAAACTATAAAAAAAGTATACGGGAAATACGCGCTCGCGCTCGTCTCTTCCTCACCGAGGGCAGTCGTGGAGGTTGAATTGAAGAAGCTCAAAATGAGAAAATACTTCGACTATATCCTCGCGGGTGATGAAGTGCGCATCGCGAAACCGAATCCCTATATTTTTCTCCGGGCTGCAAAAAGGCTCAAAGTGAAACCTTCCGAATGCCTCGTTATCGAAGATTCCCTTGCTGGCGTTCAGGCGGCTAAGCGGGCCCGAATGACCTGTGTAGTACTGAAAACGTCATATACCCTCCCTATCCAGCGTCGACTAGCGGATAGTACTATTTCTTCGTTGCGGGAATTACCGAGATACATTGAGAAACTACCCATAGGGCAACTAGCTACTGGCGGTTAACTACTCACGACTCATGAACACACAACGCCCATTAGTCCTCATTATTATGGACGGTTGGGGCGTCGGCACCGAAAACGAACATAATGCGATATTCCTTGCCGAAACACCCAACACTGATCATCTTCTGAAAACGTATCCGAATACGATTATCGGTGCTGCAGGTGAATTTGTCGGACTCACCCCCGGACATCAAGGGTCATCGGAAATCGGCCATCTGATCATTGGTGCAGGTCGAAATGTACTTCTCCCACAAAATCAAATTAAACGTGCGACGCAGGATGGAACGATCGCAGAGAATCGGGCTTATCTTGACTCTCTGCAGCAAATCAAGAGCCATGACGGTCGGCTTCATATCATGGGATTGCTTTCTGACAAAGGCGTACATTCATACGACGAAACATGCCATGTGCTCCTGCGGATGGCGAAAAAGCACGGAGTTCCAGACGACAAGATTTTTGTCCACGTTCTTTCGGATGGGCGTGATACTTCACCGAAGATGGTCAAGTATTATGTTGAACGCCTGCGGTCGGTAGGTATCGGTAGAATAGCGAGCATTATGGGTCGGTACTGGGCAATGGATAGGGACCATCGGTGGGAGCGAGTGGAAAAAGCCTTCAATATGTTGGCGCTTGGGAAAGCCGACTACAGTGCTGCAACAATTGACCAGGCAATAGACGATGCGTACAGTCGCAGTGAGACTGATGAGTTTATTAAACCCACTATCATATTGCCAGAGGGTGTTTTAAAGGAGCATGATGTCGTGTGGAACTTTAACTACCGCGTCGACAGGGAAATTGAGATCACGCAAGCGTTAGTTGAACCTGACTTTAAACATTTTTCTAGAAATAAGCAGCCCACTATACAGTATATCGCATTAAGTGATTATTACATCGGTATTCCGTGCCCAGTGGCATTCAGGAGAGATGCCCCTCGCAATACCTTTGGTGAAGTTGTCAGTCGTGAACATCTGACACAGCTGCGCTGTGCGGAGACAGAAAAGTGGGCATATGTCACGAAAATTTTTAGCGGCCTTCGCGAAGACCCATTCCCAGGCGAAGTGCGCATATTAATCCCTTCTGATAAGATTCCGACCTACGACCTGAAGCCGGATATGAAGGCTTTCGAGATAGCAAAAGAGGTGGCGAACCATCTTCATGAGAAGTCATTTGACGTCTATATTGTTAACTTCGCGAATCCGGACATACTCGGCCATACGGGCAATAAGGAAGCTATCATGAAGGGCGTACATACCGTCGATACGGCCCTCGGGCTTATCTACAGTGAACTTCTCAACGTAAATGGTATGATGCTGATAACGGCGGACCACGGGGATGCGGAAATAAACTGGGACCACAAGCTCAACCAGCCGCATACCGCTCACACGGATTCTCATGTACCCTTCATCTATGTGGATGAGCAGAACACTTCAGCAACCCTACGCGAGGCCGGCAGCCTCCAGGATATAGCTCCTACCGCTCTACACCTCCTCGGAATACCTAAGCCAAAAGAGATGACGGGAAATTCACTCATCATATGATTGGAATCTTCGACTCAGGCGTCGGCGGCCTCACTGTCGTAAAGGAACTGTTCAAACAAATGCCGGGCTATTCGTCGGTATATTTCGGCGATACGGCGCGCACCCCCTACGGAAACAAAAGTCCTGAATTGGTTTCAGCCTACGCCGTGGAGAACGTACGTTTCCTCCTCGATAAAGGCGCAAAGGTTATCATCGTCGCGTGCAACACCGCCTCGGCCGTCGCGATGGATGCCCTAAAAAAAACGTATCCGGATATTCCCATCTTTGAGGTAATTACGCCGGCGGTAAAACATGCGCTAGCTGTCACGCAGACGAAACGCATCGGCGTCATCGGGACAAGCGCAACTATCAGCAGTAAAATCTACGAGCGGCTCATCCACGAGAGTGCGACCGGCGCGGTAGTTATTCCGAAAGCATGCCCGCTTTTCGTTCCCCTTGTCGAGGAAAACTGGCTCAAGCACACGGAAACGAAAATGATCATGCGGAAATACCTGATGCCGGTAAAGATGAAAATGATCGACACGCTGATCCTCGGATGCACGCACTACCCCCTGCTCCGCCCGATGATAGAGCAAAAGATGGGAAAACAGGTGCGCATAGTCGACCCGGCGCATGAAACGATCCGCACCCTGCAGAAATACCTCGCTGACAATCCATCAATGGACGCATCGCTTTCAAAAAAAGTTGATCATGCGTTTTATTTCAGCGATGTGACGCCAAAAGTGAAAGACATCGCAACGCGGTGGCTAGGGAAAGAGGTGGATCCGAAAAAAGTTACATTTGCGTAAATAATACTCCTCATCCCGCTGGGGGAGGAGGAGTATTGAGAATGCCTGCATGTTTCTGCAGACAGTCTTTGATATGACTATCGATGCGATGTTCAGCGGACCGGACGGCATTACCGATAGCGTTCATAATGGCGACGGGCGTTGACTTCCCGTGGCCAATGATGATCACGCCGTTAACTCCCAAGAGCGGGAGTCCGCCGTACTTCTCATACGCAAAGAGGTGTTTCATGGCCGTGATCGTCGGACCAAGCAGGATACCACTTACGGTGGCAAAAATCTTCTGGCTCCAGCCACCACTACGAATGACATTTCCTACGGCACCCTTGATGGCGTTAAACTCCCCCTCGGCGGCCTTAAGTAAAACGTTGCCTACGAAGCCGTCGCAGACTATCACGTCAGCTGGCCCGTCAAACGCGTCGTTGCCCTGGACATTGCCGTGGAAGTAGATGCCATTACCATTCAGGAGTCGAAAAATGCCGTTGGCACCGAGTGTCTCCTTGTCTCCAACAATCGCCCAGCTGCCCTTGGTATCTTCCTCGCCGTTACTCATGAGTCCGATGCGGGGATGCTCGATGCCGAGAACATGCTGTGCATAGACTGCACCCATAAGTGCGAGCGATATAGGTCACCGCACCTGTGTTCCCAGCACTGAAGAACCCGTCCACCTGTCTGTCTCGAACAGCGGCGATTCCGACATGAATCGAGGAGCCCTTTTTCGAGCGAAGCGCTGCCATAGGATCATCATCCATTCTTACCACCTGGGTAGAATGCAGCACTCTGATCCGATCGGACCCACGAAAACGACCTGCAAGTTGTTGCTCGATTACCCTTTCGTCCCCCACGAGCGTAATGCCGAAATCCATTCCGGAAAGCTCACGAAGTGCAAGTATAGACCCTTCGATCGGGTTTTGGGGGATAAAGTCGCCTCCATGAGCATCTACAGCAATCCAAAGACGGGGCATACGCACCTTCCTTTTGCCGTTTCAGTTAACGTTCGATTTTCACAATTTCTGGTATCTTATCAAAATCGTAAAATAACGCAAACGGCGTCCACATAATGCGAACACCCACTATATCTTGGCAGTGTCACTCACGACATTCCTGATTTGATTACACTTCTGCTTTTGAGGCCGTGATAATCTTTTTCCTGATTTCTTCGCGCAACTTCGGATCCTGTTTCAAGAATTGGCGCGCCGTTTCATGACCGACGCCGAGCTTTATCTCGCCGAAATTAAATGCGTTGCCTGATTTCGTAATCACATTTTTCAGAACGCCCAAGTCAAGAACGTCACCGGAGACTGAGATGCCTTCGTTATACATGATATCGAATTCACAGGTGCGGAATGGCGGGGCTACTTTGTTTTTTACAATCTTTGCTTTCACGCGGTTGCCGACCACTTCCTCGCCACGTTTGATGTTTGCCGAACGGCGAACTTCGATACGGACAGAAGTATAGAATTTCAAGGCCATACCTCCTGTCGTAGTTTCAGGATTGCCGAAGAAGACGCCTATCTTCATGCGCGTCTGATTGATGAAAATAATGATGGCGTGAGTCTTGCTCACCAACGCCGTCAGTTTGCGAAGCGCCTGGCTCATCAGCCGCGCTTGAAGCGCCATATGCTGATCTCCCATTTCTCCCTCTATCTCCGCTTTTGGGGTGAGGGCGGCGACAGAATCGACGACGACCAGTTCAATACCGTTCGAACGAACAAGCGTCTCAACAATCTCTAACGCTTGTTCACCAGTATCGGGCTGAGAGATGAGTAAATTATCTATGTTAACGCCGATGCGTTTCGCATATTCTGGATCGAGTGCGTGCTCGGCATCTACATACGCCGCAACGCCGCCTAATTTTTGGACACTGGCAACAACATGGAGAGCGAGTGTGCTTTTGCCGGAAGCTTCCGGGCCATAGATTTCAACAATTCGCCCGCGGGGTACGCCGAGTACTCCGAGCGCTAAATCAATCGAAAGGCAGCCAGTCGACACCGCGTCGACGTCCATCTTTCTCGCGTCCCCCAGGCGCATAATCGACCCTTCCCCGAAGCGTTCTTTGATCTGTTCGACTGCGTCCTGAGCCAACTTAATTTTTCCGCTTGCACTTGAACTTGAAGTGGTAACCATAATCAAATTGTTTTAAATGTATGAGTAGTTACAGTATATCAATTTTCCGAAGGTTTTTCAAATAAAACACTCCTCAAGACTTCTACCACGCCGCTTTGAGACTTCTGAGCAGTGATGACAATAGTATTGAGTCCCTCAGTTAATTCTACTACGTCTTCAAATGACCCTGTCTCGGTGGGAATTACCTCTTCCCCATTGATGCGTAGTATTGCCTCGGGCTCTGTCGTGCCGCGTATCTGCAGAGAACGTTCCGTCACGCGTATATTGTCCGATGGTGACTCAATGATAAGTTCGGGAGGGGCAATAATACGCTGAATTTCAAAACCAAGATACACGAGAATACCCAGAATAATCAATCCGATCGCTATCCGCTTCAGATGTCGAGGGGTAAGAATGATTCGTGGCATCTGCGGCTTCCGGTGCAGCCCTTGGGCCAACTGGCGTTTTTCTTGTTGTTGTAACACGCCTGCTTCGCCTTCGTAGAGCCGCATAACCATATCGGCATTGACGCCAAGGTGGTCTGCGTACCTGCGCAAGAAACTTTTTACATAGACAGGCCCGGGAAGTGAGAGATAATTGCTCTCTTCGAGCGCTGAAAGATACTCTTTTCGGATATGTACGTCTGCAGCGGCAGTTTCTAAACTTTCACTGCGTTCCTCACGTACTCTTCGTAAACGTTCACCAAGCGTTCCGTGGCCTCGGAGCGCCCGTGTCGTAAATGTTTCCATGCTATGTGTCATGAATACTCTTCGTTCTCGCCGTCATTACTGTCAACTGTTTCTCCCCCCGTATTCGTACCCGCCGGCCGAGAAACAAGTATATCTCGTGGTTTAGCGCCTTCACCGGGTCCGATGATGCCCTGTTCTTCGAGCAAGTCAAGTAGTCGGGCGGCACGAGCGTACCCGACACGCAGTCGCCGTTGCAGGAGCGATGCTGAAGCTTTTCCTGCTTTTATTACCAGCTCCTTTGCCTGGCTGAGAAGTTCATCATCTCCGAGATCCTCGAAGTTGCCACCTATTGATTCATCAATCATCGTCTTCTGTACGATATCTGTGAGATAGTCTGGCTTTCCCTTTTGTCGGAGAAAATTCGCCACACGCTCTATCTCTTGCGTCCCTATGAACGCACCTTGAAGGCGACGGGGTTTAGATAATTGAGCGCTCATAAAGAGCAAATCACCCTTTCCGAGCAGTTTTTCGGCACCGCTGACATCTAGAATGGTCCGTGAATCAACGACGGAAGCGACACTAAACGCAATGCGGGAGGTAATATTCGCCTTAATTAAGCCGGTGATGACGTCGACAGACGGACGCTGTGTAGCCACGATAAGGTGAATGCCAACAGCGCGAGCCATCTGGGCCAGACGGATAATTGCTCCCTCCACTTCACGCATCGCCACAGCCATGAGATCCGCCAATTCATCTACAATAACGACGATGTATGGCATGGATGAATCCTTCATAGACGCATTAAACTCGCGGATATCTTTTTTACCGTGCTGAGAAAGCACGTCAAACCGGCGGTCCATTTCGCCGACTACCCATCGGAGTGCGTTGATGGTTTTATCTACCTGAGTAACGACGGGCGTCAGTAGATACGGAATATCGTTGTACACAGGAAGTTCGACGCGCTTCGGATCAACAAGAATTAGTTTCAGCTCGTCGGGAGAATTCTGGAATACGAGGCTTAAGACGATGGAGTTGATCATGACTGATTTGCCCGAACCAGTCGCACCAGCTAAAAGCAGGTGCGGCATCGCATCGAGGTCGGCAACCCATGGGTGCCCCGCGACATCCATGCCAAGCGCCAACGTGAGATTACTTTTTCTCTTTTTAAACTCTTCAGAGGCAAGAACTTGGCGAAGACGTACGATTGCCACAGATTTATTGGGTACTTCAATACCAACGAGCGCTTTCCCGGGAATTGGCGCTTCGATGCGGATAGGGTGTGCCGCAAGTGCTAAGGCGAGATCATTGGAAAGCGTCGTCAATTGGGATAGTTTGACACCTTCCGCAGGCTTCAATGTGTATTGTGTCACGGTTGGGCCCACATGTACTTCATCCATCTCGACAGGAATTCCGAATGTCTCAAGCGTTTTACGTATAAGTTCTTTAATCGCACCAACGTCTCCGCTGGCTGGTTTCTGTCCATTCGCCTCCAAAAGGTCAAGAGGAACGACAATAGTCCGTTTCTGTTTCCGCAATCCGGGAAATAACGTACCCTGGACAGTTTCAGCAATATGTTGCGGCGTTTTCGACGGCTCAGTAGCCGACTCTTCGGGTGACGCCGTTGATACTTGATTCGAACCAGTCACTTCACGTCGTTCGAAGTCGGTTTCTTCGGTCTGTGTTCCTTCATCTTCATCGCCCGTCGAGTCAAGATGCGCATTCATGCGATCACGAAATCTACCAAACCGCGCGGAAATGCGTTCCAGAAACGACGCGCGTTCTGCAAGATGTTTTAGCGACGTGTCAAAAACAAGTAACAGTGAAATGATAAAGGCCGCCAGAAGTACCACACCGGATGCCCAGGGACCCATCAATCGCTGCAGTGGATAGGAAAGTATAAGGCCGGCATATCCGCCACCATGAAATTCACCGACTGCATCAACAGCTTGATCCAGCGGGATAAAGAGATGAAAAAAGCCAGTTATTGCTAGTAACGATAGTACCAGCCCAAGAATATTCGTCCAGCGGAACATATAGTCAGCTGGCCGCATAAGCGCATAGGCAATAAAACCGATGCCAAGTGGTATGAATACCATCGGGATACCAAATCCGGCTTCCATGCTTTCCTTCAATACCTTGCCAACACCACCAGCAACATTGACGTAGCTGAGCACTAATATGAGTGTTGCAGCAAAAAGAAGGACTACGGCAATGCCATGCTTAGTCTCTGAGCGTAATCGAGCCTGCTGCGGCGTCCGATCACCTTCGGATCCCTCACGCATGTCTTTTTCACGCTGTGGAACCATTTTTCTTGAGGAAGATAAACCCATACATCTATCAAATGTATTCAGTATCGTATCATATGCGTGGCCTCATATCAACCTAAAAAACGGTCTACTTAAACCATGTAACACGTGTGAAAGCAAATGCTAGGTTTCCTGGACTTGGCTTGCTGGTCGGTGGTAACCGGTGCCAGCGGGAATAAGCTTTCCGATAATCACATTCTCTTTCAAGCCACGAAGGTTATCAACCTTTCCGGACACCGCCGCGTCAATAAGTACGCGGGCAGTCTCTTGAAATGAGGCTGCGGAAAGGAAACTATCTATAGAGAGAGATGCTTTCGTAATGCCGAGAAGAAGGATGTCACCTTTCGCGATCTTTTTCTTATTTTTCACTGCCCGCTTATTCATGGCCACGAACTGCCCGCGCTCTACTATTTCGCCGCCGACAAATTGCGTCTCGCATGGATCTGTGACGTATACACGGGAAAACATCTGTCGCACGATAATTTCAATATGCTTATCATTCAATTTTTGGCCCTGGGAAGAATAGATGTACTGGATCTCTTTCATGATGTATTTCTGCACTGACTCCTGGCCCTTCAGATAGTAGAGCTGGTGGAGGTCCAGGCTTCCTTCGGTCAATTGTTGGCCGCGTGTGACGAGATCACCGTTCTTAACGAGGATAAACCGGTCTGGCGGTGCTGGGTACTCCTTCACTTTTTCTCCCTCGGAGATAACTTTAAGTTCCTGATCCTTGATCCGTACCGTGCCGCTATGGGGCGCTGTCGTTACGCCACTTTTGGTCTTCATGAGCTCAGTGTCTTGGGTAACTTTCTGACCGTCTTTTACGAGTATTTCAGGTTTTGCCGCTTTGTCGATATGATACGTTTCCGTTTGCGTATCCTGGTATGACAGTTTAATGATCCTGACATTGTCATCTCCCTGTTCTATGGTCACCTTGCCATCATTATCAGCGATAATTGCGGGCCGCTTCACTGGTCTTGCCTCGAATAATTCCTCAACGCGCGGTAAACCTTGGGTAATGTCCTTACCAGCAACGCCACCAGTATGAAATGTACGCATGGTGAGCTGAGTACCCGGTTCTCCAATACTCTGCGCGGCAATAATGCCGACTGCGGTACCGAGCTGTACGAGCGAGTTGTATCCCAGATCGTGGCCATAGCACTTGCGGCAGATACCATAGGTTGCTTTACATGTCATGACAGACCGCACGTGAGCACTGGTAATCTGCGCCTTTTCGAGCATTGATCGCTTTTCTTCCGTTACTACTTCGCCCGCCTTCATGACGATCTTTTTTGATTTCTGAGATTTCAAATCGGAAATGAGAACCCGTCCTATAATACGGTTCAAAAGCATTTCATCCATAATTGTGCTGTCTTCTTCGGTCATCATGAATCCTTCCGTATCGCCGCAGTCTTCTTCCGTGATGACAACGTCTTGAGAAACGTCTACGAGACGGCGAGTGAGATAGCCGGCGTTAGCGGTACGTAAAGCGGTGTCGGATAAACCTTTTCGAGCGCCGTGTGTCGAGATGAAATATTCTAACACATCGAATCCCTCCTTGAAACTTCCGCGCACAGGGAGTTCGATCGTATCACCGGCAGGATTCGTGACCAGCCCCTTCATGCCCATCATCTGGGTAATCTGTGCCCATGACCCTCGGGATCCTGATTCAATCATGGCGAAGACAGGCCCATATTTATTGAGTGACTGCTTGCTAAGTTTCTGGATCTCATCTTTCACTTGGGCCCATGCTTCGATCACTTTGCCATGGCGCTCCTCATTCGTGAGTAAGCCAGAGGTGTAATGCTCCTGTATTTGGTCGATCTTTTTCTCCGTCTCAGCTATTAAGGCCTTCTTCTCTTTAGGTAATGTTAAGTCATCCATACCCCAGCTGATTCCAGATTGAGTTAAGTACTGGAAACTCAAATTCTTGAGATCATCAAGCAGTGTCACGGTACGCTCTGGACCGAAACGGGCAAGCGTTGTGCCGACTACATCAGAAAGGCGCTTCTTATCCATCACTTCATTAATAAATCCTAGCTCCTTCGGCAAAACCTGGTTGAAAAGAATGCGGCCGATGGTGGTATCGATGACTCCCTCCTTCATCTTTACTTTCACGGACTGCTGTATACCAATAATACTTCGATAAAAAGCAGTGAGTATCTCATCATTCGAGCTGTAAGCACGAAATACGTCATCCTTGGTAGCCTGTCTCATTGAGGTCAAATAGTAACAGCCAAGAACGAGATCTTGGGCAGGCGAAACAACTGGTTTGCCAGTCGCGGGTTTTAGGAGATTTTTCGTAGAAAGCATAATCTCTTTTGCCTCCCATCTAGCTTTTTCAGTCAGCGGAACATGGACGGCCATTTGATCGCCGTCGAAATCAGCATTAAAAGCAGGACATACAAGCGGATGAATCTGAATAGCTTTTCCTTCGATCAGTATCGGAGTAAATGCCTGAATGCCGAGGCGGTGAAGGGTTGGCGCGCGATTGAGTAACACATGGGACCCTAGAGTAACTTCTTCGAGAATGTCCCACACTTCTGGCCGTTCACTCTCAATGAAGCGTGAGGCACTTCTGACATTATGGACAAGTTCGCGTTGTATGAGTTTGGCAATAATAAACGGCTTAAAAAGCTCCAATGCCATCGTCTTCGGCAAGCCACATTCATTTAGTTTCAAGTGCGGGCCGACAACAATAACGGAGCGTCCCGAATAATCGACCCGTTTCCCGAGAAGGTTTTGGCGGAAGCGGCCTTGCTTTCCTTTTAAAATGTCGGCGATAGATTTCAATTGGCGTTTCTGGCCGGTGGATGCCGTGACAGTTTTACCATGCCGCGCATTGTTATCGATCAACGCATCAACTGCCTCTTGTAACATACGACGCTCATTCCGGCAGATGACCTCGGGAGCATTCAGTTCCAAAAGCCGTTTTAACCGGTTATTGCGATTAATGACGCGCCGGTAGAGATCGTTTAAATCCGATGCGGCGAAGCGTCCCCCGTCGAGCTGAACCATAGGTCGGAGATCCGGAGGGATAACGGGAATGACGTTCAAAATCATGTGTTCGGGCTGGATACCGTTTGATTGAAAATTCTTCAAAAGACGTAACAGCCGTACAATGCGGCGACGGCGATTTTCCGGAGCTGACAGCGTTTCGGTCTCAAGCTCGGCAATGCGTTTGTCGACGTCTATCTCCCCTAGTAGCTGACGTACGGCTTCACCGCCGATGCCAGCATCGAATACATGTCCGTATTTCAAAGAAAGATCCTGGTATGATTGTTCGGAAATGATTCGCATTGGCTGCAGGTCCTGAAGTTCTCGTTTTGCCAGATCAACGGCTTCACGAAGTGACTTCAGTTTTTCTTCACGAAACGCATTACTTGAAGAGAGCTCCTCCTGTTCTTCTTGTTCAACACGTTTGCCATCCTTATCATTTTGCGGCTGCTGCTTCTTCTCGAGCGTGCGTTTCTTTATTTCGCTAACCTGCCGATTAGCTTCGGCCTCAATTGCCTTTTTCTTTTGTTCATATTCGCCATCTAGCTGCGTAAGTGTCTCCTGGCGTAACTTCTCATCAACGCGCGTAATAATAAAACTAGCGAAGTAGATAACCTTTTCGAGATCCTGTACTGACAGGTCTAATATTAATCCTATTTTCGACGGGATGCCTCGAAGAAACCAAATATGTGATACGGGAGAAGCCAGCTTAATGTGGCCCATGCGCTCGCGACGTACAATACTACGCGTGACTTCCACGCCGCATTTATCACAGACAATTCCTTTGTAGCGAATTTTTTTGTATTTGCCGCAATAACATTCCCAGTCCTTGGTCGGCCCGAAAATCTTTTCACAAAACAGGCCATCCTTCTCCGGTTTTTGAGTCCGGTAGTTAACAGTTTCTGGTTTTAATACTTCTCCATGCGACCAGCCGTGAATCGTATCAGGTGATGCGAGCCGCAGGCGAATCGCGGAAAAGTCGAGTTGCTGTTGTTCTGTTTGTACAGGATTAATCGTCATAACCATTACTTCTTTTTAGGTTTCTCGACAGCTTCTGAAGTTGTCTCCTTTTTCGGCGTTTCCACCTCTATAGGTGGAGGAGCTGCCTTTTCGATCAATTCTACATCTAGACATAAGCCCTTGAGCTCGCGCACCAACACATTGAATGACTCAGGAACGTTGATCTTTTTAATCGACTCTCCCTTAATAATTGCCTCGTATGCCTTTGAACGGCCTGGCACATCATCCGATTTAATCGTCAGCATTTCTTGTAATGTATATGCGGCACCGTACGCCTCGAGCGCCCAAACTTCCATCTCGCCAAAACGCTGGCCGCCAAATTGCGCTTTACCGCCTAATGGCTGTTGGGTAACCAGCGAGTATGGACCGATGGACCGCATATGAATTTTATCCTCAACCAAATGATTGAGCTTCATCATGTAAATATAGCCAACGGTGACGAGTTGATCGAATGATTCGCCGGTCCTGCCATCATAGAGTGTCAGCTTGCCAGACCGAGGAAATTTTGCTCGTTCCAGCTCACTGTGAATATGTTCTTCGGATACTCCATCGAGAGCTGGACTCGCCACCCGATAACCAAGTGTATGCGCAGCCAACCCTAAGTGCGTCTCGAGGATTTGTCCTAAGTTCATACGGGATGCGACGCCCAGGGGGTTCAAAATAATATCGACGGGCGTTCCATCCTGCATATACGGCATATCTTCAATCGGCACGATGCGGGAAATGACGCCTTTGTTGCCGTGCCGTCCCGCCATCTTGTCCCCGACCTGCACTTTTCGAAGCTGAGCTACTGATACCTGAATTGATTTCAACACGCCGGAAGGTAATTTATCGCCGTTTTCACGGGAAAAAATTCGGATGTTGACCACCTTGCCGTGTTCGCCGTGTTCGAGATACAGCGAGCTGTCTTTCACATCCTTCGCCTTTTCTCCAAAAATGGCGCGCAGCAATTTTTCTTCGGCTGAAAGCTCCGTTTCTCCTTTTGGAGTAATCTTGCCGACAAGGATGTCGCCGCTCTTCACTTCAGCACCTATCATCACGACGCCTTCCTCATCTAGATTCTTTAGTTTATCCTCACCGATATTCGGAATATCGCGTGTAACCACCTCTGGACCCAATTTCGTATCGCGAACATCTACTACATAGTCTTCAATATGGATGGAGGTGTAGCGGTCCTGTTCTACCAGGCGTGAAGAAACGAGAATAGCATCTTCGTAATTTCCGCCTTCCCATGGCATGAAGGCGACAAGAATATTTTGGCCTAATGCGAGATCCCCCTGGTCTGTAGCGGCACCGTCTGCCAATACGGATCCAGCTTGCACTTTCTGCCCCTTGTCGACTAATGGTTTTTGATTCATGCAGGTTGAAGCATTTGACCGTACAAATTTGCCGAGACGATATACATGCTCCTTACCCTTTTCATCCTGAATAGTTATTGCATCCGAATCCACGTGGGTAATGGTGCCGCCTTCTTTTGCAACGATGACATGGCCTGAATCCTGGGCAGCACGGGCCTCTACGCCAGTGCCGACAATGGGTGATTGAGGACGAACACAGGAGACTGCCTGGCGTTGCATATTTGTGCCCATGAGGGCGCGCACCGCATCATCATGCTCTAAGAACGGAATGAGTGACGTGGAAATACTTACAATCTGCTTCGGCGAAACGTCCATATAGTCTACCCTCCAGGCGAAGTCGACTGTTGGTTCACCCATTTCACGGACTTCTGCTTTATCATTCAAAAAGTAACCGTTTTCATCGACAGGTGTCGTAGCTGCGGTAATAATATATTGCTCTTCTTTAAATGCATCGAGATACATCACCTCTTCAGTCACTCTGGGCTTCACAGCTACGGTGGTAAGGTTTGCAACTTTCGCGATACGATCAGCGAGACCTATGGTGATTTTGTTTCCTGCGTGCGCAATGACCGCATCGCCATCTTTAATGTCTTCACGGAGAATTTCTCCTAAAGTCTTCTTCGGATCATTTGCTATATCATGAACCACTCTTCGGTAAGGCGTCTCGAGAAATCCGAAATCATTGATGCGTGCAAAAGAAGCGAGGTGTCCGACGAGCCCGATGTTCGGACCTTCCGGTGTGGCAATTGGACAAATTCTACCATAGTGAGTCCGATGCACGTCGCGAACATCGAAACCAGCGCGCTCGCGCGACAAGCCGCCAGGCCCCATCGCCGAAAGTCTGCGCTTATGCTCTAACTCGGCAAGCGGATTTGTCTGATCCATAAACTGCGAAAGTTGCGATGACATGAAAAATTCTTTGACGGCGCCGATGACAGGCCGAGCGTTAATCAATTGGTTCGGTGTCAAGGTCGCGATGTCAAGCGTCGACATGCGATCCTTGATGATACGTTCCATGCGTGCCAGTCCAACTCGGAATTTGTTCTGCACAAGTTCACCAATAGCGCGAACGCGACGATTACCAAGATGGTCAATATCATCGCTTTCCTTCTGCGCAGTGTTGAGGCGAATCACTTCTTTTACTATTTCAACTAAGTCCTCCTTTTGGAGTACGCGATATTCTTTCGTATTCGGGAAATCGAATCCGAACCGCTGGTTCAACTTATAGCGTCCGACACGGCCGAAATCGTATCTGTCAAAGCTGAAAAACATTTTGAAAATGAGCTCCCGCGCATTATCGACTGTAGCTAAATCACCGGGCCTCACGCGCTTGTACACCTCCTGTAAGCCCTCTCCTTCGCTTCTCGAGGGATCCTTCGCTATCGTACTTTCAATATAACGAGTATCCGGGTGTGTATCGACATCTCGAAATAACATGAGGATTTCCTCATTTGATCCATAACCAAAGGCGCGCAGCAGTGCGGTAATCGGGACTTTGCGCTTGCGATCAACCTTCACATTAATCACATTATTCATGTCAGTTTCCAGCTCCAGCCATGCCCCACGGTTCGGAATGATTTTCGCGCCGTATACTTTCCTTCCGCGAATGATGTCAGAAGTAAAAAACACGCCAGCCGAGCGGATCAGCTGGCTGACGACAACGCGTTCGATTCCATTTATAATCAGCGTACCCCGGTCAGTCATGAGCGGAAAGTCTCCGAGGTAAATTTCCTGTTCCTTGATTTCTCCTGTTTTCTTGTTGACGAGTTTCGTCTCGACGCGAAGCGGCGCTTCAAACGTCACATTCTTCGCCCGGGCTGTCAGTTCGTCGAAGCGAGGCTCATCAAGATAATAATTCAAAAAATACAGTTCGAGATCGCGACCGATGAAGTCTTTGACAGGGGTAATTTCTTCAAAGAGTTCGCGCAACCCCTCACGGAAAAACCAATCATATGAATGGCGCTGCACTTCGATCAGGTTCGGGAGTGGAAGTCGTTCTTTTACCTGAGTGAAATATTTTCGTTCAGCTATTTTGAAAGGCATGAAGTAAGTAACTTTAAAAAAATAGGAATGAAAATATATCTGGGTTAGAAAAAAATACTCTCATTCCACACAAAAAGTTTCCGCGGAACGAGTTACTGTGCGTGATTCACTTATTACGATTTGTCGTCAAACCCCATCTATATTTTTGGAGGCTTCCACCGCTATTGGACACCCAACAGGGGGAAATTTGTAATTGGGAGCATACCAGACGAACTTGGCACTGTCAAGTAGAGGGGTGTAGGCTGTCAAGATCTTCTCGATCTCCTTGGTTTTATTACTCTAATAAGCCACGATAAAAAAACCAGATACTCATTGATCTGAGGTTATCCACAGGATAAGAAATTTACTTTTTCAGCCACTCTCTTACCACTACCCTATCATCCCACGGAATGTTTTTCCCACCGGCAACGGCCATGATGAGTTCGCCGCCTTTTCCGGAAATGCACACCACATCACCTTCGCGCGCATATGAAAGCGCCGTTTCAATCGCCGCTTTGCGATCAACAATTTTATACAAGGTATTTCCTTCGACAAACTTCTTTGAAGTATTTTCAAGAACGCCTCGTGCAACATCATCTACAATGCTTTTCGGATCCTCATCATACGGATCTTCATTGGTGATAAAAACGACATTGGCAAATTCTGCGGCGATAGAGCCCATCACCGGCCGCTTCGCATGATCTCTTCCCCCGCCCTGGGAACCCAGCACGGCAATCAAACGTTTTGGGCGGAGTAACCGTATTGCTTCATAGAGCGCACGGAGACTTGCTGGCTCATGCGCGTAATCGACAAAAACGCGAAACTTCTTGCCGGTTTCAATTTCTTCTAATCTCCCTGAAGCGGGTTTGGAAGTGGCGATCGCTTCGATGACAACCTGTAAGGGGACGCCGAGTGTTTCGCAAACGGCCATGGCGCACAGTGCATTACTCACGTTGTGCTTGCCGAGCATCGGCAATGAACAATCGGTCCCGCGAAGGCGAAAAACACTGCCGTTGTCATGTACCTGTATACTCCGCGCAACATAGTCCGTAGCAGTATCGGACTGGCGTTCGTCCGTGGAAAAATACGCATTCATATCTGAAAAAAAGCGTTCGAAGTACTGGTGATGTTCGTCGTCCTTGTTTAATACTTTGACTTTTTGGATCATCACGCCTTTCAGCACTTTTTTCCTGCTTCCAGCAAGCGCGGCGACGAGCTTTCCCTTAGCTGCCAGGTAGGCACCAAATGATCCGTGTGATTCAATGTGCTCGGGTGTAACATTCGTCACCACGGCTACATCGTACTCAATCCCCCTGTGCCGGTGCTGGCGTATGCCTTCAGAAGTCGTTTCAACAATCGCGTATTCACATCCGTCATTAGCCATCTCACGCAAAAGCCATTGCAACTTGAGCCGGCCCGGCATGGTCATCTTCATCGTATTCGGCCATGTCCGATCTCCCACCCGGATCGTAACCCCCGTCACGAACCCGACGCGTTTGCCCGCATGCATCAAAATATGGGCAATGAGATGAACCACGCTCGTTTTACCTTTCGTACCGGTGACGCCGATCACTACCATTGAACGCGACGGATGCCGGTACCATAACGCTCCTGCGTCAGCAAGCGTCTGATGATAGAGAAGAACTGCCCACTCGGGCATGAACGCTCTAATGAGACTTTTTGCGTTGTAGAGAAGCGACATACATGCTCGCGATCACAATGGTGGTAAGTGCGCCGACAACGTTGAGAAAAATATCGTTCGCGGTATCCGTCGCGCTGCCTAGGCGGTTCGTAAAGTTGATGACATCTTCAAAGTACTCTTCGAGTTCGTACAAAATACCGACGAAGTTCGCCACCCCCAGAGCGGCGATATTCAACATCCATCGGGGCAGGTGAATTTTACCGGCAAACTCAAGTCGCCATAAAACCATCACAGCGATGATTCCAAGTGACGCCCCACCGAAAAAATGTGCCGCCTGGTCATACCAGTTATACGTACTGTACCAGTGTACGACGTCCCCGAGTACATCCCAGCTCGTACCGAAATACGCGATCACATATGCGGGCCATGGGAGTCCGGTACCTGTGGACTTTCGTAATCCCCACGATACGAGTTCGATAATCCCAAAAATACCTGTCGATGTCACCACCAGCCCCAGCCAGGTAAAATCAAGAGTGTAATGCAGTACCCCGGACAAATTCAACAGCTCGAAGGTGATCCATCCCGCGAAACCAACCCGGACTGCCCAAATGATGGACTTATGAACGCGCATGTTTGTGTGTCTCAATTGCTACCCACTTCCGATATGATGAAAGCGTATCACGCACAGATGTAACTATCACTGCCGGTATCTGGTCGCTGTGGTTTTTTTGAACAAATCGTTTGATCGCCGACACTTTCCCGTTTACCGTTTTTGCTTCTGCGATTGCTTCCTGGGTATGTACCAACTTTCCCTTCCACCAGTATATGGACTCAATTGGATGGATGTTTACGCACGCTGCCAACCGCTGCCTGACCAGTTTTTTTGAGAAACGACGGGCTTCGGACATAGTGGGAAAGGTAACCGAAACAAGCACCATATCATTGTGCTTGAATCAGGTTTCCACCTTCGTCGAGTTCGACGAAATGTGTGGCGGCGCCGTCACGATACGCTGAACATTGATTTTCGGAAAGGTTATCAACAGGTTGTCTCGGATTGTGTGCAATATCTGCAACCCACCCAGGAACGGCTTCATTCGTCAGGCATGGACCACTAGATAAATCCTTCCCACTGAGAGACAGTGCGCGCCATAGCTCTTTTGCTTTCGCAATGGCTAAATCTTTTTCAGCTTGCTGTTTCAGCGGAACAGCGCCTATGCCCGTCGTCGCGTTCACGATGTCTGCGGCGGTATTCGTCACAGGCTTTACGCAACCTGAAAGTGCAATCATGCTACCTACGGCAAAAAAAATGAGAACCGCCTGCGCCATACGGGAACGGGCTGCCGCCTTGCGCTTCGCGCGAAGCCGATCGCGGTGAGACGAGGCCGTGACTGTATACCTGGAATGATGTGTCGGCATGAGATGCTTCGTTCGACCTGGAAACCGCATATGTTTATTTCTTCATCATGTCCTCTTGATTCTCGAGAATACGTTTCAGTGTAATCTTTATCTCTTCTATCTCAAGTTCCGCTTTCTTATCAATTGCGTAATCGCGCTGGGACCGTGCGTCCGATATCTGGCTCTGGCGATTCTGTGAAATCAAAATGAATGTTGAAAGTACGATTGCTTCCAATGAAACGATCATGGTTAATAACGCGAACGGAAAGGGGTCCCACACTTCAATGAAGCCAACTACGTTGAGAATCACCCATATGAAGAACCAGCCCAGATGGAAATAGACAAACTTCATGTTGCCACAAAAAGCTGCTACGCGATCAGCTAAACGATCTTCCCACGTGGAATGATGGTGAACTTCGTTCTGATTTTTTTCCATAGAAAACTATAAGGTATAAAGTGAGTATACCACAAACGCAAACAGGCCGCTCAGAGACTGTTATCTCTCAAAGAGGGTAGACGAGGCTTGTATGCCTCGTCCCTAGCGTAATCGGCAAGACATGCAAGCCTTGCCTACCTACAAAACGGGTAGCTCGGAGCCCTCGCATTCTCGCCTTTCCACATCTGTCTCCCTCTCCTTCACTTCCTCTCCCTATCAAGGGAGAGGAATAAAAGGTGAGGGAAAGAAAAAAGGGAGGCGGAAGAGGGTGAACCTTTTTAACCTACTTCAGCAAATGCACCTTATCAAGCTTCTCCCAGGTAAAGTCCGGATCGTTCCTGCCGAAGTGGCCGTAGGCTGCCGTCTTTTCGTATATCGGCCGCTTCAAATCCAATTCACGTATGATGTCGGCTGGCTTCAGCGGAAAATGTTTTTTCACCAACTCTTCTATTTTTTCATCTTGAATCTTGCCAGTACCGAACGTATCCACCATGACAGAAACGGGCTCAGCGACACCGATAGCGTAGGCGAGCTGAACTTCGCATTCGTGGGCTAAGCCTGCGCCGACGATATTCTTCGCGATGTATCTCGCGGCATATGAGGCGCTTCGGTCAACCTTTGTCACATCTTTCCCGGAAAAGCATCCGCCACCGTGCGCACCATGGCCTCCATACGTGTCAACGATGATCTTTCGGCCGGTTAATCCAGCATCAGCGGGCGGCCCGCCGAGAACAAAAATTCCTGTCGAGTTAATAAATACCTTCGTTTCATCGGTCAATAATGGTCCAAGAACTGGCTTGATCACTTCGCGCATGATATCTTCGCGGATCCTTTTCATCTCCACGCCTTTCGAATGATGGGCCGCGATCACGACCGCTGTAATACGCTTGGGAACATTATCCTGGTACTCGACAGTTACCTGTGACTTTCCATCTGGCCGTAAATAAGAAAGTTTGTGGTTTTTTCTCACCTCGGCAAGCTTCATGGCGAGCTTATGGGCAAGTGACGTAGAAAGCGGCATCAGTTCGGGCGTCTCATTGATCGCGTAGCCGAACATTAACCCCTGATCTCCCGCGCCCTGCTCTTTGTATTCACCTGTTCCTTCGACGCCTTGGGCAATGTCAGGAGACTGCTCATGGAGCGTGCTAAGGACGCCGACATCCTCAAAATTAAATCCGTATTCCGGTTTGTCATACCCTATGCGCTTCAATGTCCTTCGCACAATGTCCTGTATATCCACGTATGCGCTTGTTTTCGCTTCGCCACCAACGAGCACCAACCCTGTAGTAGCGAAACATTCGATTCCCGCGTGCGCATCAGGGTCCTGGCGTATCATTTCATCATAGATAGCATCGGATATCTGGTCGCATACCTTGTCTGGATGGCCTTCAGTCACTGATTCTGAAGTAAACAGTTTGCGCTTTTTCATACTTAGACGTATCACATTAACAAATTAACTTCTTATCACTGATAAGAAGCCATGAAGTGCTTTCTTATCTGCCCCGTTACTCAACGGGGATGGAATGGGCACCATATCGAGCTTAGCTCGATGGTTGCCGGGAGGTCCCAGGGCCAAATCCCTCGCTCCACTCATAATAAGAGTATGCAGTGAGCGTACCATGAATAAGGTCAGTGTCAAACGGTATGTTAGTCCAAGAGAGACAGGGATAACATGAGCAGACAGGGAAAATATGTTGGAAATTTCTACCTAACGTAGTCCTTTCGTCAAAATCCCCCTATCTCCTTTATCTTCCCTTATAACCCCTTGCTTATCTTAGAAAAAAGCGCCGGGTTCAAGAACCAGACGCTCAATATGTATCGATGAACTTCAACTATGCAGTGCCCCGCTCCCTGACGAATTTCGCAAACGAACGAATGAAGATCTCCATGAACCCGAACGTGTCGTTCATTGGGACCGATACCTGAGCTCGTCTGCCGAACATAATTGCACTGTGGTTCCACTGCCAGAGACACGTGGGAACATTGTCCACGTCCCAGACAAACACCCGCAGTTGCCCGGGCAGTTCGGGATCAATCGCGAACGTGACGCGGGGACCGGGGATATCGAGCATCCCCAGGGTAACAAGCACGTGCATATGTGCTTCGAGTGAATGCGGCATGGCAGTCTCGGAAATGCATAGATCCTTAACCGCCGCTTGGATGCGATTCGTAACAGCATCGGGTTCGTACACCTTCGGCATTGGGCACCCCCTCCAATAGAGTGACAGAACGTTTTTTTAGCTATCTTATTAGCAACAACACCTTACAGACTGGAAAAAATGAAGTCAATATGCAAAACACACACTTACGGTCCTAAGTGGTACTCTCGACAGCCCCGCTAGTCAGCGGGGTCTCCGCCCCGCGATCGCGGGGATCTACAAAACTCTCATTCCCCTATTTTTTGCTTCAATCAATTAACCAGAAGTTGCGCATCGCTGCTTTGCACGTCATGTATCTATTGAATTGGAATACTGTAGAGACCCTTACTTGTTCCAACAAAAAGGGATTTTGAAGCATTGTGAAAGGAAATACTACTAATCAGATCGTCAGTCCCAAGCTCCACGGGTAAATTAATTTTACTCCAACTGTCACCACTGTTTTTTGACACATACACATTACTATCAAAATCCGTCGCAAAAATCATGCTTTCATCGGATTGGCTCACCGCTATTTGATATATATGAAAACCGGTATTATTGATCTCCCATGTCTTACCCTTATCAGAGCTCCTAAAAAATAACTCAATCCCTGATGCTGGGTTAACCCCATAAATGAGACCATCGGTCACAACTAAGTCCGCAGGAACATACTGCTTTATGGAATCGTCGCTTTCCAAAATAGCGTTCCATGTTTTCCCCGCGTCAAGGGATTTATACAAGTGTTCACATACCACATAAACAACGTCCGAATTTCTCCGATCTACATCAATATTCGAATAAGAACATTGGCTTGCCATTTTATCCGCACCGAGAGACTCATAAACTTTATTCCAATTTTTACCATTATCTTCAGACTGATACAGATAGTAATCAGTTTTCACACCATTATACCCACTGCCTGATTTTTTCCAAGTTTCAAATTTTGTCGTCGCATAGACAACTTTTCCAGTGCTGCCAAAACTCAAGCCTATCGTTTGAAGTCCATCTATAATCACTGGCTGCCAATTTACCCCTCCATCAAAACTTTCAATAAATGTATTAATATCCCACTCGCCCGAATCCTTTGGAGGCGTAAACATTCCTCCGACTGCGTAGAGATGGTCTGAATTTTCGGGATCAACCACCAGATTTTCAAAAGATAAATTTTGTGGAACCATATTTTCCGTATTAATATGAACTTTACTCCAATGCGCTCCACTATCGACGCTTTTGTAGAGGCACCGCCCGCCTCCCACGCCTGCGTAAATTTCATTCGGTTTATCATGCGCTGGCAAAATAGACCAAACATCCTCTCCTTCAAACCCAACGCTCGTCATCGAGACGCTCTCGGAAATGTCGCTGCAGGCTACACTATCATTAGAGATTTTCTCGAGCTGGCTAAGGAAGGCCAGAATATCCTCTTGGGAGCTTAAACTTTTCCAGGTAGCACCACTATCAGTGGTTCTGTACAAACACCCTTCACCAAAACCAGTTTGTGCGTACATCTCGGTTTGAGCATTATCAACAGCTAGAACTGGACCTAATCCAAAGTTTTCAGGTAGCTGTGTACCATTCGGCTCACTACTATTAACCAAGGTAGGCAATTCTTTACATGCAGCTATGAGATTTTCCACCTCCGAAGTAATCCCTTCCTTCAGCTTGGCTGAAAAATCTACTAATTCAGCTTCAGTAGCGTCCGGCTTACTGAGCTTATATTTTTCCACATTTGCGGCAATATACTTTTCCAAGGTCGTTGATTCATTTTGAACATTAACCACTGGTAAGTTCGTCGTACCATCAGCATTCTTTTTTGCACCGCTCTGCCACCAGTAGAGTCCCCCTCCAACCAAAATCAAAAATAACAGTCCAAGACTTAAAGTTAATTTAATATTAAATTTCTTGACTTGATTCCCTTCAAATGAACCGAGCACCGCATCAACTTCATTCATCTGCCAGCCAGCCTGGACTAGGGTTTTTCGTATCTCTTCCTTACCTATCCCCTGATCCAAGCACTTTTTGGTATAGGCTACTAATTCCTGATTTATCATAAAAATGATCTACTTAAATTACTTAAATCAGTAATAATTTACTAATAAAGTTTTTACTGCTAAATAAATAGCCAATTTCTTGTTCATAAATTTCATATGCCCTCGACAGCCCCGCTAGTCAGCGGGGTCTCCGCCCCGCGGCCGCAGGGCTACGAGAATCTCACACAGATAATTACTGCCCCTGAGAGGAATCGTGTCCTGGGCAGCGTCGAATGCTTCACTCGTTCGCGTTCGCCGGCGCTCGCTACGCTTCGCTGCTACCCTTCAATTCTCTTACTGCTTTGACAAATAGTAATTTCTAGAAACTAGGATATCTTTTGTTGGTTTGAATTGCCCCTGAGAGGAATTGAACCTCTATCTTCGGCTTCGGAGGCCGACGTACTATCCTTTGTGCTACAGGGGCGTATAACTATTTTAGAGGAAACTTTGCCGACCGCAGAAATTCTTCCATCCGCTGGATGTCTTCGGGCCGGCCGAAGTCAATCCAGCTGTCCTCTAATTTTTTGACTCGAACATTGCCGCGCTTCGCGAGAGTACTTATCGCATCAGTGATCTCGTACTCGCCCCGCGAGGATATGCCGACTGAATCGATAACATCAAATACCGTTGGGGTAAACTTGTAGAGACTCACGTTTGTGAGATTGCCGACGAACTCCTTGGGTTTTTCAACTATTCTTTCCAATACGTCACCTTCGCGCACTACCAACACTCCCCAATCCTCTGGATGTTCTGACACGAGCCCGCCCACATATGTATACGCATCGTCACGGTCCCGCATCGCCGTTAAATCTTTCACTGAATAATAATTATCGCCGGCTATAGAGACGAACTGCTTTCCCTGGAGATATTTCCTCGCACACATAACTGGACACGCGGTCCCGTATTTACCAGGCATTTCACCAAATTGGTCGATGAGTGTAATCGGATACTGGTGTAATGCGGCGAACTTCTCCATGTGCTCTTTTCGATAGCCTACGACAAGATAAATGTTCTCGAACCCTGCCTGCATGACATTATTCAAAACATAGTGCAAAAAAGGCCTACCTTCGACGTCTAAAAGGTGCTTCGGCATGTCTTTCGAAAGGTGCTTCATGCGAGTCCCCTTGCCTCCGGCAGAAATGAGAATATCGTCAATCATTATTTTCTTCGAACAGTTGTGTACATCGTATACCACCACTTTTTCAGAGGGATATCAAGCGTGCCGAGATAACGAACATTATTGTCGCCGAATCCTTTTTTGAATCGGGTAATTCCCGCCCAGGGGTGGTTATCACCACTATGTGGTGGAGCAACCCCCCAAAAGTCATACCACCCGTGTTGGCGTTTTTTTGCGTCCTGTATCTGTCGCCATTGCAAAAGATGTGGCGCCATAACGTTACGAGAGCGATCGGACGATGCACCGTGGAGATACGTCGTCATGTCGCCGTACGCGATGACGAGATTTGCCGCAATCACGTTTCCTTCAAATTCAGCGAGATACAGCATGAGAAAATCGTTTGGCAGGGTCTTAAAGAGATGGTTATAGTATGCCGGCTCATGCGAACGGAAATCATCGCGTGTTGTTGTTTCCGTATTGAGTGCATGAAATTTTGGCAAATCCTCAACATCACCTATTCGCACGCTGACTCCCTTGCGCTCGGCGAGTCGAATATTATACCGGGTCTTCTCATGCATCTCACCCAACAGTTCATCTTCCGAAGGGCTAATGTCGAGTATCAACGTATCAGCCGGCTGGATCGCTTTTGACGAGACGATGCCGAGTTGCTTTTCTATTTCACCAAACCTGTCGAGATCGCCTTGCTCGAGCGCCGGTTCTACCCTGAGGAACATAGCTCCAATCTCCCTGGCATGATCTGTGATCGCTGCCAAAAAAAACTGAAAGGCTTTTTGTAAGGTGTCCTGACGAAGGTTAAATGAGAATACCGGCCCGCGCGGGCTGTACCAGTACTTTTTACTTGTTGGCAAGCTTACTTCGATGACAGTCGCTACTCCAACTATCTGCTCTCCTTCGTATAAGCCAAACCGGTGGATGGGAAACCCTTCTCGTTCTTTGCTTACCCCCCATGCCCACGATTGCAGAAATTGGCTTCGCGGTTGAGATGCGACGAATCCGTCGAGTGTTTTTTGATCTTCAATCTTTCGAACGTCCATAACCTTACGCCTTTGCCAGTGTTTTCAACGCAGCCTTCACCCTCGCATCGACACCTTTCACGGATCGGGGGACTTTTCCGATAGCGTCGTGAGCTTGTATTAACGAATACCCGAGCGAGACGAGCGCGTCTACTTCTTCTGAAGCGGTGCGCGGCTTCTTCTCACCTTTTTTTGAGAAAACATGCTGGAGTTCCAGAACGAGCCGCTCGGCAGTTTTCTTCCCAATGCCTTTTAACTGCACTAAAGCCGTCGCATCACCGCGCGAAATCATTTCGATCAGCTCACTAATGGAAATACCTTGGAGTATCGACAGCGCTGTCTTCGGACCAATGCTCGTGACGGTAAGCAGGCGTTTAAAGATTTCGACTTCTTCAGTGGTCGAGAAGCCGTATAGCTCCATCATGTTCTCATTTACTTCGAGGTGGGTGAATACTTCAATTGAACTGCTAAGCGTCACCCCTTCGGACAACTTCCGAGGAACAACAACTCTATACCCGACACCGTGGGTTTCAACTACAAGAAATCCCTCGCCAACATACTTCACGATTCCAGAAAGATACGCAATCATATGGGGACAGTATACCAAATATAGGAAAAAATGCGTGACATCAGGGGAAAAACCTCCGACATATATAGCAAAAGCCGCGAGAGTACAACATATCAACATGATAAAACTCGCGGCTTATTCGGGTTGGGACTTCTTCATCACTCCCGACCCGACTACGAGATCCGACGGCAGCTTGTCACGCATCTGCGTGAAAGCCATATAGATCGTGTCTGCTGTTTCTTCCCTCTCCTCGTGAAAAACCAGATCGCGAGAATTCGGGGCTCGCCGGTAGATCCTCAAAATGTACGTATTCTTCACTCAATTCCTCCTTTGGTGGGCGGACAATGCAGGTGAAGGTAACTACTTTCTTGAAAAAAAGTCAAGGATGCTCGTTATGTATATAAGTGCATAAAAAGGTTGACATCGTATATTTCAGTAGGTACTATGCACCTTCGATCTTTCATGTTCCAGACTGTATAGATAGAGAGGAGTACAGCTCATGATTCATGTTCATTCTGGCGAGACGCCCTGGACGGAGAGGCCAGGGTATAGCAAGAAACCGCTTGTGACCGGTGATCAGATAGGTGCTCCCGGCACGCTTGTGCAGCTGCTACGAATTCGCCCTGGCGAAGTGGCTGATAGTCACTTCCACAAAGGATGCACCGAGGTCTTCTATTTTCCTGGCGAAGCTGGAGAGTGGACAGTCAACGGTCAAAAAGTCCACATCCAAACTGGCGACGTCCTGGTCATCCAGCCCGGTGACCATCATACGGTTCGAAACTCGGGCACCGAAGATGTCGTCTACATTGCTTTCAAAGTAAACGTCGTCGAAGACGACTACTTCGAGAGCAAACAGGCATAGCTTCCCACCGCATTGAGTGTCAACGCCCCTTAGTCCTACCGAGGGGCGTTCTTCTATTCTGACCAGAGGTCTTGGAAAAAAACGTAAGAGCTTGGTATAGTAAAGGTTACGCCTATGAAATTCCAACTTACCTCACCCTTTAAACCAACAGGCGACCAGCCCAGTGCAATCACCGAGCTTACTGCGGGTTTAAAGAAAGGCTTCAAAGAACAAACACTCCTCGGCGTCACCGGCTCTGGAAAAACATTTACGATGGCTAATGTAATCCAGAAGATACAGCGTCCGACGCTGGTTATTTCGCATAACAAAACACTGGCCGCCCAGCTCGCATCGGAGTTCCAGGATTTCTTCCCGAAAAATGCCATACACTACTTCGTTTCGTATTACGACTACTACCAGCCCGAGGCGTATGTGCCGAGAACGGACACGTTTATAGAAAAAGAAACAAGCATCAACGAGGAAATCGACCGATTGCGCCATGCGTCAACACAATCACTGCTTTCTCGAAGAGATGTCGTTATCGTTGCATCAGTTTCCTGTATCTACGGCCTTGGTTCGCCGAAAGAGTACAAAAGCGCGGCGTTAATTCTGAAGCAGGGTGAAACGGTGGAAATCTTCCCCTCATTTTCCGAACATACTTTTTACCGCCTGCGGTTCTTCGGTGACAAGCTTGAAAAGATTGAAGAAATTGACTCACTCACTATGGATGAAATATCCGCCCATGAATCCGTAGATATATACCCCGCAACGCACTACTTGCCAGCAATGGATAACCTTGATGCAATACTCGCCCGTATACGCCGCGACCTCAATGATCAGGTGAAAAAGTTCACGAAAGCGAATAAGCCGCTTGAAGCAGAACGCCTCGCCCAGCGAACGAACTTCGATTTGGACATGATCAAACAGACAGGCTTCTGCTCCGGGATTGAGAACTACTCACGGTATTTCGACGGCCGCGCACCGAGCACGCCGCCGTATACGCTTATCGACTTCTTCCCTAAAGACTTTCTCCTATTTATCGACGAGTCACATATGACCCTACCGCAGGTAAAGGGCATGTACGAGGGCGATAAGGCGAGAAAGACAATTCTCGTGGATTACGGTTTCCGGCTCCCGGCGGCACTCGATAATCGGCCGCTGAACTTCGACGAATTCCGCGGTAAGATCAACCAAGTAGTCTACGTGTCTGCAACACCCGATCAGTATGAATTGAAACGATCACAACAGGTTGCCGAACAGCTTATTCGACCAACCGGATTACTCGATCCGAATATTGAAGTACGGCCGACGAAGCATCAAATAGATGACCTAATGAATGAAATCCAGAAGAATGTAAAAAAGAAACAGCGGGTCATCGTAACGACGCTCACGAAACGAATGGCCGAAGATCTGTCCGACTATCTCGAGCAGGCAAATATCAAAGTACATTATCTCCATTCAGAGATAGACACATTTGAGCGGCTTGAAATACTCCGCGACCTGCGGCTCGGGACCTACGACGTCGTCGTGGGAATCAATCTGCTGCGAGAGGGATTGGACCTCCCTGAAGTTTCATTAATAGCGATCTTGGATGCCGATAAGGAAGGTTTCTTGCGGTCATATACAGCGCTCATGCAGGTGATGGGACGAGCCGCGCGGCATGTGGAAGGCCGTATCGTTATGTACGCCGACAGGATTACCGGCTCCATGCAAAAAGCGATTAATGAAACTATCAGGCGGCGGCGGACACAGGAAGAATACAACCGGCACCATGGTATTACACCAACATCCATAAAAAAAGCCATCAGAGAATCGCGCCTGGCTGGCAAGAAAATCGAGGTGGAAAAGCTCGTGGTGGACCTGAAACGGATACCAAAGGAAGAACTGCCCCACATACTCGAAGACTTACGCAATCAGATGGACATTGCCGCAAAGAATCTGGAATTTGAGAAAGCTGCTGCTTTACGAGATGAGATTTCCGCTTTGAAAGACGCATTAGGTGGTTCGATTCGTAAACGAGTGACTAGAAGGTAACAACACAAAAAGCGCCCAGTTGTTTATTGCGTCATTCCGAACCTGTCTGCCGCCAGGCAGGCTTGTTTCGGAATATATGCCAGTTTTCTATAAACCATCGATATCCTGAAACAATACTGATATTCATCAGCACATGGTTCAGGATGACTAGTGGGGGCGCTTTTTGCTATACTTGATACTAGTTTCGTTCGGTATTACATCGCACATCCTCACGTCTGTCATGCGCTCCCCCGCTCAAACTTTCACCATTCGAGCCCTCACCATGCCGTTTGAGCGGGGCTCCTTTTTTGTTGTAGAAAGTAACTTGTAGGGGTAAACTCAGATACGGTATTTTTTTCGAAAATTGTAAAAAACCCCGGAGGGCGCCATGAACCGCCAATCTCCATTTGGGTGTTTCACAACGTTCCCTCCTAAGGTGAGGCGCTTCGTCTCCAAAGAGCGAAGTACCTCTCACAAACCCCGCCAGATACTGAAGCCACCTCCTCCTGGAAAAGTAGATGGCTGATGGTCTGGCGGGGAGTTTTTGGAATAGGAAAAACCGCCGTTACAATGCTTTGAGGCGTGTACGGCGGTTGTTAATCTTCGTCTTTGTACGGAACCAGACTTTTGGAGCGACTTACATGACGGAGACGTCTGATTGCTTTTTCCTTGATCTGTCTCACCCTTTCACGGGTGAGATTAAAACAAGTTCCGATCTCCTCGAGCGGGATCCCCTTCCTTGTAGAAAGACCGAAGTAGAGATCGATCACTTCAGCTTCACGGGGCGTGAGCGTCTCGATAGCTCTTTCTACCAGGAGCCGGAGCTCATCTTTGAAAAGCGAGCTGTCGGGAGGCGGCGCTAGCTCGTCCTCGAGAACATCGAGAAGAGTACTATCCTCCGCTGTCGAGAATGGAGCGTCGAGTGACAGATGAGTACCGCCAATCCTCTTGACGAATTCGACTTCGCCAACTGTCGTATCGGCCATAAAGGCAGCTATCTCATCGTCTGTTGGTTTTCTCCCGAGATCCTGTTCCAGCCATGAGGCTACCTTTCCAATCTTATGGAGCACTCCTACCTGATTGACAGGAACCCGGACGACGCGACTTTGCTCGGCAAGTGCTTGGAGGATCGCCTGCCGTATCCACCACACGGCATAGCTGATGAACTTGAACCCGCGTGTTTCGTCGAACCGCTTGGCCGCTTTGATACAGCCGATGTTGCCCTCTTGGATCAGGTCTCCCAGAGAAAGTCCCTGGTTCTGATACTGCTTGGCAACTGATACGACGAACCGCAAGTTCGCCTTCGTAAGTTTCTGAAGCGCATCCTGATCACCTTGCTTAATACGTTCGGCGAGGGAAACTTCCTGCGGCTGAGTCAGAAGCGCCGTTTCACCGATCTCTTCGAGGTACATATCAAGCGATCGGTCTTCTCCGCGATGTTTGCTGGACCAGCTTGATCGTGATCCGCTTGACCTGGGTTTCGGTGATCCGGAAGACGGGGGCGCCTTCGATTTCCGATCTGCGATCAGAGAAGTTACCTTAAAGTGGACGAACTCATCAGCATGCATCAGCCACACATAGAGCCGCACAGCTTCAATAAACGCTTCGTCATCGAGTTCTTCTCGGAACGTGTTCGGCAGGTGGACAGAAAAATCCGTCCATCGAGTCGCTCGCTGATTACCATTCGTGGGTAGCAGTGCCTGAAGCCACTCGCGCTTCGCGCAAAACTTCCAGAATGCATCTTGCCCGATTCCAGTGAGGATAGTGGGGAGACGCTCTTCATACTTCGTTACGAACGATGCGAGTCGTGTATCGCCGGCAAAAAACACCCTGAATGCCGACATAGATATTCCTGTCATGCGCTGCAACATTCCGTGCAGTAGTACTTGAGCTGTCACACCCATCACCTCCTTCCTCGGGATTGAAGATCATGCCAGAAACGGTATGTCGAGTTGATTGGAGAGTACTGTGTTGATGTTTGGTACCCTCTTTCTACCACATGAAAAACCCCGCGTCTAGCAAATGGACACGGGGTATTACCAATCATCATCCTCCTGCGCTGTCGGTTCAAGTACGGGCAGCGCGTCGTCGTTGTAGTGTTTGACAAGGGCTATGTAAGCCGGAACGGTCAGATTCAGTCCGGTAGCAATCGTGTTGAGACGATTCTCATCGTAGAGACTGACGAGAAGTCTGTTTTCCGGGAGCCCTGCCTTCTCACAGGCTTGTGCGATAGCTCGTTCCGCTTCGGCACTGAGCTTCACTTTCTGCGGGCGAAGATCAGGTGTCAGAAGTGGGTGTTCATAGGAAGAACCTTTGCCGCCAGCGGGCATCGAATAATCGTGTACGATCAAGCGCTTCAGAGCATCCTGTGGAATCGTACCGGGCGATATTGCCGATCGGTGCTCATCCATCCAGGCGCTTAATGCATCCGGGGTCGCACTGAGACCCGAGGCGACGATCGTCCAATCGCGGTGTTTAATCCACAAGTTCGCGATCGCACTGGCAATCCTTCCCGTGGCACCCGACGTGAGAGTCGTACGAGCTGAAGCAGACGGAATCGAAGCGTCTGTATCTTGTTTCGGTGCCGGCTTCGGACGCGACACCGGGCGAGTAGACGATTCGGACGTAGAAACACCCGTACCATCCTCGGTTGTGTCGTTCTGAGCTTTTTTCCGGACTGCCCTGCCGATCACGGGTGTCTTCTTAGTCCCTTTCGGTGGAAATGGAGCCGAAGGCGTTTGTGCCTCAACAACCTCGGTAAGGCGACACCACGACATCCATTTCCGCAACCGTTCCGGACCGATACCCCACACGCGCGCAAGGTGGACTACTGGCACTTGCTCGCGTTGGTGGCAACCGGCGATTGCGTCACCGATCTTTCTATGAGTCTGATCCTCGATACGGATCATGTGTTGAATATCGACGCCTGTCGGCATCGCCATCGGCTCATCGGGGCTTCTGATACGCAGAATTGCGGGCATGGGTCACTCCTTAGCCCTTGCGGCGTCCGGGGCTGAGTCCCATGTGCTTCAAAATGTACTGCAGGTTGGCATAGGATACATCGATGGGATGCTTCGTATCATCGCGGAAGTGCCCCACCAGGAGAGTGATGCTTCCGCATTGACGTAGCAGCTTCTTGAGCTGGCCTTTTGCCTTCCTCGGTCCGCCACACGCGTTGACGATTTGATCCTTGATGGACTCACCGGCACTTAGACGACCTTTGCGTCTCCTGGTCGTTCTGGCTGCATTGGTGTCAGGAGCGCTCGAACCTGATGATGTGTCGCTCGCGTCAGCAAAGTCTACGCCCCAGGATTCTCTGCGCTCCTGCAAGTATGCATAGAGTAGAAATGCAAGCGTGGCACCTTCCTCATCGCTCCCCACCGGAAATGAAGGTGCGAACTCAAAAATGGTCTTAGCACTGATCTCTCCGGCGCGGCCAATCGCAACTCCCAGATCAACAAGTGCTGGGCAAGCGTACTTCTCGAAGAACGCAGCGACGTCGAACCCATCCGGCATCGCAAAAAGCGCCCGTAGAGTGCCCGCGAATGCAGGATTCACTTTCGTTTTGCTCTTCCGTGGCATGTCTGACCTCCCTGTGTAATTGTGGAGAACGGTTTGAACTTCTGTGTTTGATATTAACCCCGTCAGAAAATGTACTAGAGACTTATTTGGTGATTCCAAGGCTCTAGTTCTATTCAACCTTTAACATCCTTGAGTGCGTTATGTACATTTACTAATGGGGTTGGTGAGTTACTGTACTAAGAATGATGCATGCCCGTCAAATAAGAAAATGGCCTCCCCCAAATGAGAGAGGCCGGATGTAAAGATCAGACGGGAACTGGGTAGTTCCCAGAGTAACAGGCAGTGCAGAAATGCTTGATGTCATCGCCACGGGATTTCATCGCTGTGGCGACACCTTCTGGAGAAAGAAACTCCAGGGAGTCGGCACCAATAAACTCCCGAAGCTCGCTGACTGACCTGGAAGCTGCTGCGAGCTCTTCCCGAGTCGGCATGGCAATCCCCATGAAGCATGGGTGTATGATCGGCGGAAAACTTACGCGCACATGCACTTCTTTCGCGCCGGCATCACGGACGAGTTTCACTGTTCCCCTCGTGGTGTTCGCACGAACGATGGAGTCATCCACGAGAACAATACGAGGGTAGCTTCGTACGGCGTCAAGGAGTACACCGTATTTCAGCCTGATCGCCATCAAACGATCCGCGAGCGACAGGATAAATGTCCGTGGAACACTCCAGTTGCGAACTAGAATCTCCACGTTCGGAATCCCTGACTGGGCACTGAACCCTTTTGCTGCGGAGTTGCCTGACTGCGGTATTGATGAGATGCAATCTGCCTCCACCGGGTGCTCACGAGCAAGTTGGCGTCCAAATTCATGAGCGTAGGAGCTCTTGTGCGGGACCTCGTTCCATGGCCGATCTCCACGACAGACCCTCGCTCAACTTCGAAATCGAAGGTGGCCCCCAGAATGTTCAGAGCCGAGGACTCTGATGCAGCTACGATAATCTCACCGTCGATCTTCCCAACCAGGAATGGACGAAAACCGAATTCATCCCTGATAAAGTACGTGGTGTCCCTCGTCATGAGAATACCCGAGTATGCACCCTTCGTCTCGAGCATGAATGCATGGATCGCCTCGACCCAACTCAAGTTCCGACTTTCCTTTAGAAAGCAGATCTTCCGAAGGGTAAGCTCTCCGTCATTCTCAGATTCGAATCGCACTCCCAGACGCTTCAGACGCTCTTTCTCACCTGTCAGAAGTGGTATATCACCATTTGCGAGGTAGGCAACACGACCGCCGAGAGGTTCGATGAAATGTGGCTGGAAATGAATGAGGTCACCTGCAGGTCCGGCAGTGGCATAGCGGAGATGTCCCATGACCCTGAATGGTTTTCGTTTCTCCATTTTGCCCAGTTGATCGGTGTAAGGTCGGGGGTCTTCCCGATCATCTGCTCCCACGCTGTCATATTGAGTCGCGACAAGCCCAAACCACTTGCCGACTCGAACCCGATCGCCATCAGAGTACGCCAGTCCGCCACCGTGTTGGCCGCGGTACTGCATTGCTGAAAGACCAAGGAAGGTCATGTCAGCCATTTCACGCCCTGATAGCAACTGATGAGGATCGTGAAGATACAAAATTCCGCACATTCAGTGCTCCTTCCCGTTGTATATGAACAGTTTAGTTATTTCTGTTATTTTGAAGAGCCCCCATCTTATCACCAGCTTCGTAGGCTGGTCAACCCCGATGATGGCCAAGAATTTGTTATACTTATATTTGGCTTTGGGCCCTCTCGACCTCTTCGTCCTCTTTCCTTCTTAAGCCCTTCCGAGCCTTCTTACTATCTATGAAAAAAGTCTTAGCCGCAGGCACCTTCGACCTTCTCCATCCGGGTCATATCTGGTTTCTCCAACAGGCAAAAAAACTCGGTGATCACCTCACCGTTATTGTGGCACGCGATGCTACCGTAAAAAAGGTCAAAGGTTTCGCCCCGCACCAAATGGAGCACCAGCGCACTCAAGCGCTCACAAACCTCGGCATCGCGGACGCAGTCGTCCTGGGCGGGAAAAGCAATAAACTCCTGGCAGTTAAAAAAGCTCAGCCTGACATTATTTGCCTCGGGTACGACCAGCGAGCGTTCACAGGAAATCTGCGTAATGAACTGGCAAGTCTAGGTTTTTTCCCAGAAATCGTTCGCATGAAAGCATACCGCCCAGATACATACAAAAGCTCCTTCATGCGCGCTGCGGGCCTGGTCGACGTGCACACGCTCGATCCTTCCCTCGTGCTCGACATCAAATACGCAACGCGGGCAAATTTTGTAAGAAAAAAAATGTATCACTCTCCACGAGCGTTTTTACGGCACGAAGTAGCAGTTCGCCTGATACAGGCGAACACATCGTTGAAACGTCATGGGTTCCGTATCAAACTGTGGGATTGTTACCGACCACTGAATGTCCAAAAGATTTTATGGAGCAGAAAACCCGACCCGCAATACGTGGCAAATCCTCAAAAAGGCTCGATGCACAATCGTGGGGCCGCAATAGATTGCACTCTTGTCGACCTCAACGGGAAGGATCTATCCATGCCGACTCCTTTTGACACGTTTTCTAAACGCTCACACCGTGATTTTCACAAACATACTCAGACCCAGAAAAAAAACGTGCTGATACTTGAACAAGCCATGAAGCGCGCCGGGTTCGTACCTTTCCCCACCGAATGGTGGCACTTCCACGACCCCAATTGGAAAAAGTACCCCCTCCTGGATCTGCCCCTATAATTCAACCACTCCTACATAACGCGCTCTTGCGCGTCCAACCAACCAATTCGCCAACTCGCATAACCCGCTCAACTCGTTAATTCTTCCTCTTGCATTCCGCCCAAATCCTGCTACACTATTTCCACTATGCCTATCAAACAAGCGTCATTCAAACACCTTCGACAGACGAAAAAGCGCACCATCATCAACGATGCGGTAGAGAAAAACGTCAAGAAATTGGTGAAAAATGCCAGAAAACTTTTGGTTGCAAAAAAGAAAGCGGAGGCCGCACCTGCAGTTACGCAGGCCGCAAAAGCATTGGCAAAAGCAGCGCGCAAGGGCGTGATCAAGAAAAATACCGCTTCCCGCACTACCTCACGGCTGATGCGTCAGCTCGCGAAGCTTCGATAGATACTGAGTCCTTCGAAGCATTCGTAGGAGTCTTACAAACCGAAACTGCAAACAGGTCAAAGAGGAGACGCGGGTCGCCCTCCGACGTTTTGAATTTCATGTCCAGTTCCGCCAACTGCTGGTGAATTCCTATTAATTCCGATAGGGTGAATTTTTGTGCTTGGGAAACTAACTGCTGGGCAATAAATGGCGGGAGTCCGAGGCGTGAAGCGACAGTCGCCGGGTGCGGCTCGGTTTCTATCAAATCTCGCGCCTGGAGCAGCAGCCGAAACTGCCTGGTCAGCATGGTGAGGATATACAGTTCATGCGCTCCTGATGAGAGCTGGTCGCCGATCAGCTCAAGTGTCTTTCGTAAATCTTTTGACCCGATAGCGTCAGTCAGGTGAAAAATATTCTCATCATATGAGCTGCGAACCAGTAAGCGCACATCATCGGCGGAAATCATTTCGTTCTGCCGAAAGGCGGTAAGCTTATCGATCTCCTGCGTCATCTGCCAGAGGTTCGTGCCTACCCGAGTCATTAATTCGTCGATAGCGTACGAGTCAATTGAACCCTTGCATCCCCGAACGTGGTCTTGTATCCACTTGACCAGCTCGGCCGGACGGAGTGTTGGGAATTCTTCGATGTGCCGTTCAGCCAACAGTTTTTCTAACAACGGACGGGTAGACCTAGATGATGCACCTTTCTTTTTTGCCGTTTTCTTCGGGCGCCTGTTAGAACTGTTGATATCACCTTCCCAAAAGATGACTACATTCTCATCGGTCCAGTCCGGACTGCTGAGGTATTCCACTAACTCCTTCTGAATCTCTTTCTTGCTGTTTTTTTCGATGACGCTTTCGACTACCACGAGGCGCTTGGATGCTAAGAATCCTGCCGTCCCGGCTGCGCGCCGGAATACTTCCAACGTAAGCTTTTCGCCGTCCAATACTGAAACATTCGATCCCGACGGATCGTATTTCTTCTTGAAACCTTGTTTCAACTGATGGAGACGCTGCCGGGAACTGTACGTATCCGGCCCGTAGAGAAACATGAGCATAGGTGTGAAATGAGGTTGCCCCCGTTAGAAAATGTACTGAAGGCTTGAGTGTCAAATCCGGGCTAAAGCTCAATAAACCTTTAAATCCTAGTAAGACTTTATGTACATTTTGTAACGGGGTTGACAATCCGTATCATAGCATGTACGATTGCCCATTGAAAAAGCAAACAAACGTTCATCTTTTTTTGACAACCGGCAAGGGGGAATACCATGCCCGAAACAATGAGAATGGTCGCACGACACATCACGCATCTTCTCCACACTCGCCCGTGGCAGAACGACGAGTTTCCAAAGATCGTATCAGTCCACGACAAAATCAGGTGGATTCTCGAAACAGTCGGAATCCGCATGAACAGAATTCGTATTCCGCTCGCCGTATGGGCCTTTGAAACCGTCTCCGGCAGACAGGCCACGCCACAAGACATAGGGGAGATTCTCGAACCCGACAAACCTGAAGTCATCATCCACCTCGTTTCAGAAATGTGCGAGGCCCGGAGCAGAAAGACCATCTCTCGCATCAGCGGCATCAGCCTCACGATCTCGGAGGGACTCAGGAGAGAAATCGACGAGACCCCGACGCACCTTCGGATCATTCTGCGGCACCTCAAACTCCGGATCAAGAAGGAATCGATTGTCGCTGAAAAACAGCGGCGCGCGCGGATCGAAGAACTTCTCGAGGAATGCCGAAGTATCATCGCTGGGTTTCCGGATTCGGATCAACTGCAGATGGGAGTTTTCATCTGGATGTACCGCCGGATCTCGGGCGAGGCTGGGCCAACGTTGGACACGCTCACAGAGTGCTTCCTGGCAACCATGCCCACGTACCGTGGCGTCATCAAAAAGCTGATCGACTCAAGATGCGTCATTGTCGATAAGGGTCAGCACATCATTGAATACAGTATTCGTCCGTAATGCACCTTCTCAAGCTTGATAAGGGCTCACCTCAGGTGGGCCTATTTTCTTACGAATACTCCTCCAGCTCCCCCCAATTCTTCCCGACACTCACTTCCGTCTCGACAGGGACTTTTAGCTTGTACACGCTGTTCATCGTCTCAGTGATGAATTTCGCAACCTTGGAAACGTCATCCTGCGGTACCTCGAGAACCAACTCATCATGCACTTGCAATAGTAGCTTGCTCTCCGGGCTCACCTTCGGGAGTCCTTTTTGTACGGTAATCATAGCAAGCTTCATGAGATCGGCTGCCGTACCTTGCACCGGCATGTTCACTGCCATTCGTTCCGCAGCCGCACGTACTTGCTGAATGCCCGAATTGATGTCCGGGATATATCTCCGTCGCCCTAATAGCGTCTCGACATAGCCGAGATTGTGGGCCAGCGCCTTTGTGGAATCGATGTAATCCCTAATCCAGTGGTGGACGGAAAAATATTTATCAATGAACTCACGCGCATGTTCACGTGTGATGCCTTTTCGCGAAGCCAAGCCCATCACGCCCATGCCGTATAACACACCGAAGTTTACTTCTTTCGCCGCATAGCGTTGCTCCTTGGTCACTTCTTCAATCGGCACTTCATACACGTCGGCGGCAGTACGTTTGTGAATGTCTTCGCCTTTTTTGAACGACTCGATCATCTTTTCATCATTTGCGAGACTCGCAACGACACGGAGTTCTATCTGGGAATAGTCAGCTGATACGATTCGTCTGCCTCGACCCGCCCCAAACGCTTTCCGAATCTCATTGCCGAGCTCGGAGCGGATTGGAATATTCTGAAGGTTTGGATCGGATGAGGAAAGCCGGCCGGTAGCTGCTACTGCTTGGTTGAAACTCGTGTGCACCCTCCCCGTTTTCTCATTGACCAGTTTCGGCAGGGCTTCGATATATGTTGATTGGAGTTTGGCGAGCTCTCGGTATTCTACAATGTCATCAATAATAGGGTGTTCACCTTTCATCTTTTCCAATTCGGAAGCGGCAGTTGATAATCCCGTCTTTGTCCGCTTAATACGGTCTGACGAAATCTGCAGCTCATCAAAAAGGATTTCTTTGAGCTGTAGGGGCGAGTTAATATTAAACTCTTTGCCGGCGTGCTCATAAATACTCTTCGTAAGCTTGTCCAATTTTTTTTGGGTAGATTTTTGTAAAATCGCCAAGAAGCCGGTGTCTACCTCGATGCCGGCCATCTCCATCTCCGCGAGCACATTAATCAACGGCAACTCCATCGACATGAACAAGCCGGTAAGATTTTCTTTTTCTAAACGTTTTTTGAGCGTCCCGTACATCCGCCAGGTAAAATCAGCATCCTCACACGTGTACCATGATAATTTGTCCTGCGGCACCTGTTCCATGCTGATCTTTTTCTTGCCGACGCCGATAAGCGCCTCGATCGGTACCATGCGGTAGCCGAATTCGGCGAACACGATTGAATCCAAACTGTGCTGTCTGGTACCGGCATTTGTGAGGTATGAAGCAACCATGGTATCGAAGAAAATCGGCGCCAGTTCGATACCGGCAAGTTTCAGCACCGAATAGTCATATTTAATATTATGGCCGATTTTCTTTATCGCGTGGTTCTCGAGAAGCTTTTGTAGTTCGGCAAAAATCTTCTTGTCACTAACAATCGGCATACCGATGAAATATCCTTCTCCGTCTTTCCACGAGAAACTTACTCCCAGTAGCTTTGCACTGTGGGGTTCCAAACTAGTCGTTTCAGTATCGACGGCCATCTCCGTCTGTTTTGATGCCTTGGCTAAAAATGCTTGAAACTTCCCCGGTGTATCAACTAATTCATATTTTGCATCAGTTCCCTTCGGTATTTCAAACTCCTCTACCTTCTTATGGGCGGTAATTCTCTCATACACCACCTCTTGTTCCGCTTCTGGACTTTGGTCTTCTGATTTCTTCTTTTCTGGAACTTCAAACATGGCCATCTGCGCTTTCGGCAGCCGTTCAAGCAAGCTTTTGAATCCTAATTTTTGGAATAAGGTGACTACCTTTCGCTCATCGAACGGCTTTTTCGCGGTGTTTTCCAGTTCGAACTTCACCGGGGCGTCACACACGATGGTCGCTAGCTTTTTGCTCATGAAAGCGTTCTTTTTGTCGTTGATCAGCTTCGTCCGTACTGATTCTTTAATCTTTCTCGCTTTTGGCGAATCTTTTTCTAATTCCTTATATAGCGTTTCAACATCGCCAAAATCTTTCAATAACTCCGTGGCGGTTTTTTCGCCCACCCCTTTCACTCCCGGGATGTTGTCTGATGAATCCCCCGCAAGCGCCTTGTAGTCTATTACTTGCGCTGGGGTAAACCCGTACCGTTCTTTAACTGCCTGTGCATCATAGATAACCGTGTCATTTACTCCCTTTCGCAGGGTAAACACTCTAATGTTATCGTCCACCAGTTGCAACGCATCCATGTCGCCCGTGGCGATAATGACGTTGGCCTTGTCCTCGGTTTTTTTAGCGAGCGTGCCAATGACGTCATCAGCCTCATATCCGTCCAGTTCAAAAATGGGTATATTAAAAGAATCCAGCAAATCATGCGCTATAGGGATCTGGTCGTAAAATTCCTGTGGCGCTTTAACCCTCGTCGCCTTGTATTCAGCATATTCCTTGTGCCTGAACGTCGGTCCCTTCTTATCAAACGCGACGGCAATATATCCGGGACGGAATTCCTTCATGGCTTTCAGTAATGTCGTCGCGAATCCATATACGGCGTTGACCACAATGCCATCCTTGCTCGTCAAGGGCGGCAACGCATGGAACGAACGGTGAAGAATCGCGTTAGCGTCTATAATCAGAAAAATTTTTACTTTCTGTGCCATAAGGACATAGTCATTTTGAAATCCTCGCGTTGGCGCCTGCCCGTTGGACCTGTCCCGTCGAATGACGGGATGACGGGGTCGATGATGAGAAAGGTTTTGGGTTTGGGCATAAACTAAACTTAGTGTACCATTATATTATGACTACAGAAAACCTTGGTACTGCCCCACCAAATGGTAAAAAAGTCCCCAAATGGTATTTCTACGCTACACCGGTTTTTATTTTTGTCATGTCCGTCACAATCTTTGCGTTTGGAGCTGGACGGGACGGTGATATAGCAACGGCATTGCTCGTCGGAGGAGCCGCAGGGTTTGCCTTTAACCTGATGTGGTTGCTCTCGATGGTAATCAACAGATCCGGAAACCCCCAATCGTTTAACGTTTCCACTAAACATCTTCTCATTGTTGGTGGACTTGCATTGGCAGTATTTATAGTTCTCATTACCGTAGTAATGCTGGTTTATTAATTCGACTCCGCTGCCAGTTCACCCCCCCCACGACAAGTACACCACCCTATCTGTCATGCTGAACTTGTTTCAGCATCTCCATTAATCTAATAAGATGGTAATGAGATCCCGAAACAAGCCTACCTGGCGTCAGATAGGTTTGGGATGACAACCTAAATAAATAATGAAACTCAAGGAAACCTTCGGTAAAATCCCCCAGCACTACGATAAGTCGCGCATTGGCTATCCGAAAAAGCTGTTTCGAGACATTATCCGCTACGCCAAGCTCGCAAAGAAGGACCCGATCCTAGAAATAGGTATCGGTACAGGCTTAGCTACCATTCCATTCGCTCGATTGGGAAATCCAATCACCGCCAACGATATTAGTTACACGCTTATTCGTCTGGCAAAAAAGAAGCTGAAAAAATACCGGAATATTTCGTATGTCATTGGTCAATTCGAAAAAGCAAGACTGCCGAGTAATCGCTATGGGCTCATGTATTCAGCACAAACATTTCACTGGATCGATCCAGGAGCGAGATTTTCTAAAACATCACGGCTACTGAAAAAGGGTGGCACCCTCGCACTCTTCTGGAATGCCCATTGGTACGATCGTGGCGTGGGAAAGATGGCTCTAAAAATCCACAACAAATACTCACGGGCAAAAGGCGGAAAAGCCGACGAGATTATTCAGCAGCTGTTTCGTGATCGCCGCTTCACAAACGGCGTATCGAGGCAGTATCGCTTCACAGTCAAAATCACCCGCCAGCAGTACATCGACATGCAGACATCCTATTCCTGGTACATCGCGTTATCGAAAAAACGGAAAGAAGTAGCGCTCGCTGAACTAACGGACAAGCTGCGAAGCTACCCTAACCCGATGCGCATCCCCATGAGGACGAAGTTTGTAATGGCCAGGAAAAAGTAGCATACCCGATGGCCACCGCCCCTTTACACCACCTACATACGCGAGTACGATAGTGGCGTCCACAATAAATCATCTATAACTACATGATGGAATCAGGAACTCCCACACCCGAGATACCAACTACAACAAATCGGGACGTTCAGAGCCCCGAGAATACAGCGCGACTCATAACAAGAGCAAAAGAAATGCTGCAATCCCAGGAACGCTGGCAGTTTAAACCGGGAGATGAAGTGTACGTGATAGATACCCTTGGAACCGATCATCCGATCTCCGGAAGAGTTGAATCTGTCTACCGCGGAACGAGTGTCAAACTTACTTTGCCCGAAACTTCCAAAGACTTTCACGAGGGGTCACGTACACGCGAGCTTAATACGAGTGAACTGGTTTCTTTCGATGAGTGGTCCGACATCATGGAAAGGGCAAAGCGGGAACTCGGCAGGGGGTAGAAACTCCCACTTCAACATTATTTCTTTCTAGTTTCTTCCCATGCCCACTCTCGAATCTCTCCAGAAAGACATCGACGACATCAAAGCTCGTAACACCCGTGTAGAAAAAGACAAAGTGTGGGAAACTAGCTGGTCGCGGCGCGTGAGCATTTTCATGCTCACGTACTTCGTGATTGTAGTATTCTTTATGATCTCTGACCTTCCCCATCCGCTACTCAATGCGTTTGTGCCGGCGTTTGCATTTGTCGTTTCAACGCTCACACTCGGGTTCGCAAAGAAAATATGGATGGAAAATACCCTGTCAAAAACTTCGAAGATGCTGCTTGCATGCTTGTTGCTGGTACTCTTAGGAACCATGCTTTCTTACGCCAGCCTCGAAGTGAGTCGATATGAAGAAAATACGAATGAGTTTTGCTGGCAAACTGCGCATGGATTTCCTTTTGTTGCGCAATATACGGTAGAGCAAAACAATTTTACCCCGGCAGCTGCTTTAAGTGGAAATGTCTTTGTAGAATGCATCCCAACGGTTCCAAGAGCTTTCCTCTGGGAAGCGTTTGCCATAAACGCACTTGCATATTCATCCCTGATTGCCCTCTTTTGGATAATTATACGTTTTCTTGCGGCAAAGCGAACTTCGAGACATACGCACATAGCTAGCTGACAATGGCACTCCAACACTTTTCAGTATCGGTAAACAACCAAAAAGTCACGAGTTTCATCCATCTTCCCGCCAACACTCCGCAAGGCGTCGTGCTTTTCTGCCACGGGTTCCCGGGTACGAATCGGCTGCCACCGCTCGCTCGCATTTTAAACGACCGTGGCGTCGGAATAGTGGAGCTTAACTACCGCGGTGATGAGGCGTGCGAAGGCGTGTTTAGCTTCCTCGGATCTATCGAAGACGTGGAAGAGGCAGCAAAAGAGTTGAGAAAAAAGTTTCCGGACGTGCCGCTGACGGCGCTCGGATTCTCAGCTGGCGGGCTCTACGTGTCCATAGCGGTCCGTCATAACCCCGATCTCTTTGACCGCGTCGTATTGCTCAATCCTCTCGTGGACGCAAGCTTTTTGTCGTCAGACAATCCCATCATGGGCAGATTGTGGGATGAGGCTGGAACAGTGTTAACACTGCAAAAACCCGATGTGTACGCGCATGAGATAGAAACACTACAAGCCAAGCACAACCCGATTGAATTCGCCGGTGAGATTACGACTCCGATAGAGCTCGTAGTAAGTACGAATGATGGGGTGTTGCCCGCGGCAGTGGCTCAAAAATTTTACGAGAAACTCAAAGGAGAAAAAAGCTTTGTGTGGATCGAGGGTGCGAAGCATGGGGTGTCGGGTGATGAAAAAGAGATTGTGGAGACACTTCTTTCCTAGCAACATTTCTTAATAAGGCATGCTGCACCAATACCAGCCAGCGCAAACACGCTGGCGATCTTTCTGTTACAAAAACGCGATCACATTGACATAAAACTTCGGCAATACTAAAGTACAGTACTCTTCTCACTGGAACTGAAAAAACACAAAAAGCGGAAAGGGAGGAAAAGACTCATGAACCGCACATTCAACATTGGCATTGTAGCGCTGGTGCTTTTGGTCTTTGCTGGGTGCAACGCGAAAGAGAAACGCCTGGCAACCGAACTCCAGGTAACACAAAACACCGTCACTCAACTCCAGACGGAGCTGCAAAGTGCTCGTGATAACAACGACGCACTTGCTGATTCAAACGCGTCGTGCCAAACCGTGCTCGACAGCGTGATGAACACCATCGATTCGATCTCCGAGCGGAACACTGCGCTCCGCGCCGAGCTGAAGACTGCCCAGGCAAAGTACGAGCAGTCGCTCAACGAACTTACTCGACAGCGTGATGACATCAGAGCAATGCTGACATTCGTCGAGCGCGAGCGTGACACAATGCTCACGAGAGTCAGCCAACTCGCTCAATCCGAACGGGACCTCACTGAACAGCTTCAAATAGTGTACGACCGCAGTGTGACACTCAAGGACTGGTACGAATACTGGCGGTACGATGCGAGACGGTCGTGGTGGCAAAGAACATGGGGCACAAATCATGCGAAGCGGCCAGAATCTTCCGAACAGAGTTTCGAGTACTACTACCCGCTTCCAGCTTCCCAGGCCATCTGGCGGTAGCATTGTTCATCTCTAACGGCTCGACAGGCGGACCTCACGATCCGCCTTTTTCCTTGCTCGATAGACTCCCTCGCTATGGATTGAACCGCTTGCTTCCGCTACAATAGTGGAAACGTAACCGCGCCCCATGCTTTTTAGTTCTCCAATTTTTCTCCTCGCCTTCCTGCCGCTGTTCCTGCTGGTGTACTTCCTGTTACCCAAGCGGTTCAGGAACTTTTTTCTCATGCTGGCAAGCGTGTTTTTCTATACGTGGGGCGAAGGGAAATTGGTCGCTATCATGCTGACCTCCTCGTTCGTCGACTTCCTCGCGGGCATCACGATCGCAGGTGGCTGGAAAAATTGGCGAGATCCGATCAAACAGCTTGATCCAAATGGCCCCCGCACCCGCAAACAAAAAATTACTCTTGCGGTTTCCCTGCTTGCAAACATAGCGTTCTTAGGGTTCTTTAAGTACTTCAACTTCGGAATAGACAACTTCAACGCGTTCATGGGTACGTTGGGTTTAGAAAATGCGATGCTGACTAATATTACAGCCATTACGTTACCACTCGGCATCAGCTTCTATACATTCCAATCAATGAGTTATACGATCGACGTGTATCGCGGCCATGCGACTGCGACCAGGCATTACTTCAATTTCGTCGCATTCGTCACCATGTTTCCTCAGCTTGTGGCCGGGCCGATTATCAGGTACGCCGACGTCGCACGTGAGATCGCGCATCGGATCGTCACGCGTGAAAAGTTCGCTTCGGGTGTTCAACGCTTCGCCGTCGGATTGGGAAAGAAAATGCTTATTGCCAATATCGTGGCCGTGCCTGCAGACAAGCTATTTACCTTCCCCGTCTCTGATCTTTCCGCACTGCTTGCTTGGATCGGCGTCATCAGCTATGCACTTCAGATCTATTTCGATTTTTCGGGCTATTCGGATATGGCGATAGGTATGGGACGAATGCTTGGGTTCGAATTTCTGGAAAACTTCAATTACCCATACATCTCTCGCTCCATCAGGGAATTTTGGCGCAGGTGGCATATTTCTATGTCTACATGGTTTCGTGACTATCTTTATATCCCCCTTGGAGGAAATAGAAAATCTGGCACGCGTACGTTTGTAAACCTCTTGGTAGTATTTTCCATCACCGGTCTCTGGCACGGCGCGAGCTGGAACTTCGTCGTATGGGGACTGTTCCACGGCGTCTTCATGATGCTCGAACGAACAGTAGTCGGCCGATGGCTCGACAGGGCTTGGCGGCCTATCCAGCATTTGTATGTCCTTCTCATCGTACTTATCGGATGGGTATTTTTCCGCGCTAATTCTCTGGAGAATGCCATCGCATACCTGCAGTCAATGGTAGGTATGGGTTCCGGGGTTGTCGGCGATATAAGCCAATATGTAGACCCGTATTTCCTGGTCGTAGTCGTCATTGGTATCATAGGATCCGCACCAATTCTGAAATGGTGCAAGCGCGTCATCGGACACTATGTAACGACTGCGTCGAATGGACGCGCCCTTGCTATACACATAAGCACGCACGTAGTAACTATTTTCATGGTCATCGCACTCCTCGGAGCGTCGCTCATGCTGATGGCGCATGATACATATAACCCTTTTATCTATTTCAGGTTTTAGACTGCCATGGAGAATCGTTTTCAAAACGTAACCCGTTGGTCCGAGCGATTGCTGATTCTTGTATTTCTCATAACTATTTCTTCGCCAGGAATCTCTCTGATCGCCGGCTATGGGTCCGATACGACAACGGTTGAAAAGCGCGAGCTGGCACTATTCCCGAAGTTCAGTGCTAGCAGCGTATTGCGAGCGCCATTCAGACGCGGTTTCGAGGAGTACTTCAACGATCATTTCGGCTTTCGCGATATGCTCGTCCGGATGGGAAGTGTTGTAAGTGTAGAATTATTCAAAAGGTCACCAAATAGCAAGGTAGCTGTCGGTAAAAACGATTGGCTCTTTTTCCTTGGTGATGATATCCTCAACGATTTCCAAGGAAAATACCAAATCAATGACGAAGCAATGAACCAAATCGTCGATAATATTGATAAGAAACAAGAATGGCTTGCTAACCGTGACACTGACTTCTACATTCTTGTGGCGCCGAACAAAACAACGATTTATCCGGAACTGCTCCCTGACTCGATCCGCTCATCAAAAGGCACTACACTACTGGAACAAATTGCGCCACGTCTCGAGCAATGACATGCTAATTGACGAAATGCGAAAAGACCATCCGGAACTTACCGATGCAGACCTTTCAACTTATAAAATTTCTCAAAAGGTTACCGGCGGCAGTGATTTAGTAATTCTCTTATCACTCCAGGAAAAAATGAAGGATGAGCTTGTCTACCTTGATCCAAAAAAACCACGGTCTGCAACAGATGCCGAAGTAGCGTTTATAAATCCTAACCAGAAAAAAGACATGCCGCTCGTCGCAAAAAAAACACCGTATTCCGACATGCCGCGTGCGCTCATTTTTCGGGATTCATTCGCGAACCTTTTAGTCCCATTCCTGTCTGAACACTTCAGCCGGTCAGTATACGTATGGATACCCCTCATCGACGAAAGAATCGTCGAAATTGAAAAGCCCGATATTGTTATCTTAGAGATCACGGAACGTTTCCTCTACTCTACATTGTACAGCGATTTGCAGGATTGATTACCGAATCAAGTGCGACGCCTCAGGTTGACTCTCAACGATCGGCTGTCTATGGCGGTACCGCTCCCACACGACCAGTGCTGCTGCGGCAGCCAACCCAACTCCGCCAAGCAGATACCACCTGATGCGGCGGTCATCTGCCGTGGTTGCGAATGAGATGGATTGCTGCTCATCCGTCGACTCACCAAGCACCGCAGCGAGAGTGAGGTCTTCTGGGAACCTCGGGAGAATCCGCGCACCGGAATCCGTGATGTCAACGATACCGGCCACCGATACGGTGTCACCCGCCTGCCACGACGGCTTCGAAATGCCGGTGGTGCGCTTTATATACGCTTCAACGCTTGCGCCCTGTTCATCGGCAATGACAATGGTGCTCCTTTCGATCGATTCGACCTTTCCATGGACCACGACAAGCTGGTTTGGGTAGTCCGCAATATCGGGAATTGCTATCTCATGCGGCAGAACCTCTTGTGTTGATGTGACGACAATCGTGCCCACATCGGCAACATTAATTTTCGGCTGACCAAGCTCGGTAGACACCGTGCCAGAGAGTGAAATGACGTCACCCGCCTCGAGCTGAGGCAGTGCCTCTTTGGTAGCGACAACCTTGATGCCGGCCGTATCGTCTTGGAGATAAAACGTTTTACTACCCAAGATGTCGGATCCTGCAATGACGATACCGTTCAACAGCACTTCGGTGCCTTTTTCTGCTGTCCGGGCCTGCGCAATTGTCACTGCCGTATTACCGCTTGGTTCACCGGGTTCCCCTACCTGGTTGACTTCATTATCGGGCAGCACGTTTTCTTCGTTTGGCGACGCGACAGTCCATTTCCAACCGCCATCGGGAAAGAATGAAAACGATAAGTCATTTTCCGCCTTGCCGTATTCGACCCCGTTGGCTATCTCCCCGTTCGGATTCATCAGGTACACGACGTCGCCAGTATTATTCAAGGTGATCTTGGTGTCGGGACGGAAAAACGCGAGCGCCTGTTCGCTCTCAACCGCTGTTCCCGCAGGAATCGTAAACGTCGTTTTCGTGTCAGTGAGCGACCAACCGCCAATATCGGCATCGTCGGAGCCTGTATTAGCTACTTCTATGAACTCCAACTCGTCGTCCGAGCCTTCTGGGGCCGGAAATACTTCATTGAGTATAATTCCATCAGGGAATGCTGTTTGCTCATCAGGGACGCTGTCAGCAGGAAAAGAATGTGAAGGTGGCGTGATTGGCGGGTCAACCGGATTCGGTATTACCGGGACTGGCTTGCAAGGATCGATAGGAGTAACCGTCAACGATAATTCATGAGGTGATGCGCTGTTTTGCGGTTCGGGAATACCCCGCAGGACAAAGTCGTCGGTATTACTGCCGCTGTCGTAACCGTTGCCGCGCAATTGATCCGTTGTTGTCATGCTTTCACTCGTAGACGTGGAGGCGGCTTTGCGCTCGAGACTTTTAATTACTGGTATCATATGTGAGATCGGCAATGACACTGCCTTCATACCCATCGGGGTGCGTGATCAGAAAAAAACCAAACCCTTGCACAGTGATGGGCTCGATTGATGTAATGAGATCGTACTCATTTCCCGACGACGTAATTTTAACGAGCCGAAACCCTGATATTTCAATTGCCTCCTTTGTCGGATTATACAGCTCAATGAATTCATCCGTCGTGTGGCTGGTGCCACCGGAGAGTTTAATTTCAGAAATGAGGATGGTCGGTGCTGATGCCCCATGTGACTCATGGAAAGTCACTACAGGGAATGCGCATACGGCAATGAGTGCGTAGATAAATATTTTCATATGGTTATTAATAATTTTTTAGCTAGTACACATGGAGAATTTTTGTTTTAATAGGACGTCCCGGAGCCATTACTTCGACTTCGTCGCCTTCCTCCCGTCCCATAAGCGCACGTCCGAGAGGCGATCCAAATGAAATGCGCCCCTCCTCCGGATCACCAGATGCTTCCACGATGGACAATCGGAATGATTCTTCCGCGATAAGAAGTTCTACATCCGATCCAATGGAAATTGTATGAGCCATACATTGTATCAATTAATGCTGTTACCTTACTCGCGACTTGATCCGTCGAAACGGCATCTCTGCCAGGACCGACAGACCAAGAACACCAGAAAGGAAGCGAGCTTATTCCGCTTCAGCGGGAATTTTTGACAGCGATACTTCCTCTTGTGCTGATTCCTCATTTATCCGATCGCCCTTCACACTTGATTTTCCGCCCAGCATGATGAGCTGGTTCGCAACAATTTCAGTGCGATAGCGCTTGGCTCCCTGCGCATCTTTCCAGTTTCGCGTATTGAGACGTCCTTCGAGATACACACGGTCGCCTTTCTTCAGATATTTTGAGCAAATGGTACCGAGCCGACCCCATGCAACAACGGAATGAAACTCCGTTGTTTCTTGACGTTCTTTCGATTCCGAGTCACGCCATGCATAATTCGTCGCAACAGTAAACGAAGTAACTGACGTACCAGACGGCAATGCTCGGACAACCGGGTTTTGCACCAGGTTTCCAATGATGGCAACCTTATTGAGATTCATGTATATTCACCTCCTTTCATGACCTCCGCTTATTAAATAAGAACGATTTCTGCGGAGAGTGTATTGACAAATTTTCTGGACTATGCCTAAATATAAATAGGTTTTTGAAAAAGTCATGAGGTTTTTGCGTTTTGCGCACCCTTTTGGCTTCTTAAATCAACACGCGAGTAGTGCACCCCGCAGTTGTTGAACGTCTAAACCTCCAAGGGACGACCGGCCCGTCAAAGCTAAGGTCGTCTTTTGGTATTTATTTCCAAGGAAAGTCTTTTTCGGTTTTTCCCCCTATAACTCTACGGTTGACAAAAGTTCTTCATACATCTGCCTGTATCGGTCCATATCGGTAGTTGCGATGATATTGGCAGTGAAGACAACAAAATAGTCTTCGAGCTTAATGTAAGTTGCGTATGTGTGGCCAAATACTCGTATAGAAAGCTGTTCGGCGGGATGGCCATCGATTGTCAGCGACTTCCGTGACTCAAGACCGGCTTCTCCATATTCACGAAGGTCTAGATCTACTTTTTCAGACAGAGAGTATTCGGGCTCAGGGGAAATATATGCCACGAATCTCATCCCTTTTTGGTCTCGATCCGGCGCCACACCATCCTCCTGGTGCCACACCGAAAAGAAAAACTGTTGGGGGTCCCTCGCATTATCGAGTTCCCAGTTGGCAGGATAGCTAAATTGATAACCATATTCTTTACTAACAAATGTTTTCTTTCCCTCTTTTTTATCTGAAATTTTATAGGAATCCTCGTATGATAGAGGCTTCTCTTGATACTGAGTTAGGCCATACACTGCGCCGCTGACGAAAATAATGACCGCGATAACAAATAAGGACCGAAGAATGATCAAACGAAGAATGTTATCTTTAGCGGGCTTCTTAGTATTTGGATCTGATATCATGGATGCTTCTGTGTATTGAATGGTAATTCACCATATTATTCGACGGCGAATATTTGCGACGGCGTTCGATTGGCCACTGTCTTATTTGAGCTTTCAACCCTCGAACCAACCATTCGAGCGATGAGCCTGCGCCGTCGTTGGGAGAGAACTGCGTATCTTTCTATACATAAGTATACCAAAAAAAACGCATTCATAAAATGCTGATGCGTTTCTTTCATAAAAAACCTAAGGCGTTGCAACCCCGTCAGGAGTCGCCGAATGGTCACCGATCGTAATGTCATCAACACCTACTTCGAGTACGTAGCTCAAATCGTAATAGGTGTACGGAGCCGACCCAATAGGGGTATAGGTGTATGTGATACCGCCGGGTGACGGATTACCCGGCAATCCATCGAGGTAATCGGGAACTACGCCAGTAAGTGCTTCCGGATATGCTCCCTTGTCATTCTTGTATTTTTCAAGTGCGGCTTGGATTGAACGGATGTCGTTCACCCGCTTCTCGTCCCGGGTCTGCGCCTGAACCAGCTCATCTCCCGTCAGGTTGGCGTTGACTTGCGACAGGTCAATAATGGTGTTAGTATTGACCGTCCCCTCGTTGGTTATAGCTTCATCGGCAGGGATATCGGCGCTTTTATTTCGCGTACCGATGTAATATCCAATAGCGCCCGCAACGAGAATTAGTACAATGAGAATGATGCCCGTGCGTGATTTCATATGAGACAGTATACTAGAAATCAGATTGCGGGTCGAGAAATTGGCCGGGGTGGGTCGCGGCCACGAGCAAACTGAACTGCTTCAGTTTACGAGAGCCGCGACGGGCTGACCGATGCCCCGCTGAGCGGGGCCGGACAGCCCAGGAGAAACTGGCAGACACGTCTTTTCAAAAACTGATATGCCCCCGTGGTGCAATTGGTAGACCTGCCCACCGAACGTGCAAAATAATAAACTATAAGAAAAGAAATTACTAATAAGCGCGCTGGAGTGGCGGAAATGGCATACGCGCTAGCCTTAGGAGCTAGTGGGAGCAATCCCGTGGGAGTTCGACTCTCCCCTCCAGCATTTCAAAAAGGTTCGGCACGGCAGGCGGGATTCCCGCAAGGGATTGGGAGTTCGAGTCTCCCTCTCGGCAAGAAAACAACACCTATGAAAACCGTCATCGGCATCATCGGCCCCATCGGGAGCGGAAAAGACACCGCTGCAATATACCTTGCGGAAAAGTTGGGTTGTAAAGTATATGAAATCAGCGGACATATTAAGAAACTCGCCCATGAACAAGGCATACTGCACGACAGGCAGAGTTTAATCGACTTCGGGAACCGTATCGTGAAAGAGCGCGGGAGTGAATACCTGCCCAACGCGCTTTTGGAACAAATCAGCGAACGCGGCATCATCACTGGCATGCGGCAAGTGGCTCAGATCGAATATCTTCAAAAACACAGCAATTTGATACTAGTAGCAATAGATGCTGATCCGGAAATTCGTTTTAAGCGGGCTCAAGCGCGAGGGCGACTCGGTGAAGCGACGACGATCGAGGAATTTGTGAGGCTGGAAAAAGAGGAAAACAGCGGTGACCGCGTACAAAGAATTTTTGAATGCATGAAGATGGCTGATCACTCAGTTACAAATAATGGAACACTCGAAGAACTCCAAAAGGCGCTCGACGATTTGGCGAAGTTCCAATAGCCAGTCAACTTCAATAATACCTGTCATCCTGAGTGGAGTCCGCCGAAGGCGAGACGCAACGAAGGATCTCGGTTACTAACCTCGTAAACTGTTCTTAACCGAGATCCTTCGACTTCGTCCCGCAAACGGGACTTCGCTCAGGATGACAAACTATACATGAGTAGGATCTACTATTCTTACATGATGACCAACAAGAGAAAGAACGTCCTCTACACTGGAGTCACGTCAGATTTGTCGTTCAGAGTATACGAGCATAAAAATAAGCTCAAAAAGGGGTTTACCAGCAAATATAATATCAAGATACTGGTATGGTATGAAGAATACGATTCTATATATGATGCTATCGCCCGGGAAAAACAAATCAAAAAGTGGGTAAGAGTAAAGAAAGAAGAACTCATAAATAAGCTTAACCCGACGTGGGAGGACTTAAGTGAAAAATGGTATGACGACTAAAAGTCAAAATAAAAAACGCGCACTCGTTGTTGGTGCTGGAGGTCTGCGTGGCGCATATGACGGCGGTGTGCTTGCGACGTTGTGCAGAAAATTGGATCCAAACTATTTCGATGGTGTATACGCTTCATCCGCCGGTTCGTTTGCCGCAACATTCTACGTCGCTGACCAGCCGGACGTGATAGAGAACACCTGGCGGAATCTCGTGCACGGCACCAAGCTCGTCGACTACCTCAACCCGCTTTTCGGCAGGAACATCATGGACTTGGAGTATTTGATCGAACTTTTTACTGACGGCACTTCTCGGTTAGATGTGGATACGGTCATGCATAGCCCAGCCAAACTCACCTATGTGCTCACTGACTACGTAACGGGATCGCCGACGTATCGATCTCCTTCGAAAGAAAACATCTTCACCTTATTAACTGCTACAGCAGCCGTGCCGCTCCTGCACAAACAGGTCGTAATAGACAAGAAACCCTACACGGACGGGGAGCTTGCCGACACGTTGCCGGTGATGAAGGCGCTCACCGACGGATATGATGAGGTGGTCGCAGTGTACAACAAGCCCGAAGGGTTCTACGTCGGCGAGCGGTATGACCTTTTTACCAACATTATTTCATTCTTTTTACCTCCCAAGATTGCCAACCTTCTTCGTACGCTCAAAAAGCGCACTCAGCAGCTCGAGCGAGACATGTTCATGAATAACCGCATCCGCATCATCAGGCCCGGAAAGCAGCTCCCCCTCCGCTCTATCCTAGATACCAACAAAGAGCGGCTCAACGGGGCGTTTGATCAGGGAGTGCGTGATGCGGAAGACTTTTTGAAATAAGAAGAAGGGTTGCCCATGCTAGAGCAACCCTGTAGATCAATAATGTTGATCAGTGCGATTCGAGGAACGCGCCAGCGATGTCGCTGATGGAACCTCCGGTGTAATTCCTCCAGATGGCTTCGCCAATCAACGGACCAACGGAAATTACGGTGAAGAGATCATCCGGCATCTCCTCCGGAGTCCGGCAGATCGAGTCGGTCGTGAAGACTCGCTTCAGGCCGTGTTCTTGAGCTATACGGAGATTCTCAAGTGCACCTCTCGCGAGCACAGGATGTGTAACGGCGAGATATGATGCGATCGCGCCCTTTTCTTTCGCTTTCATCACCGCCTGCATCATGGTACGCGCGGTGTCAACAATGTCCTCAAAGAACATAGCGATCCTGCCATCGATATCGCCAACGATGTCGCGGATGTAGGGACGGTCGTTTTTCGGCCTGCGTTTATCACCGACTGCAAGCGCGTCCGTGTCAAGGAACATTGCATAGAGAGACGCAAGCTTCGCGCCGCCAGCGTCAGCCGCTGTCGGAGTAAGACGGGAAATATCTCCGTCCACGATGCTATGGGTGACACCCAGCATCTCTCTGGTTGGATACAGGCGATCAACGGGAACGCCGTGGAAAAACCCATTGATCTGAGGAAAATGAGGATGCACAATTGCCACTTGACGATGTGGCGCGGCAATCATTGCTTGCGAAATCATATCGGCCATGAGTTTCGCGGGTATTGCAACTCGCGGCTTGTCCTTCGTGTCACCACGGAGCCCTCCGCAATACGGCAGTACTGCGGTAACCTTCGCAGCAGCGCCAAGTGCAGCGGCCTGCAACATTTGCAGTAAACAGGAAAAATTTCTGTCCGGCTGGTTAGTCGGCTGGACGACATAGACGTCCGTACCGCGCACGTTGCTGCCGATCTGGGCCAAAAACTCCCCGTCCTCGAAATCGTCCACGTGTACATCAACCGCTGGACATTCTTGAGACATGAGAGTACTGATCCTTTGAACTATGCCCGTCCTGAGTGATGGAGCACAGGCAGGTCCAAATACAACCTTGAGAAGCATAACTGCCTCCTTCTGACGTTTTGTATGAGTTCGTTATCTGTATCTGTCTTTGTCTTGGGAATCCATTGTGAAGTTTTCCCGGATTCTTGTCAAACAGCTTTTTTTCTTATGAGAAATGGGGTATTATGATGGTATGAAGGCTCTTGTTTACGCTGACAAAGAAAAAATGGAAATCAGGGACGTGCCGAAACCGGCGATAGGTCCTGATGATATTTTGATGAAAGTAAAAAGCGTCGGCATCTGCGGCACCGATCTCCACATTTATAGAGGCGGCTTGGACATCCCGAGAGGAACAATTCCCGGCCACGAATTCTCCGGCATCGTAACGGAGGTCGGCAAGAAAGTCACAAATGTACAAAAGGGTGATCGCGCTGTAGCCGAGCATGTCGTAAGTTGCGGAAAGTGCGACTACTGCAAAATGGGGAAACCGAACCTCTGCGGCCACAGCAAAATCATCGGCCTCCATCTCTCCGGTGCGCTTGCTAAATACGTACGCGTGCCCGCAAACCTCGTATATCCGTTTCCAAACTCGATGACGTTTGATGAGGCGGCTCTTATCGAGCCACTTTCGATAGCTCTCTATGCAGCGCGCGAGGCTGGTTTTCTGCTCGATAAACGAATAGCGGTACTCGGCCAGGGACCTATAGGACTTTTACTTGACCAGGTACTCGCAGCCGCCGGAGCTCTCGTGACAGGCATCGACGTCAGACCAAATACGCTCGCTTTCGCGAAAAAAATGGGTTGGGCACACCACACAATCAATTCAAGACTTCAAAACCTGAGGGCACGCATGAAAGAAATCAAGTCGGCCGATGGATTCGATATGGTCTTCGAGGCGGTCGGAATCGAAAAGACTGCGGAGCTGGCGTTTGACATCACACGTCGTGACGGCAACGTCTATCTCCTCGGTGTCTTCTCTGCCCCGGTACGCATCAATATGATGAATATCATCAAAAAAGAATTAAACATTCATGGCTCGTGGACGTGCGCATTTTCTTTTCCGGATTCAATAGATCTCGTCGCACGAAAAAAAGTAGACCTAAAAAGTCTCATTACTCACACATACCCATTTGCAAACGCAGTCACTGCTTTCAAAGAGGCGAACAGCTACACACATAACCGTTTAAAAACAATCATTAAACTGTAGCCGCCATGCCCGAAATCCCACTTATCCTCAAAGAAAAACGTGAGATCGCCCACAATACGATGGAATTCGTGTTTGAAAAGCCGGCCGGCTTCGACTACAAGCCTGGGCAGTTCATGACATTGATATATGAAAACCAGCCCCACCAGGATAAAAAAGGTAACCGGCGGGCAATGTCATTCGCATCTTCTCCAACAGAAAATGTTTTGTCATTCGGCATGCGGATGAGTATGTCTGCATACAAACGTAGCCTCATGGATGCCGAAATGGGAGTTAAACTGTCGGGAATTGGGCCGGCGGGACGTTTTCTGCTTCCGGATGACCCGTCTGTCGAACTGGTGTTTCTTGCCGGCGGTATCGGCATCACGCCGTTCCGGAGTATGGTGAAATACCTGACGGATAAAAAAACTCCTACAAAAATGACGCTCATTTATTCTAATAACTGCCTGCGCGACACATCTTACCTATCCGAGTTCACCGAATGGGAAAAGCAAAATCCAAAATTCAAATTCGTACCGACGATGACCGATCCTGATCAAGTGGAAAAAGAATGGATCGGCCGTTGTGGCCTTATCACCGAAGAATTACTTAGGGAAGCTATCGATAACGTCGTTAAGCCAACCTACATGATTGTCGGGCCACCAGGGATGGTGGAAGTAATGATAAGACTACTCGAGTCGCTCGAGGTTCCTGAAACCCAGATTAAGATAGAGAAATTCACCGGCTACGACGCGCACTAAGATAGTGTACACATAGAAGAAAGCGCCGACGTATTTAAGGTATATCGGCGCCTTTTGGTGCGTACCACGCCCACTGGACACGATGGGAGTGTTTGCATTGCGGACAATGGACAAGGGGACCTCGATACTTCCGGGGGGCGCGGTGAATCTGATAGCGGATGTGGCGAACTCGGTTTCCTCGTGAAACCTGGCCTTCATGCAAGCGAGTCAGGCACCCTCTCTTCTACAGTTTGCGGAGGCGGTGTCGAATTTCACTCGCTCGAGTGTAATGCGTTTTGACTTTACGCACGGTGACCAGATCTTCGGCCGAGGGCCAAAACTGCTTATTGATCCACCACTGCATCAGCGCACAGAGGAGATCGAACTCCCCGTCTGTAAGGTCGCGGAAGTGGTTCCGTTCATCAGGGTCGGGCTCTACATCGAGTCCAGCGTTGTGGTCATACCGCTTTTTCCAGTCCGGCAGTATAGACCATACCTCGTCGAGGGGAAAGAAATTGATGGGCGTTCGAAATACCGTATGACGGTACCGAACGATATGCGGGATTTTTCGATCTTTGAGATTCTCCGAAATAGTCCCGATCCCGAAGCCGACCCCGTCAGCAAGTAACCGTGTCGTTACGTACTGCCTCTCCTCATGTACGAGGCTTTCGACTCCGCCAGCAACAAGCAAATCTGGATTCACGGTTTGCTCGACGGTATGAGCAACTTCGTAGACGAGCGCGAGATTGCAGAGAGCCCGTCCTGCGATTTGCCGTTTCGAGAGTTTACCCTGTGCGAGAAGCCGCCCGATGATCCTTCGCTTTTGTGCCCAAATGTCCGAGGGTCGCTTTGCCTTGCGTATGCTCATGATTCCCTCCGATATAGATGAAACGAACAAGGAGATAACCTTACACCGAAAGGTTTTGTACCGTCAATCACGTTTTTTAGCTACAGCGTGCACTAAAATAAATCAGGACCGTTGTTCGATTTTATCCGAGACCAGGGGGGGACTGGCGACGAATAAAATATTGAAACAACGGTCCCTCTATAGACCAACAGCCAATGGCTGGAATTTTTTGATGTGGAAAAGTGAGAAGGAAAGAACTATGTAGCGGATAAAATAACACGGGGTGAAAATCGTGGCAAGACCCGTCCTACGGATAACAAACACCCCACTCGCTCATAGCTCCGGGGGTAACTAGAGCGTAGGAGAGCGAGTGGGGGTCGATGACGCGAAGTGCGGCTTCGCGCATCAATTCAGGAGATATCCTCAAACAAATGATCTATGTGTTTTCTAGAAGTTGGTCAATCTTGGATGCGAGAATGAAATCGTTTTCGTGCAAACCGCCGATCGCGTGCGTCCAGATGGTGAAATCAACACGGTTGTAGTGGACGTAAAAATCCGGATGATGGCCTTCCGATTCAGCGAGGTCTTCGATTCTCCGCAGAAATGCCATCGCTTCGCGGAAATTCTTGAATTGGAACGTCTTCTGCAACGTATCCATCGTCCGCGAAGTTTTCTCAACCGGGACGACGTGCCATCCGAGCACCTGCGGCATCAGCTTCGCAATTTCTTCATTGGCGAGTGGTGGAATGCCACCTTCGCATGGGATACACCGCTTTTTTCGTAAGTCTTCACTCATAGCTTTCACACTATACGGTTTACCCATGGTGAGTGTCAATAAACCTGTATAACATTTTCAGACCATCAAGAGATATCATGGGAAATCAGG
>LCPQ01000009.1 GCA_001003705.1 Parcubacteria group bacterium GW2011_GWA2_48_9 | reverse complement strand
GATCTCCCACGCCCCTTCTCCGGTCATCCACACATCAGGGCCATAACACGAAAGGTCGAGCGGGCGAGAATAAGAGCGCAGGGTCTTTTTCCCCGCAGGATTATAGTATTCGTGAAAATAGGACATCGCGAGCTCACGGAGCGTCCGATAGACCGGATCGCGATAGCGCGTATAAGCGTGATTGCCTTTTGAGATCGCACCCCAGCAGCCGTTCTCCCGAAAAAGCGCAACGACATGATCATCATCTTCATCTGATGCCTTCACATCCATGAGAAGCGGCGGCTTTCCATGAACCCAGAACGCCAGTGCGGCGACAAGCGCTCCTTCGATACAGTGTGCGCGCCGTTTCGTGAGCACCTCGCGAACCGACATGCAGGTATCGCCGTCAGGCTCGAAATTTTGAGGGATCGCCGTGACAAAATCCTGTATCTTCTGCGGAGTGCCGAGGGGTTTCAGCACGTTCAGCTCTTTCGGAGTCAGTCCGATTTTTTTATTATCAAATTTTAATGTCCTCACCGGCTTATTATAACCGAACATGGCGCAAAACACCGCCGGCAAATTCCGGCGGAGTACGTACGATCTGCTATCTGACGAACCCGGCTTCCCGAAGCTCCATTACCACCGCCACCTCGGCGATCCACGTGCGTATGAGAGGAAAATCCTGAAAAGTGTGTCCAGGAGGGCACATGAAGACATCCACGGAGATCCAATTGTCTTTTTCGTCGCCTTCGGCGTAATGATGCTGTACCAGCACACAGGCATCTTCGTCACCAACAAGTTCTGCCTGCGGGGAATTGTTGAACGGTTCACGAAGACCGAGTGTCCTTCGGCGCATACGCGTCTCATCCCAGCTCTTTTGCGCCGTTATCGCTCCATCCTTTATGAGATACACCCGCCCCTCACAATTGTAGGCCATAGCGCAAGGAATATACTCATACGTCGGGAGTTCCTCCGATGGAATCATTTGCAGATCACCAACCTTCCTGACCGGAAATACTCCTGTCCGCATACACCCTCCCCGATAGCTTTACTTCGTGAAATGAAAGAACAACCCAACATTTTATAACACCCTATCAAAGTTTAAGGATAAGCGTCAAGTAATAACAAAATAATTCCCTTGATCCCCCTTATTAACCCTTGTTCACCCTTTTTTTCTTCAAAAAAAAGGACCCTCCGACTACGCGTCCGGGACCTCGGCGGAAAACCGCACAAGAAGACGTTTCGTCGGAGGGAGAAAGAGCCGGGAGAACTCCCGGCGATGTGCCGCGGACTGCTGGTGGCGAAATAGCAGGGTGAACGCCGAAACCTTTAAGCAGCCAACGGATCGTGTGTTACAACTTAGTGCCGCAGTCGGGACAGAATACCGACCCACACCCTTTCCACGTCGCGTGGTCTGCGGCGCAGTTGGCCTTGGGCGTCGCACCCGGCCGCACCTTCTCGCCGCAGAATCGACAGAACGGCCCGACGTTGCTCCCCTTATGAGTGCAGGGTGGCGCCTTCGGTTCTTCGGACGCCTTGGTCGTTCCGCCATCTCCTGTTTCGGTGGTTTCATCGTTGCCATCAGGCATAGATACCTCCCAGTTCGTGTGCTGTATTCATACCTACTGACTTGTATTTTGCCTGCACTGTAAGTGTACCTAGTAAATTAGTCAATAATAGAAGAACTCCCCGTCCGGCACGAATGCCAAACGGGGAGAAAAAGTGAATTCGTCATCATCGGTCAGTCGTAGTCGACAATTGGCGAGTAGCACAGATCAAGTACGTGGTCTTTGTATCCTCTCCATATCCCGAGGTAATCGGCATGGGGTAATGTAAGACGGGTCGATGTGAGATTGGCGTGCAGCTGAATTTGGTCTACCAGAAACTTCGCGATGATCGGATCACCTTCCGTAAGTGTGATTGTAATGACGGCCTCGAGAAGCGTTCCGGGAAAATCGGACAAAATTTGCTCTGCACGGCGGCTGCACCATTCGGTCAGTGCTGGATGTTCAACGAGCGACTCGCACATTGTGAATACCAGACGGCCGTTGTGATGCCAATACAGACGGTTGTTTTCGATTCGGTCGACGTTTGCCCTCGGAAGGTGGAACGGCTCTTCAATTAATAGTATAGTGCCGTCCACGGCATCAAACACATAGGTAGTATCTTGATAGGACCAGTACCCGATATCGCATTTTTCCGTATCAGCGTATGCCCTGATTGGCAAAATGCAAAGGATAAAGATGACGACTCGTACTATAAAGTACTTTTTCACGTGCCCCTCCTTGGCGTGAAGCGGTTGGTTTGGTTTCTGTTATCCTGAAATTCAAGGCGTAAGATACCACGCTTAACCATGCTTGTCAATAATAATTTGTTTGAAACTTTACGCCTGCTTCTGCTTTTACATTCCTCTTTGGAATAAGAAAACCCCGCGCGTGCCGACATGGATCGCGCGGGGAGTGTTGACTAACGATCGATTGCAGATGGATCAGTTCAGGCCATACACGGGACGGACCCCCGACATGATGCGGCGCTTCCAGGCGTCAGTGCTCAACGGTTTGCCGGTGATGCGCTCCACGAGCTCGGCGGCCGTGTCGACCATCCCCCTCTGGTGGACATGCTCACACATCCACGCGTTGTAGGATCCGAAATCACCATTCCGAAGGTGTGTTTCCCAATCGGGAACGTCCTGCCGGAACTGCTCGACAACCTGGGGTCCCATGAAATTCCCGATGGAGTATGTTGGGAAATAGCCGATCAAGCCGCCGCCCCAATGGATGTCTTGCAGACAACCTTGAGCATCATTGGGCGGACGAATGCCCAGCCCGTCGAATATCTCCTGGTTGAATGCTTCGGGGATGTCGTCGACGACGATATCGCCCGCGATGAATCCGCGCTCGACCCGGAACCGTGCCCGAGTATGAACATTGTATGTCGCTTCATCGGCCTCCACCCGGATGAAGCTGGGACGGGCAGTGTTGATGCCGGCGACGAATTCGTCCAGCGAGACTTCCTGGAGACGCGGGAAGCGCGTCTGAAGCTTGGGATAGTAGAACTCCCAGAACGGCCGACTGCGACAATTCCCGTTCTCGGTACCACGGGATTGGCTCTCGTGAACGCCGAGTGAGTACCGCATGGCTTCCACCCACGTCGTAACCATGTAGTCCGGCAAGTTCTGATCGTAGATCGCGTGACCCGCCTCATGTGCGACACCGAAGAACGCACCGGCGAGTCCATTCGTGATCCGCCCGGTGATTCGAACATCATTCACTCCGAGGCGAACACAGAACGGATGTGTCGTCAGATCGAAACCGCCGCGATCGAAGTCGAACCCCACGACTTTTGCCACATCGGGGCACAAATCCTTCAATGCGATGGGGTCGTAGGTCCATTCGAGAAAATCCGTGCGCGGCGTGACCCCTGATGCCCGTACCCGTTCGAGAAGGTCGCGAGTAAAGGCAAACGCGTCATCCAGCATCGCTTCGACCAATGCGATATCCATCCCCGGTTCATAGAGATTGAAAAGAACCGGGTAGAAGGTGCTCGGGTTGTTGGCGTCCGCGCCGCGGATGATCGCTTCTTCCCGGGTGATGTTGATCATTTCCGTGAGAAGCGGTGCGAACATCTTGAAGTTCGACTCGGCCCTTGCCACTTTCCAGACGGCTTCCGAGCGCGTCCGAATGCCTTCTTTCCTCTCGACGAACTCTGGGTCGAGCTGTCGAGCCATATCGAAGCTGAGCTTCAGCCGCCGGACAAACGCCGCTTGGGTGGTTGGCAATTCATCAGCCACTCCCACGAGGTCGTCGAGACATTGGCCGTTCTCATCGGTGATAAACGTTCGATGCGCCATACCCGCGAGTAGCTTCGCGCCGAATTCACGCGCAGCGATTGCACTTGCAGGACAGTAGACTCGTTGATACCATGCTTCAAGGCCGTAACTGTACGACCATGCGGTTGGTACCTGCATGAGTTTCTGCAACCTTTCAAAGAGCTGTCGTGCACTCAAGGTGCACCTCCTTTTGTTACTGGTTTCCGATTTTTTACCACAGTTACCGAATTCGCTCACCTTAATAAGTAAATGTCAATATGTCAACTCCTTCCTTGACATGAGAACATTTCTCGGTTACAGTGCTCCAATTGTTCGTTGGCAAATAACGCAGTATCCCTCATAGGAGAAACGGATGAACCGACCTGTAATACCGATCGGCTTGGACTTCGGGGGAGTCATCGCCCACCATCTCGCCACTAAGTGTGCAATCGTGCTCGAGATGTTCGGCCTCGATATCCTCCCCGGCTTGGAAGCGACGAGAGTTCACCTGCTTCCTCGCCTCGGCGAACCGGAGTACTTGCGCATGACAGAAGAACTGTCACGGAGAACATCGCAGTTTCCACTGCATATCGGCGTCCTTAAGACGCTTACGATGCTCGTGCAGACGGGCTTTCGTTTCTGTGTCATCTCGACGCAGACTGTGGCCACCACCCAGAACATTTGGGAATACATCCGGGGTCACCAGCTCCCTATTGAAGACGCATTCGTCGTAACGAATGACGCCGACAAGCTCGACATGGTTCGTGCCACTAGAGTACGGATGTACTGTGACGACAACACAGTGGTTCTCGACCTTCTGAGACCGGCTGGAATCTCGCTCGTATGGGCGAACCTCTCCGGCCTTTCCGATGAAGGAGTAACCTACCCTATCGCTCACTCATGGGAAGATCTCGGGGTTCTCATCCCGCAGATGTTCAACTAACAAACAAGGGTATCTGCCCTCTCGAAGCCATCCGTCGTGCTCAGCTCGATCGGGTGGCTTTTTCTTACTGGTAGACGGTTAAAAGACTTTATTGGTACACTACTAATATGAGAAAAAAACCAAAACTCCTAAAAGGCGCGAAACGGGTTTTTCATGGAAGCATCTTTGACGTCTACCACTGGCCACAAAAAGTATACGATGGCACGGTCCATACGTTCGAGATGCTTGCACGCGCTGATACGGTAAGCATCATCGCCGTGACGAAGGACAAAAGAATCCTGGTCCAGCGCCAGTCTCAGCCGCATTACCGGCGGTCGTTTCTTTCACTCCCTGGCGGTCGGGTCGACGACGGAGAATCTCCGCATAGAGCTGCAAAGAGGGAGTTGCTCGAAGAAACGGGTTACTCCGCGTCTAGGTGGACACTCTGGAAATCAGCCCGGCATGTTTCAAAAATTGACTGGGATATCCACACATTTATCGCTTATGGGTGCAAAAAGATCCAAAAACCAACACTCGATGCCGGCGAACGTATCCATTCGTTTGAAGTATCGTTCCAGCGGTTTATCGACCTGATGATTCATAAGGACTTCGGCGGACGGGATCTCACTATTGAAATACTTCGCGCAAAAGCTGACCCGCGCAAAATGCGCCGGCTCAAAAAATTGCTGTTTGGTTAAGAAGTTTTTTTCCGACTACATCTGGAGCTTTTCTTTGACCTTCTGAACAACGTCCTCAAGTTTGACGTCACTCTTCACTAACGTATCGGCCCCTTCTTCCCTGGCTTCCCGATGTTCCGGCCCTTCACTAAGATTCGTCAAAACCAGCACGGGGACTTTTTTACCCCAGTCGTCTTTTCTAATGTCCCGGAGCACCGCAAGTCCGTGTTTTTTTGGCATCAGAATACCTAGCAGGATGAGATCGGGATGCCTCGAGAGCGCGATCTGTTCGCCTACCTTACCATCGTTTGCTGCAAACACCTCGAACTTTTCAGCTATGAACTTGTCTTGCATGGCATTCAGTGACGGAAGGTCATCTTCAACAATCAGAAGAATTTTCTTTGGCATAGCATGTTCATTACTTCTTGAGGCGTTGGTTAACTTTTTCTACGATATCGTGCAGGTCCCAGTCTGTCTTCACAAGAAAGTCAAACGCCCCCTGTTCAAGGGTTTCTTCGACTTTTTCGCTGGTGCTCAAATTTGTGAGCACAATAACGGGCGCACCGTGCCCCCATGAGTCCTCGCGGAGTTTCTTTAACATTGTCAGACCGTCCATCTTTGGCATCACGATATCGAGCAAGATCATATCGGGATGCTCTTTGAGCGACTTCGCAAGTCCTTCTTCGCCATTGGAGGCATACGAAACATTAAAATCCCGGTTGCGGAACGTGACTTCGAGCGCACGCCGGAGTGCATCCTCGTCTTCGATGATGAGAACGCTTTTTTTCATATAGGTACGTCTATTCTTTATTTTCTAAAAAAACCCGTAAATTATCGACGATCGTATCAAGTCGATGTTCTGTCTTCGCGTAGTATTTAGTAGCGCCAAGATGAAGATACGAATGGACCTTATCTTCTGATGCAGTATTTGAAACGACGAAAATGGGCACGTGCTTCCAGGGTGACTCGCTCTTTTTTAGCTCCACGACGAAATCGAGTCCGTCTTCTTCACCCAACAAATAATGGTCAAGCCAGATAAGATCAATCTGAGGAATTTCGGAAACATATTCGAGAGCCTGTTTGACGCTTCTGGCAGTTACTACTTCGAAGCCGCTTTTCTCGAGTTTGTCTTTTATCACAGTCGCTAACGGGCGCTCATCTTCGAGAACAAGAATAGTGTATGAGTGTGTCATAATCAGTGCAAATTATAGCATTAAGTTAAACCTTTTGTCCCCACCTTCTTCGTCATACCAGTGAAAGGGATCGTAACATAAAACGTGGTTCCTTTATTCTCAGTGGACGTAAACCATACTTTGCCCCCAGATAAGTTGACTATTGATTTAACTATATACAGCCCAAGGCCCGTCCCGTTCGCATCTTTCCCACGGATATTATCTGCACGAAATAATTTTGTAAATATTTTATTCTGCTGTTGTGCGGGAATGCCGTACCCGGTATCCGAAATAGAAAATAATACGCCATCCTTCTGCAACTCTGTCACGATCGAGATCACTCCGCCGGGAGGTGTATATTTCACCGCGTTTGATATGAGATTTTGAAAAACAATACGGATCAGTTTTGGATCAAGCGGTGCTTTGGGCATTTTTTCCTCGAATGTTGCGTGCACCTTTACTCTTCTTGCTTTAATGAGTGGCTGTAGTTCTTTTTGCACATCGGCAATAAGAAAATTAATATTCGTTGGCTGTGGTTCGATTGCTAACGTTCCTAGGTCGATATGAGATACATTGAGAAGGGCATTTACGAGAGCGACCATACGCTGATTACCCGAATAAATTTCCTGAAGGTATTTCTTTTGCATTCCGGTCACTTTCCCGACGTCGCCCGCGAGAATCATTTCTGCGTACCAGTTTACGGCGGAGAGCGGCGTTCGAAGCTGGTGTGAGGCGATGGAGACAAACTCTGTTTTAGCACGATCAATTTCAATGCGTTTAGTGATGTCTTCTTGCAACACGACGTAAAATTCGGTTTTATCTCTCACAACGACGGGATAAATCGCCAGTTCAGTATTGTAGGTGGTCCCATCTTTCCTTCGGTTAACGAAAGTTTCGCTTTTGTACGTCTCCTTGGCATTCAATGATACCCACAGACGTTTGTGTTCCTCTTGGGACATCTCTCCGCTCTTCAGCATATCGGCTTTCTTTCCTACTACTTCATTGCGGGAGTACCCCGTCAGCCGTTCCCACGTGGGGTTAATATAAATAACCGTCGTATCTGGCAGTGAAATGAGCACTCCGTCTGTGGAAGATTCGACGGCACGATTAAACATGCGTAGTTGTTCTTCATACTTGAGGCGCTCAGTGAGGTCACGTTCTATCCCGACAAAAAACTCTACCTCGCCCGAGTTGTCGAGAACCGGAGAGATAGTTACTTGAGCATGGTATGTTTCTCCGTTTTTCCGCCTGTTGTTTATCTGTCCTATGAAAGCTTTCTTTTCATGCTTAATGCGCTTCCAAAGCTCCTGATAAAAAACCTCCGGCATCTGTCCTCCCCACAATTCGGAATTCCCTACCTTTTTTCCCATCATCTCCTCGAGCGGAAACCCCGTAATTCGCTGCACTGCTTGGTTCGCATATAGTATTATGCCCTCAGCATCTGTGATAACTATATGATCGTATGAGTAATTTACCGCCAGCTTAAATTTGACTAAATCATTCGCCATTTCTTCAGTGTGCGCTTTCTCCACTTCTCCCTTCTTCGTGATAAGAAGTATCAGCCATGCGCCCAATCCGAACACTGCCACATCGACAATTAATAACACAAGTAAAATTACATTCATCTGAGACTGCTTTGCGTCGTTCATCTGTACATACGCCACCACCAACTCGTTGTTTCTAAGCAGCATTTCTGGTGCGTTTTGCTCGATGTATGCTAACGCCGTACTAACAAGTTCATTTTCCACGCCATTGGTAGATGTCGGCTCGCGAATAATGATTTCCGCATTGGTCTTATATTCTCGCCATAACATTTCGACCCTCTGCACTACAGGCAAAATGCTCGAAACTGTTGGCGGGATTGTCCGATTGCCGAAAATTTCAGGAGCAACGCCGCCATTTTTTAGCACGGTAAGTGAATCCTGATACAAAGTAATTACTTTTTTCAAAGTTACTTTGGATGCTGTATGGCCGCGTACTATTCGCTCTGCGTAGAATGCCAGTTGTTGAGAGAACATTCTTTGTCTTCCTGCTGTATCGATAATTGCTGCGTCAGTTTTTTGTGTGCCTTGGGAATAACTAATAACAATAAAATTTGCTACTGCAATAATCATAAAGAATCCTAGTATGAACCCGAATTTTGTATATATTGAAATTTTTGTCATACATGCACTTCATCGGCCATATACCCTGCGATTGATTTCGTTTTCCTCGTATGACCCGCGTACATACAGGTCGTTTGTCTACGTATTCTTATAAGAATTCGCTCACCGGTTACTGCTCTGTTAATTCACAAAGTGATACGCTATCGAAGACCCACGATGAAACCCCTAATACAACTGCAGAGTCACTCGACAATGGTTTTCATATAGTCCACTACTTCCGAAAGTGGCTGACGGATTTAATAAAGTACTCGGGAGTACCTAGGACCTTTGCCAACGGTTCTTCGCCCTCAACAATAGATTTTTCGTTTCTGACTTCTTTTCCATAGGTATCTTTATCATATCACACTAGGCTTTTTGGGGCCTTCACCTCGCCTTACCCATTATTTCAAATTCCCATTGACACCTCCACCAATTCCGCATATAATCCCTTTTGCCCTGAAAATGGGTCCAACTAATCCACTGACTGTCCACAGTATGGCAAAAGAATTACTAACCTTAGCCAAAATGCGAGACTAAATCGCCAGTGTCTTTTAGGACCGGTTTAGTCCCGCGGAAGCGGGTTTTTTCTTACTCTGAGGGTGAAAAATCGCCCCACAACGAAGTGAAGGTCTCCAGAAATACATACGTGAAGTCTTTAACAATCTAGAACCGAGATTCCCAAATGCTATAAGCTATTGGCTATCCGCCATTTGCTCATACCATCTGCCATTTCAGCTCTAGAACGAACGTTAACAATTCGCATCAATCAAGTGAAGAGCATCTAATAAGTACGAATGTACGAATCCCTTTTACCCGTACGAATAAGATTCAAGTAGAATTCTATTCGTATATTCGTAAAGATTCGTAAATTCGTAAACATGTACCGTTATCTTTTGTGATTACGGTTGCATGCTCATCGAAGGGTATATGGTGGATGCCTTGACACACGAACGACGATGAAGGACGTAGGAGCCTGCGATAAGCCTCGGGGAGGTGGCAACCAACCTGTGATCCGGGGATATCCGAATGGGGAAACCCCCTGTCCGTTTGGACGGGATCATGCACTGAATACATAGGTGTATGAAGAACACCTGGTGAATTGAAACATCTTAGTAGCCAGAGGAAAAGAAACTAACTCTTCGCGCAAGCGAAGAAACATTCCCTTAGTAGTGGCGAGCGAACGGGGAAAAGCCAAAACTCTTCTCTCTCTTTGCAGCAATGCAAGGTATGGGTGTAGGCCCAATGGAAGAAGGGCGTTGTGAGAAAATTATTTTGAACCCCTACAAAGGTTCAGGTAGGATTTGTTCGAGGGAGTTCCTCTTCTGGATCCCCCGCCTTCGGCGGGGGGCACGGATGAGGTGCTCTCCAATTCGTAGCAGAATGGGCTGGAATGCTCAACCATAGAAGGTGAAAGTCCTGTACGCAAAACGAGTTGGGACCTACGATAATTTCTCTCGAGTACCATGGAACACGTGAAATTCTATGGGAAACCAGGGCGACTATCGCTCTAAGGCTAAATACGTCGTGTGATCTATAGTGAACAAGTACCGTGAGGGAAAGGTAAAAAGCACCCCGGTGAGGGGAATGAAAAGTATCTGAAACCATATACTTACAAGCAGTCAGCGTCCCGCATTGCGGGATCATGGCGTGCCTATTGAAGAATGAGCCAACGAGTTTGTTCGGTAGAGTGCGGCCAAGCCCGAAAAGGGCCAAGCCACAGTGAAAGCGAGCGTGATAAACGCGACCTATTCATTCTACCGACAAGACCCGAAGCCGTGTGACCTATCCATGGACAGGATGAACTCCGCAGAAATGCGGGGGAAGGTCCGAACCCACGCGCCGTACAACACGCGGGGACGATCTGTGGATAGCGGAGAAATTCCAATCGAACTCGGCAATAGCTGGTTCTCCTCGAAATAGCTTGAGGGCTAGCCTCCCGAAATTTCTTACTGGTGGTAGAGCACTGAATTGGTGAAGATGGCGTAAGCCTACTTTACTAAACCAAACTCCGAATGCCAGTGTAGATTATCGGGGGAGTCAGACCGTGGGGGCGAAGCTTCACCGGTCAAAAGGGAAACAGCCCAGATCCTCATATAAGGTCCCTAAATCGAGATTAAGTGTTAAAGGAGGTGCAAAAGTTCAGACAACTAGGAGGTTTGCTTAGAAGCAGCAATCCTTTAAAGAAAGCGTAACAGCTCACTAGTCAAGCTCTTGCGCACCGAAAATGTACCGGGGCTCAAATCTCGTACCGAATATGGGAACTTCTGCCTTTTAGGCAGAATTGGTAGAGGAGCGTTCGAAGTGCGGTGAAGTCGTTTCGACAAGAAACGGTGGAGCGCTTCGAAGTGAGAATGTTGGCATAAGTAGCACAAAGACGGGTGAGAACCCCGTCCACCGAAAACTCAAGGTTTCCTGGGCAACGCAAATCGTCCCAGGGTTAGTCGGTCCTAAGGCGAGGCTGAATATGCGTAGCCGATGGACAGCTGGTTAATATTCCAGCACCGCCACTGTATGTATGCGTTTTGACGCACGGGTAAATTGTCTGCGTGTTCTGGTTATGCACGCTCTTGGTCTGGCGTAAAGTCGGATTGAGAGAAGGTTGCGGCGCAAGCCAAGACCAACAGATAAGGATCACGTGCCGCGAAAAGAAACGTATACTTCAATGCAGTGGTGTCCGTACCGCAAACCGACACAGGTGAGTAAGGAGAGAATCCTAAGGTGAACGAGAGAACCCTCGTTTAGGAACTCGGCAATACAACGGCCGTACCTTTGGTATATGGCCTGTCGCCGCAAGGCGACCTCAGTAAAAGATCTCAAGCGACTGTTTATCAAAAACACAGGTCCCTGCTAAACCGAAAGGTGATGTATAGGGGCTGATGCCTGGCCAGTGTCAGAACGTTAAGGTGAGGGGTGCAAGCTCCGAGCTGAAGCGCTGACGAACGCCGGCGGTAACTATAACCGTCCTAAGGTAGCGAAATTCCTTGTCGGGTAAGTTCCGACCTGCACGAATGGCATAACGACTTGAGAACTGTCTCAACGAGGGACTCGGCGAAATTACAAGATGAGTGAAGATGCTCATTACCCGCGGCTAGACGAAAAGACCCCGTGAAGCTTTACTACAACTTGGCATTGTCATAACGTTTTTACTGCCGAGAATACGTGGGAGACTATGAAGGTTTGCCTTTGGGCGGACTGGAGTCGCAATATGGAATACCACGCTGGAATGATGTTATGACTAACCTCTTGCCCTTATCGGGCAGAGAGACAGTGTCTGGTGGGTAGTTTGACTGGGGCGGTCGCCTCCCAAAACGTAACGGAGGCGTTTACAAAGGTTGGCTAAGCTCGGATGGAAATCGAGCTGATAGGGCAAAGCCATAAGCCAGCTTTACTGCAAGACGTACATGTCGAGCAGTTGCGAAAGCAGAACTTAGTGATCCGACCGTATGTGGCGTATTGCATGCTTGTCCCGAATTTATTTCGGGATCTGCAGCAGTATGTCCTCGATATAGGACGGCGGAAGCTCATCGGATAAAAGCTACTCCGTGGATAACAGGCTGATCTCCTCCAAGAGTCCACATCGACGAGGAGGTTTGGCACCTTAACGACGAAATCGGGGTGCTATGAAAGTAATTTCATACCAAGAGAAAAATAAATTCGGCTTATAACGGTGAACTCCTCATTGCACACCGATAGGGTGCAAAAGGACAATACCGTGGGAAGTCTTCCACTGATGGTGGAATGACCCCGTAACGACTGACCCGAAAGGGGAAGCTCTCATTATTCAAGCATTACTCGAGGCTGGGGCTGGAGAAGGTCCCAAGGGTTTGGCTGTTCGCCAATTAAAGCGGTACGCGAGCTGGGTTCAGAACGTCGTAAGACAGTTCGGTCTCCTATCTGCCGTGGGCGTTAGAAATTTGAGAAGACTCTTCCCTAGTACGAGAGGACCGGGAAGAACGAACCTCTCGTCGACGAGTTGTCCCACCAGGGGCATTGCTCGGTAGCGACGTTCGGCACGGATAAGCGCTGAAAGCATATAAGCGTGAAGCCGTCTTCAAGATTAAATTTCTTTTAAGCTCCCCGAGAGATGATCGGGTCGATAGGCTCTACGTGGAAGTCCTGTAAAGGATGAAGCGGAGGAGTACTAATAGAGCGTAGAGCATGCAATCGTATTCAGAGAAGATACGGAAGCTCTTCACATTGATAAATTTAAACAGTCTCACCACCCTGGTGATCTAAGCGACTGGGTCACACCTGTTCCCATTCCGAACACAGAAGTTAAGCCAGTCTGCGCCGATGGTACTTTCGAGCTTAGCTCGACGGCAGAGTAGGCCATCGCCAGGGTAGTGGGACTGTTTTTTTGTATACGCACGGGGTTGACAGAAAACCATTTATATGTTTACATGCAGGTAATAAACCAAAACTGCACCGTGTTCAATATGAGATAGCAGAATTTTTTGATTTTGCGTATTCCATTGAAAACGGGCGAACATTGACAACGAGCCTTACAAGGACTGAGGCCACTAACAAGACGAAGGGAAGGTAGACCACACCCAATCTTACGCTGGTCACTGATACGAGAAATCACAGAAATCATCCATACACTGGGCAACCCAGGGAGGTATGCTTTGAACAGCCTGATACGACCACAAACCCTGCACGCATTCGACTTCCTCGGTGACGTTTTGGGCACGCAGACCGTCGAAGGTCAACAGAGTTCTAACTTCACCGAAATCGTGATCTACCGGAACGGCGGCGAGACACACCCTGTCATCGTGAAGTGTCTCCTGCCAGTGGAGATCGCGGCTCTCGAAGGCAAGCAGCGCTTTTCGAGAGCACAAGAACTCGTGAATATGATGGGTGAGTTCCACACACTTCTCCAACAACATGAGGTGGTTCTCGCTGAACCGCACAAGCTCTACGTCTCCGAAAATGGCTGGCCAATTTATGAGGCCACCCACTACGGGGATGACTACCGTGTTCGGATCATCAGAAGTCCGGCGAATGCCCAGACAATGATCCGAGAAATACTCCGCTGTAGCAGCGGAGTGCTACATCAAAGTCATCCTCTCACCGTGGGGATGGACTTACGCCTGTCCAACTTCGCCAAGTCACCCGACGGCCCTGTGTACGTCGATACATTTCCCCCTCTCTACTCACCTGATGGGGGAACAACGTACCACGTTCACATCCCCATTCCGCCTACCCAGGCTGAAGTGGATGCGCATATCGCTCGGAAATTTAATCCGTGCGGGAGCCTCCGCCGGCTACGCTTCGACCTCCTGTCGATCGACCCCGAACTGGAAAGACTGCTGATGTCCGAGATCCGGGTCGGTCTTCAACCCGACCTCCACCGAACAGTGGTAGACTTCTTCCAATCGATTGACAGAGGCGGTATTACCACTGATACCTCAATCGGCGACGTGGTGAGGGCGATTGAGCAAACGCCTCCTTCGGACGTCGACACACTTCGCGAAATCTGCGCGCGGTGGATCCCGATGGGTCCGGATCGAATCATCCGGATGGACCAAGTGTTCTACTTGGCTCGTAACGCGGGTCCTGGGGATCCGCGGACTCCCGCTGATCCAGCTGAGCGAATCGCTAAGCTCATCGATCTGCTCCGCGGAATCGCGGCAGACTGACTCCGCACATTAGTACGCTCAATACCCACCCACGTTGTGAAACGCGGGTGGGCTTTTCTTATTATATTCAGTAATACCGGGAAAACTATTCGTAGTACCTTTGAATCTCCTTGGCGGCTCGCTCAACTCGATCATTCACTACATACCCGTCGGCTGTATCAGCTGACCGACGCAAGTGATTCACTGCGATCGTCAGACGGTCCAAAAGCGTCACATCTGACATGGTAGTATCTGATCCGGCTCCAGCTTCTTCCTGACGGCGGGATAGCACCCTGCGGAGCATCTCATCGATCGATGGGGGGAGGAGAAATACAGTTTTATACGCCAATCCTTGCACTGCTGGCTCAGACTTAATCTTTCGAGCAGTGCCTGCGCCTGAATCGATATAAAAAGGCTGGCCACTTCGAAGGTATGCTTGAAACTCTGCACGTGGGATGCCGGCTTGCGTTTGCGCTGCGCCTGATAGCTCCACACCCTTCCCATGAGCTTCTTTACTCTCTTCAGCTGTGGAAGTGGCGCAGAATACCTCACCATGCTCCACCATTTCAGCAAACTTGACATCATCGACAAAAAAATAATCTTTCCCTTCAACTTCACCAGGACGTATCGATCTCGTATTGACCCTCGGAAGTTTCGCTACGCCGTCCGCTTCGAGCCTTTTGCCTACCGTATTCTTGCCTACGCCCGTCGGCGCGGTAAGTACGATAAACTTGGCGGGCTCCTGCCCCTCAGTCGGGCTCGTGGCTGACTCTAAAAGATATGGCGCACGCTCAAGCATTTCAGACTCGTTCATCTTTGGTACGTCAAGTCCGCGGTGGCGATACTGCGCATGGACGATTTCCAGCATTGCGGCATTCCAGTCACTTTTTATCGCTTGGATCTTTGCTTCAAAGGATTGTTCAGCCCGATCGGGACTTTGTTCGTTCATAGGTGATGTCAATATTGGTAGCTCCCAAAGTTTCAAATTATACCTTATACTATCATAGAGATACTCACTCACACAAATGAAATGGCTAAAGTCATGACCTACAATGTCTATCGAGGAGGGGAGGACCGCTTCGAAAGCATTAAGAAAGTAATTGCCGCAGAGCGACCGGATATTTTAGCTGTCCAGGAAGCGTGCGAGTGGGAATCGTCCGGACGATTCCGTGAAATAGGTCATCTCCTGAAAATCGCCGATGCACAGATGAAAATTTCCCACTCATACCCCCGCTCATCCTCTGGAAGGGTGTACGATATTGCTTTCTACAGCCGCTATCCGATCACTACTTGTAATGTCGTTACTGACCCTGATAACGTATGGCATAGTTTTCTTTTTGCTACTGTAAAAACCCCAACCCCGCTTCATGTACTCGTAGCCCACCTTTCTCCAAAAACAGAAGACTGGCGACTACGTGAAGTGCCCAGGATCAACGGCTTACTGACACAGCATAGCAATGAACCGATGTTTCTAATGGGAGATTTGAATTCTCTATCACCCGCCGACCCCTATCCGCCATCCCTTTTGAAACAGCTCCAACAGCATGGAATATCCAAATTCGGAAATGATGCGCTCCGTTTCGACGTCATCACTGCATTGCAACGTGCTGGATGGATTGATATGCTTGGACTTCAAGGTGTTGGTCAGGGATTCCATATCACTGTCACCGAACAATCGGAAGATGCGGACCACCTGGACCTTCGGCTTGATTACATTTTCGCCAATAAAATACTCGCCGCCAAAATAACAGATGTAAGGGTGGCTAGTAGTGTTCGCATAAAAAAAGCCTCAGACCACTCCCCGGTGGTAGCAGAAGTTTCGCTATAGCTCACAGTAGCTGTTTGGCAAGCAATATCCTCGTAAAGGTTTTTTGTTTTTGACATATGCTGCGTACTTTCTTAGCTAAAGTAAGCAAAAAAGTACTATACTACGGTTGAGGTGGATATTATTTATTGACATAATCTTTAGTCTCATCTATACTCCTTCCCATATCTATGACCGTAGAGACATCACTGCAGCAAGCGGGATTATCGAAAAAGGAATCTGCCACTTACCTTGCCCTTCTTGACATAGGTTCTGCATCGGTGAGAACTCTGGCAGCGCATACGGGCATCAACCGCGGTACGGTGTATGAGGCCTTAAAACAGCTTCAACAGAAAGGATTGGTAAGCTATTTTCATAAAAATACTCGGCAGCTTTTCGTTGCTGAAGACCCAGAAAAGCTGACGGCAATCGTGAAAAATCAAGCGGAAAATATCCGGCAGGTACAAGAAGAACTTAAAGAGTTGATCCCCCAGTTACGATCCCGGATATCCCCCGCTTCGGCAAAGCCTGTCGTCAAATACTACGAAGGCTCGTCAGGCATTCGAACAATATTGGAAGATGTTTTAACAACGATGGCCGCAACTAAAGAAAAAGAATATTACGCATATTCCGCTGCCGATGTCCGTGAACATCTCTATAAAGACTTCCCCCACTTTGCAAAAAAGCGGGTGGAAAAAGGTATCCGGGTAAAAGTCATCGCACTGGGATCGGGCGGCAAATTGTGGGGCATGGATGAGCGAAAATGGCTCACAAAGATTGAATCGGCGCCGGCCTACATTATTCTCTATAACGATAAGGTTGCCACCATCTCGTTGGATGCTGATGGAAAACTGCACGGCATCCTTATTACAGACCATGCAATTACCCAAACCCAAAAAAGTATCTTCGAGCAACTTTTTACTACTCTTACATAAGTACCATGCTGGCATTTACCTACGACGATAGAGAATCCTGGGAACAGACAAAAGGATTAAAGAAAATCTCCGTTCCCGACCCGGTGCTTTCAGCTGACGAGCATGAATGGGTCATCGTTAAGCTGCGCTACGTAGGTGTCTGTGGCTCTGATCGTGGCATTTGGTTTCGACAAGCATTCCGAGACCAGATTCTTTCATCATTAAAGCGCGAACAAAAACATACCCGTATAGTCGGCCATGAACTCTTCGGTGAAATAGTAGATGCAGGATCGGCCATAAAGGATAAATATGGGTTCAAAAAAGGTGACCTCGTGAGCGCGGAATCGCATATTACGTGCGGTAAATGTTACCAGTGCAAAAAAGGCGAACGCCATGTATGTACGGACGAAATAATTCTCGGCATTGGAATCAACGGCTGCTTCGCCGAATATATCAAGCTTCCCGGAAAGGTACTGTGGCATACCGATACGTCGAAAATTCGTCCTGAAGTCGCTTGCATGCAGGAACCGTTCGGCAATGCCGTGCATGCAGCGACGCGCGTCGACCTCCGCGCGAAACGAGTGGCAGTCCTCGGCTGCGGGCCAATCGGACTGATGGCGATCATGGTCGCAAAAGCAACAGGCGCTGAGATGATCATTGCTTCAGATCCTAATAAAAATAAGTTGGAGTTGGCTAAGTCTTTTGGCGCTGATCTAACATTCAGTACACTGCGAGATCCCGGACCGGGATATGATTCTGAACTGGTACAGAAAATTGCCCAGGAAACTGGAGGTGTCGGCGTCGATGTGGCACTCGAGATGGCCGGCTACCATACAAGTGTCAATACAGCGATACAAACAGTGCGAAGGGGTGGCGATGTTATACTTTTTGGCATCAAAATCGGTGATATCAATATTAAAATGTTTGATAGGCTGATCGTACGCGGCGTCACGATGCATTCCATCATCGGCAGGCAAATCTTTAAAACATGGGAAATTACGAAGCAACTTCTCGAAGACAGGTCAAATGGAATCCAAGAGAACCTCTGGAATGGCTTACTGAATGGCGGCTCGGGCACACTACTTCCTTTTGCTGACGCAACAACCCAAACATTCGAAGAACACCTTCTAGCGCACCCAAAAACAGTATTAAAATTCTGAAACCTATGTATACATCTCTCAAAAAGGTAATCGAAAAAACGTCCGAAGACATCCGAAGTAAAGGGCTCTGGAAAACCGAGCGGGAAATACAATCCCCCCAGGGCGCTGAAATCATTGTGAATGGAAAGCGAGTAATCAACTTTTGCGCGAATAATTATCTCGGCATGGCAAATAACCCTGCAGTGGTCGAAGCGGCGAAACAAGCACTGGATACCTATGGATACGGCCTCTCGTCCGTCCGCTTCATTTGCGGGACCCAGGAGCAACACAGAAAATTGGAGCGCACGCTCGCCTCTTTTGTAAAAATGGATGATGTCATACTTTACTCTTCCTGTTTCGATGCAAACGCCGGACTCTTTGAAACCCTTCTCGGGGAAGAGGATGCAATTATTTCTGATGAGCTGAACCATGCGAGTATCATCGACGGTGTCAGGCTGTGTAAAGCGCAGCGTTACAGATACCTCCACCATGACATGGCGGACTTGGAGGCAAAATTGAAGGAATCGCAAGCGCAGCGCATACGCTTAATTGTCACTGATGGCGTCTTTAGTATGGACGGCGAAGTCGCTAAACTTAAAGAAATTTGCGACCTTGCCGATACATATGGCACAGTAGTAATGGTTGATGACTCACACGCTACCGGCGTGCTCGGAGCACATGGCCACGGATCCCTCGAAGAAACGGGCACCGAAGGCCGTGTTGATATCATTACTTCAACGTTTGGAAAAGCATTTGGCGGCGCATCGGGAGGATTCACTGCGGCTCGCCAGGAAATCGTCGACCTGCTTCGTCAGCGTTCGCGACCATATCTCTTCTCAAACTCGCTTGCCCCGATGATCGTGGGAACGACGCAGTATATCCTCGACCATGCCGACACACTCGATGGGGCGCGAAAACGGCTGCATAAGCATACGTTGACCTTTCGGACTGCGATGAATGCGGCTGGTTTTGCCACACGAGGTGAAAGTCACCCCATAGTCCCAATCATGCTTGGCGATGCAAAAATCGCAGCTACTATGGCAGCAGACATCCTAGCGGAGGGAATCTATGTGATCGGCTTCTGGTACCCCGTAGTGCCCCAAGGCAAGGCCCGTATTCGAGTACAGATTTCTGCGGCCCATACAGACGAGCATGTTCAGAAGGCTATAAACGCTTTTACAAAGATAGGTAAAAAGCACGGAATTATCTAATTACAACTATGTGCGGCATCGTTGGCTACGTCGGCAAGAAAAACGTTAGAGACGTCATCATCGAAGGGCTCCACCGTCTCGAATATCGCGGATATGATTCTGCTGGAATCGCCACAACGGATGGAAAAACGTTGGTGGTAAAAAAAGCTATCGGGAAGATATCTGATCTGGAAAAAGCTATCCAGGGTATCTCATTTCCCGGTAGCATCGGCATGGGGCATACCCGCTGGGCAACACACGGAGGCGTCACCGAAGCAAATGCCCATCCTCACACGGGGTGTCCGTGGACAAAGAAACTACAGGTAGCCGTAGCGCATAATGGCATCATAGAAAATTATCGCCACATCAAAACGCTTTTAGAAAAAAAAGGGCATATGTTTACATCCGAGACGGACACCGAAGTGATCGCGCACCTCATCGAAGAGTACGCGAATGGAAGCCTCTTTGAAGCTGTGCGTGCAGCTCTGAATGACCTCGAGGGAGCATACGCGATTGTCGTCATTAGTAAGGAATACCCGCATGAGCTTATCGCCGCCCGAAACCAAAGCCCGCTCGTCCTCGGCGTCGGAAAAGGCGAATATTACATAGGCTCCGACCCATCGGCATTCGTTACACACACCCGTGATGTAATTCACGTAGAAGATGGGGAAATCGTCAGAATAACTCCCGAGGGATACACGATCTCACTACTCGACAATACGCCAATATCGCGCAATGTGACGCACATAGACTGGGATGCAAAAAAAATCGAGAAGGGCGGATATGATCATTACATGAAAAAAGAGATAGACGAGCAGCCCCATTCAACACGTGATGCAATGAGGGGTCGGATAGACATAGAAAACGGGAATGCCCGGCTTCGCGGCATCGAAGATAAGCTGAACGAACTTAGCATACTGAAACGCATCATTATTACTGCCTGCGGTACCTCATGGCACGCTGGACTCGTCGGTGAATATTTAATCGAGGAGCTCGCTCGTATCCCAGTCGAGGTTGAATACGCTTCCGAATTCCGCTATCGGTCCCCCATTATCGAGCCGGGCACCGCCGTGCTCGTCATCAGCCAATCAGGCGAAACTGCCGACACACTCGCGGCACTCAGAGAAGCTAAACGTCAGGGAGGACTTGTCCTGGGTATCTGCAACGTTATAGGCAGCACCATAGCGAGAGAGACACACTCGGGAGTCTACCTGCATGCAGGGCCGGAAATCGGTGTGGCATCTACAAAGGCGTTCACCTCCCAGATTACAGTTCTCACCTTATTAAGCGTGTTGCTGGCCAGGTCTCGCGGTATGTCACAAGCACGTGGACAGCAGCTGCTCAAAGCGCTGGCGGACATCCCGGAAAAAATGACCTACCTGCTCCGACCCGAGAATGAACAAGCGATTAAGAAAATAGCTGAGGCGCACGCCGAACGAAACCATTTCCTGTACCTCGGCCGTGGAATCAACTTTCCAGTGGCATTGGAGGGTGCATTAAAACTGAAGGAAATATCATACATACATGCCGAAGGGTACCCAGCGGCCGAAATGAAACATGGTCCGATCGCACTGATTGATAAAAAAATGCCTTCAGTGATCATCGCTTTAAAACATGACCCCCTATACCCGAAAATTATCTCGAACATGGAAGAAATTCTCGCACGAGGGGGGGATATTATCGCCGTCGCCACTGAAGAAGACGGTGAAATTGAAAAAAAGGCAAAACACGTCCTGCGTGTTCCCACAGTTCCCATAGAACTGTCGCCGCTAGTCACCGCACTCCCCCTACAAATGCTCGCTTACTATGCCGCCGTGAAGCGGGGATGCGAAATTGACCAACCAAGAAACTTAGCAAAAAGTGTAACAGTCGAATAATTCATCAACTATGTTTCAACGTAACAAAAAAAAGAAAGAACTTGAAATACACCCGACTGTTATCTGTGTATTTGAAGACGATTCAATAGAATCCTTCGAACCGCTGCATCACTTCCACCCAGTGTGGGAGCTGATGTTCGGTGCCACATCGCTCGGTGAAAAGATATTTCGGTCGTTCCCGAAATTAACCCCCATGGCTAGTTGCCGCGAGGAACTCGAGTATACACTCGCATTACCAGAAGAATTACCGCTGAATGAGCTGCCGGCGGGCGACTACGTATTCGTCAACGCACGGGTCGCTGAACCCGAAAAGCTAGCGTCGATAATCGAGGCTAAGGGACCGCCGAAGATCTACACACAGGAAAATACTATCATTGCAGCGCGCATTCGCCTAACTGAAAATCTGGAGGGAGACGTTTTTTCTACATTAGAAGCACAGCGCGAACAACTCACGGCTGAAGATGTGGGCGTAACACTGTTTTCTTACCTCTTCGAATTGATGGAGCATAACGGAGATGCAATAAAGAAAGATGCGCCGCTATTCCCTCTCGGTAAGCGCGAAGGAGCCATATACGCAACGACTGTCCTGGTAAATCCAAAACAGGTATACCTGGCAAAAACGAGTTCGGCAGGACCAGGTGTAGTTATCGATGCGAGTGAAGGCCCCGTCATTATTGACGAAGATGTAGAAATTATGGCCAATAGTTTCATTAAGGGACCCGCGTACATCGGAGAGCACGCAATCATTAAAGCAGGTGCGATCATCTACGGTGAAACATCCATCGGCCATACATGCAAAATAGGCGGCGAAGTCGGTGAATCAATAATCTTACCTTTTACCAATAAGCAACATTACGGAAATATTGCACATAGTTACATTGGGAGCTGGTGCAATCTCGGTGCAGGGACATCGTGCAGCGACCTGAAAAATACGTACAGTACAGTGAAGCTTTCCTTGGGCGGCAAACCAATGGACACTGAACGGCAGTTCCTGGGACTCTTCATGGGTGACCACGTCACTGTTGGCATCAACACAATGTTTAACACCGGTGCCATCGTTGGTTCAGTATCAAATGTATACGGTGCCGACTTCCAGTCAAAATACCTTCCGCCATTTTCGTGGAGCAACACGTCCAAGAAACTTGAAATATATAAAATCGAAAAAGCCCTCCAAACGATTCAGCGAATGATGAAACGAAGACAATATGAATGTACTGAGGAATACCAAGAATACGTAAAAACCCTCTTCAAAAAAGAGGTGTCGCGGCGTAGGTAGAACGCGTACGATCATCTTATACAAAAAATAAGCTTGGCACTCTGAGACTACATATAGGGAGGCACATATAATACTGCGTCAGACTTGATAGGTTTTGCTGGGTTTGTCTATATGCCTGTCGCGGTAGTATATGTAAAAGACCAACACAACGCGTCATTACGCTCTACCACCCTGAAACAAAAAGAGTAGGTATAGGAGGCAAGAATGCACCTCGACATTCACCATGCACAGAGGATACTTCGACAGCGATACCCTCATATTGACACACCGATCTGGAGTCAACGATCGACGTATTCGGTCATACTCTGCACCCAAAACGGTGACGGGCCAACCGTAATAAAAATGCCCGTCCCATGGAGACTTCGTGACCTTGACGGCGACCAGCGAGTTCAACTTGCACAGTGGCTCAATGAGACGACGAGCACGTTTCTCGAGAGACTGTCCGCACGGGGGGTTTTGTTACCACGGAGTTATGAAACAGAGCTTGTTGATGGATACTCTGTTCATCTCATTTCCTATGAGGGCGAGGATAACGCGACAATAGTCCAACGTCATCCTAGAGAGCTCCCAGCTCTCCTTCGTGAAATGCTGAAGAGTATCCGGCCGGTTCTGCTTTCCGGAGAACAGGCAGTGGGTCTCGACGCACGACTCGGTAACTTTTCGGGCGGCATCTACATAGACGTTTTCCCGCCACTCGTGCAATATCAGGACTCCCACCTGGTTCATTTTCCGAATCCTTCGGATCCTGAGATAGTCGCGCAGGAAGTGGACCGAAAGTTTTCACCATTCGGCATCCTTCGTCGCCTGCGCTTCGATCTCATCGCACTTGATCCTGACTTGGAATGTATCTTTTTTTCCGCCCTCGATTACTTCGAAGAACCGTTCAGATCGGCTATGCGCGATGCTTTCGCATCACTTCCCGATGCGAAGATTCCTTCGCTCACCCGGTTCGAAAGGGCGCAGCTGACAGAGGGTATCCCTGCTAACGAGGTAGATACTCTGCGCGAGGTAGCCGCGAAACTGATCCCACTCCGCGGAAGAGAGAGGTCGGCAGTACTGGATGAGGTGTTCTACACGACGAGTCGTTCGATCACGACTAGCTTTTCCGAGCATGATGAAAGAATTTCCCGATTCCGGGAAATCCTCAAACCGTTCCTTTAGAGGGTGCCCGCTGGCATCCTCTTTTCATTTCGGTAATTATACAGTGGAAATATACAATGGTATGTAAAATATACGGCGAATATATGACTTGCCTATACGATTGTTTCAGTGATAGGATAACAAAACCTCATCCTTAACCAATACACGTATGCAAGAGCGTGAAGATAGCGCCGACCTTCGAGAACAAGCGTTCCTGGCGCAAATTCAAGGCGGAAACACGGTCCAACGTATTGAAAATGACGATGGAAGTGTGGATATCGAAACTGAAAAAGATGGAAAATACAAAATAGAGAAAATTGAGGCTGGTAAAGATCCGCGAGTTAAGGAGTCGCATGCACTACTTGCAAGTACGTTTGGCCGACCAGAAGTTGACTCGCTCCGCACAATTCGCACTGCAATCGACGGAAAAGTCGTAGGTGATGAGGAATCAGCTGACACGCCACTCCTGGTGCATACAGTGCGAAATGAACAGGGAAAAGTAATTGGCACCAACCACTCAGCTGTACTCGAAACGCTCAATCCCGAATTCGAAGGAACTGGAAACGGTGTCGCGTTGCAAGCATACACTGCAGTTGAAAAAGGCCACGAAGGAAAGGGTATAGGCAAGGAAATGCTGCGAAAAAGCGTCACCGATGCCTTAAAACACGCCCGGGAACGAAACGTCAAACTTGCGGCAATCATCACAGAAGCGACTGCCGAAGCGCCTGAAGGATTTTATAATTCGATTGGCATGCGGAGGATGTACTTCGAAAATGCGGAAGGAAAGCTTGTAGAGGTGCCCTATCGCCAGTCGGAACTTGCCGATGACTGGGATCCGGGTTCTGGCAACCCTCGTGAAGGTGCCGAAAAAGTAGCGCTCCATTTAATGACAGCACGTCTTGACCAGCAGACCCATATTACCGCCGATGAGGTAATGGGATACGTCCGCGCAATCATGAATTATGACAGTTTCCAAACAGAAGGATATTTCAAGAACCAACACGCATATTCTGCTCATGAAACGACTTTGCAGAAAGACCTACACGAACTGGTAACTGCGTTAAAAGAAGCGAAGGACGGAAAGATCATGCTTATGACCGAAGCGGAGCGGAATACATGGCGCACTCAGCACGGGAAGGATTCAGTCATCGAGCATGTAGGATAAGGCATTACATAACTACCAGTCTACGGCGGAAGGAATTCCCTGCCGCCGTTATGGTATGATACCGGCATATGCGCGTCATTTGCGATTTGGAACTCCACTCCCGCTTCGCCCGCGCGGTGTCGAAAGACATGAACATAGAAACGCTCAAAGCGTGGGGGATAAAAAAGGGCATCGACATCATCGGTACCGGCGACTTCACGCACCCAGTATGGTTTTCTGAACTGAAAAGTCAGCTCGAAGAAGCCGAGCCGGGGCTGTATAAACGGAAAGGGTCCAGCTCTCCAATTCGTTTTTTCCTTTCGGCTGAAATCAGTTGCATCTACACCCAAGGCGGCAGAGGAAGGCGCGTACACATCCTTCTGTATGCACCGTCGCTCGCAGCTGTAGAAAAAATAAACGCCCAGCTTGGATGGCAGGGCAATTTGAAATCTGACGGGCGGCCCATCATCGGCATCTCATGCAAGGAACTGGCAAAGATCGCGCTCAATGCTTCTCCCGAATGCCTCGTCATCCCGGCTCACGTATGGACGCCGTGGTTCGGACTCTTAGGATCCATGTCAGGGTTTGATTCGCTGCAAGAATGCTTCGAGGAACTTACTCCGCATATTTTCGCCGTTGAAACCGGCCTCTCCTCCGACCCGCCGATGAACTGGCGCATCACAGAACTCGACAACCGATCAATCGTGTCATTCTCCGACGCGCACTCGCCCGCTAATATAGGTCGTGAAGCAACAGTTTTTGAACTGAAAGAAAAAACGTACCAGGCGATTGCCGAGGCAATCAGACAGAAAAACGCAGATAACAAAATCGACTTCACGATCGAATTCTACCCCGAGGAAGGCATGTACCACTGGGATGGTCATCGGAATTGCGAGGTGCGATTGTCACCAGCCGAAACAAAGAAGTATAACGGCATATGTCCGGTGTGCGGAAAGAAAGTGACTGTGGGCGTCATGAACCGCGTAGACGCGCTGGCAACAAGGCCGGAAGGATACGACCAGCTGGTGATAAACGGGAAAAACGAATTTAACATTCTGCTGAACGTGCCGGTGAATGAATTGAAAAACATGACCCAGGCCATGGTCGCCGAGGGTGTTCAACGCGTGCGCGAAGGAAAGTTACAAATCACCCCCGGCTACGACGGAACGTATGGGATCATTAAAGTATTTTCTGACGAAGAGAGAGAAAAACCACTCGGGCAATCGTCGCTGTTTTGACATATGACTCCAGCAGATCAAAATCCCCCAAGGTACATAACGCGTATTCTCATCATTCTCCTCGTATCGCGGATACTTCTGTGTCTTGTGGGAGTGGGAGCACGGGAAATATTTAAAGCAGACGGTGTTTTAGAGATTGAAACTACAACTTATTCTACCATTCAGTCTTTGGATATTTGGGGACGATGGGATTCGGTGTTCTATATATTCATTGCCGAGCATGGATACACAGATTTACTGACGAGTCAAGTCATTGAACCACTTGATCTCAGATTGCTCAATTTTTTCCCACTCTACCCGCTGTTGACATATCTATTGTCATACATCCTTGGAAATACATTCATCAGTGCGCTAATCATTTCTAATGTTGCCCTTGGGGGGGCCACGTTGCTGTTATTCAGGATCGTACAAAAAGAATCCGACGATAAAACCGCCTTTCACAGTGTAATGTTTTTTATTCTTTTCCCCACATCATTTCTTTTTTCTGCGGCACTTACTGAATCTCTATTTCTTTTCCTGGTGTTTCTTACAGTCTACGCAATACAAAGATCTCGGTGGTTTCTCGCACTCATAATGACAATTTTTGCAAGTGTTACTCGGTCGATAGGAATTTTCCTGCTTATTCCGTTAATATTTTACTATGTTTCAGAAGTTCAACGAGGTTTCCTGAATTTTTTTTCAAGGTTATGGGAAATTGTCATTCCAGCAGGCATAGGATTATTTATCTGGGGAGCTTACAATTACTCCTTGACCGGTGACTTTTTATACTTCACGCATACGCAGAAGTATTGGTTCAAGGAACTCGGCAACCCTTTTACGAATATTAGCTCATTATTATCAGGCAAAGATGATGAGAAATTTTATGCAATATACTTCATTATTGTCTTAGTACTTTTGTTAGCCGGATGGAGACGGATACGACTGCCTTACCTCGTATGGGCGGTGGCAGTCATGTTTCTTCCTATATCAATGGGCATAGGCAACACGATGAGATACATTGCGCCAGTATTCCCAATATATATACTTTTGGGGAAATCAATTAGAAACCCATACGTACTAATCGGAACATATGTAGCTCTGGGGCTCTCGCAAATCCTACTTTTTATGAATTGGGCGATAGGAGGACCTTTAGTGGTCTGATATGTCCCCCCGTTGCTTGGTACTTTTTTCCTGCTCCATATCACACCGGGCTACGACGGCACGTACGGAATTATTAAAGTGTTTACTGACGAGGGAAGAGAGAAACCGCTCGGACAGTCGTCATTGTTTTAATATTTGTCATTGCGAGTAAGGTCGCCGAAGGCGAGGAGCGCGGCAATCTCTTGGCTTTTACTAACAAAACTGCCACCCGTTAAATGTGGATGTACACGCTGCAGTATTTGAGTGCAACCAGATGATGCCCGATTACTCAGTGGTTACGTTGATGTAACCTCCCCAGTCAAGATACCCGTCGAGAGATATTGTATACGTTCCAAGTCCAGATAGCATTGCCGTATATTCACCTGGGGAACTTTCATGGAGGGTGTCGAGTGTGATGCCCTCCTCATCTTGAAGATATGCCGTGGCGCCCTTCAAGGGAACTCCATCGAATCCAAATATTCGAACTTTTACGGCCATAGCACCATTAGGATCAGGCAAGTAGAAATATGGCTGTCTGAATTCAAGTGACCTACCATTGGCAAATACTTCGCGTTCAAATCCAAGTCCTCGGTGAACCTGCATATTTCGGGTGATTTTTTTACCCGCATTAAATGAGATCTTTAACGTATCAATAACTGAAGATGACCCGGCGTAGTATGTATTCTTATCGATCAAATACGTAAAAATAAGATAATACCGATTCTGTGAACACGATCCTCCAAATGTGATTCCGCCTTCACTAAGAGTCTGAAAAGTAAGCTGGCCATGTTCGGCGTTTGACCGGATTGAACTTATAAGGTTCTCAACCTTAACTTTACCATCCACGTAGAACGGGATGGTTAGCTTCATCCTTGATGAATTAGTAACAAATATATCCTCGTTAATTCTGGTATTCTGAGCAGTAACGTGGTCTCGACCCGTCAGATCAGAAAGCGAAGCTACTACGTCAGTACCACTGTAATACTGGTGCTCAAGTGGACTTTCACTGGTCAATAATACTTCCGGGTAGGTCAGGCTTAGAAGAAGCCCTATAAAAGCGATTGCGAAGAATATTAGTAGAACCGTTATTATAACGCGTCGCCTCCACTTTTTCTGTAACGGAACAGTCTGGGTGAGCTCTGTACTCCGCCTCGAAGTCCCGCTACGAAGCAAATACACGACTAATGTAGCGAAAGTTACAATACTTATGATGCCTGCGAAAAAAGTAGTTGAGCTTATCGGAGAAAAGTCCGGTATTCCCTCTGAAGGATTTGCACAGCCATAAATGGTACTTGTCGTGACCTCACCCCTTCCTTCAAAACCAGATAGGTTTACCTGTCCGGTTGCAATGTAAGGGACACAAGAGAAAAAAGCCGCGACGAGCAGCACAACTACACGCTTTGAAAAAGTTAGCTGAATATGATACATAATGAGCCAAATTCAGCATACTTTACGGCTGCTGTGTATTGTGAAAATGACATATTATTATGTCAATATTATTTGAAAACCACCGTCGCCCTGTTGAGGTAACCATTCTTCCCTCTCCACACCGTCAGTCCATAGACTCCCCAGATAACCACCGTCGCAACTACCGCCGCCATCGCCATCTGTCCCCAATCAGTATAGTATCCCATCTCTCCGTACTCCTCCCCCGTTACCGGGTCGATTTTCCTGTACTCGGTGATGGCGCGGTTGTAATAGGCGAAGTACACGCCCGCCATCGCTGCTAACCAAATAATAATTGCGATAAGGTGTTTTTTCATGCATTCAGTATACCTTGTATTTACAAAACCGAAAACGCCCAGTATGATAAACTGTCTTCAGGTGTTTGTTGGAAGGATGCCGGAGTGGTCTAACGGGGTGGTCTCGAAAACCACTGTCCCCTCACGGGGACCGCAGGTTCGAATCCTGCTCCTTCCGCCACAGTATATCGTTAACCGACTCATTACTGGCTTTTTTGCTATACTGCATATATGGAACATCGAGCCAGAGAGCATTGGCATCACATTCTTATCGCCGGAACTATCACCGTAGCCGGCCTACTGCTCTTCAAATACATTCCCATGTGGATATGGGGAAATGATATTTTGTTTGACGCGTCGGGTCACATGTCCCTGGCTATCTTCGCTCTCTATGTAATGTGGTTTTTCATCGACCAAAATAAAAAATGGCGAATTCCCTATTTCTTTTTCGCGACGCTCATTCTCGCCATCATCGCCATCCATAGAATCATCACGAATGCGCATAACGACGTCGGCCTGCTGCTCGGACTGGCGCTTGGGATGCTCGCCATCGGTATTTCGCATTGGAAAGAGGTGAAAAAGAGGTTGGAGTTTTGATGGTAATTATCTACCACGTACTTGAAAGCATGCGCTTTGAAAAATAAATATTATTCCTAAAGAGCACCTTTTCTAAGGTGCGTTGGTTATAATAATAAAACCGCCGCCCCTCGAGGTGATCGCGGGGCGGCTTGTGATTAATTGAATCCTGGTGGCTGGGCGCCATGAAGCTACTACAGGGTCCTGATGAGCGAGTGAGGAATCCCATGCTGCTGGAGAACCTCCGCGAGCCGCTGCTCATGCATCAGACCGATATTTATGGCACCCTTGGCATACCCTTTTCGATGGAGCGCGGTAAGCAGCTTCGCCAAAGCGATATCGCTGCGCAAATCCAAAGCGATTTGGGACAGCCGATCATAGCGCGGATCAGGCCGGTTACCTGCATCTGTCAAATTGAGCAGCTTGCTGCTCAATTCGAGCATGGGGTATTCTTCGGAGCCGATGATATAGGCTCGCGGATGGCGCTTCAGGTAATAAGACACGCCATTGTAGAGAGTGTCATCAAGCACTGCATTCCAGATAGCGGCGCTGTCCGGGTCGCTGCCCATCTCACGGCCTTTTTCCATGACATGTGTAAACAGCGATCTAAAAGTCACGCTGTCCACGTCAGTCCCTTCGTCCGCGATGATGTCGTAGCTGCCTTGCTCGAGGGCTTTCAACACCACGGCCTGACTTTCGCCAAGGAGTCGCAAGTCCCCGGGGTTGTTGAGGTAATGCCCGTGGTACTGCAGGAGCACGTCGATGTGAATCGTGTCCCGATAGCTGAAGGCCTTGGTCAGGTACTGCCGATAGAACGAGAGACGCGGCTGCACTCCCCTGACCTCGACTCCGATCTCGGGATCGAGGGAAAAGTTGACCAGTGAATCACCAAGTTCATCGAGCAGTGAAGCGTCGTAGCTTTGGGCATATGCCGTCGGCTGGATGATGCATAATACTATCAGGATTGTAAGGAACCCTTTCATAAGAACCCCTCCGTGATGGTTTGTGTTGTCTCAATCTTCAGAAGAGTGTACACGAGAGAGTGTCTTTTGTCAAGGGCGTAAGCTAGTGCTTCTTCAATAAAAAAACGGCCGCCCGTTGAAGCGATCGCGGGCGAGTATGGTATTATTGAATTATGCGAAAACCGTTGACCGTCAGTGAATACATCGCCAAAGCCCCACAGCCCGCTCAAGCGATGTTGAAAAAAATTCGCGCCACTATCAGGGCAGCTGCCCCGAAAGCCAAGGAGGGCATCAGCTATGGCATGCCATATTACAGTTATAAAGGACGTTTAGCCTATTTTGCGGCGTTTAAGGACCATGTGAGCTATTTTGCCATGCCTGGCCATTCAATCAAAAAAACTTTGAGCAGCCAAATCAATCCTTATCAAACCGGCAAGTCAACCCTGCAGTTTCCGTTTGGCAGCGCCGTGCCAGTCGCATTATTAAAAAAAATAGTGAAAACACGGATAAAAGAGAATTTGATAAAAGCGGAAAAAAAGTAAATTTTTTATCAGTCTTCTCGCATTTAAGTAGCTTTTTTGTTATGATGAAGGTATATTCATTAAAGTCACATTTTTATGAGCAACCACTAATAAATCAGCGTTTATCCTTGTTTTAACTTACCAAGATGGTAAATTACTAATTAATAACAAAAATATGGACAACGAAGTAGCCAGCCAATTTAAGGAGAAACCAAAAACCAAATTAGGCAAATGGTCAGTCGGCTTGAATACCCTATTCTTGATAATTATTGCCACTTCTCTCGTGCTGGTACTGGCCCTCAAAAAACTTTCTTTTAACGACCACTGGTGGGATGCCACCGTGCCCATTGCCTTCCTTATTGAGATGGTTGCCTTGGTTACCGGAATACTAGCGGTTAAAAAAAACAAAGAACGATCGGTTTGGATCTACATATCTATTCTCACTGGCGTATTAGTCATCCTTTTTGCACTCCTTCATAGTTTATTTATCAGTGATTGAAAAAAATAAAATCAAAACCTAAAAAAATTAATTAATAGTCATGGCCACGCTTATCGTCTACGACTCAGCGTATGGCAATACTGAAAAAATTTCGAAAGCGATCGCCGACGGACTTGCGGGCCAGACCACGGTGCTTCGTGTGAATGAAGCCAACTCTGTGGATGTAAAAACTTTTGACCTGCTCATCGTCGGCTCTCCTACATACGGAGGGAGGGCGACACCGGCGATTAAAAGATTTATCGATCATCTGCCGGCAAACGCGCTCAACAATATCAACGTATCTGCATTCGACACCAGGATATCTGGAAAAGATAAAGGCTTCGGCATTAAAATAATAACGAATATCTTCGGGTATGCCGCCGGCCGCATCGCAAAAGAGCTGGAAGGTAAAGGAGGTAAATTGGCTGCATCGCCGGAAGGCTTCATCGTCGAAGGCAAAGAAGGGCCGCTGAAACAGGGCGAGCTGGAACGAGCGGCGGACTGGGCAAAACATATCGGCCAAAAAGACGCGTAAGCCAGCTGAAAACGCATGTCCGTGAATAAAACAATCCTCATTGCAATCATTGTGCTGGCACTCGGCGTTGCGGGAGGGTACTACATCGGTTCGCAACAGGAAAAAGGAAATGTCAATGAAACAAATGTAAACCGTGGAATCGCCTGCGCGCTCGAAGCTAAGCTCTGCCAAGATGGCTCAGCTGTCGGCCGCATACCGCCGAATTGCGAGTTCGCGAAATGCCCGGGAGAAGACTCTTCCCAGAGCGGTATTCGAGGCATCGTACTGTCGGGACCACAGTGCCCCGTCGTACAAGAAGGTGAGGAATGTCCGGATGTACCCTACGCGACTACCCTGGTTGTTACTACACCCGATGGGGCAGAGGTAGTCGATACATTTACCTCCGACGCTGCTGGCATATTTAGTGTAGGTGTTGAGCCTGGCACCTACGCGATACGATCCGCAGCTGCGGCAAATGTCTTGCCGTATTGTTCCCTCGACGAGGTAACGGTCATACGCGGTGAATACACGGAAGTGACCGTACCATGCGATACGGGGATCAGATAGATACCTATGAACGGTGAATACGAATCCCGACCAGACTTTCTGAAAAACCCAGGTAATCGGCTAGCGAGAGAAATCGAACTACTTATGACTGACGTGGAAAAAAGTGATGTCCCCGAAATTTTACATGCGGTAACATCTGAAATCCCCCGAGCCCTCGATGAAGCATTACTATCTGGAGCGTTGACTGATGAGCAGAAAAGCGAAATGTTGCGAAGGATTAGTGACATTCGGCAGGATGCTGGTCGCTTACCTGAGTCGGATGAAAAACAAATGGTCATGGGAGCGTTCAGAGGGATACAAGCCAGGCTGGGAGAATAACCAATACTACTAATACATTCCGCCATTCAATGAGGATTTTTTGTTATAATTAAGTAAGTGATAACGATTACTACTTATCAAGAAATTCTGTTCGTGTGTACTTTTTTCCGATATACTAGCTTCGTATGAAGACAGAGACCATCATCGGTATCATCGGTACAATCATTCTCGTCGTATTTATTGGTATCACGTGGAACACCTACACCATCACTCCTTCAGCTCAATTGAACGAAGTAACACTCTCTAACCAGCAAGTACAGAACCAACTCCAGGAAGCTGTGAACAGCGGCAGCTTTACGCTTGATACGGCGCTCATTTCACAGCACAGCAACGCCGATAGCTGCTGGCTTTTGATCAGTGGTAAAGTATATGACGTGACACAGTACCTGCAGCTTCATCCGGGTGGGAGAGCCATCATACTCCCGTTCTGCGGAAAAGAGGCGACGGCGGCATTCGACACCAAGGCCGGCGGAGGAAGTCACTCAAACAACGCGATAAGCCAGCTAGGCGCGTTTCTCATCGGCGACCTCAATATGTTACTCACAGAACTTCCGGTCAACTCACCCGCTCTGTCAAACACGGCCGGGACGGTTAACACTAATCAAGAACCCTCCCCTGCACCGGTAACTCCTGTGCCAACATCCATCACCCTTGATGCGGCTGCAGTCGCCCGACATGACAACTCGCGGGATTGCTGGTTGATTATCAATAACTCAGTGTATGCAGTCACCAGCTACCTAGCTCGGCATCCCGGGGGACAGGCAATCATCGTGCCATTCTGCGGAAAGGACGCCACAGCGGCATTCGCGACCCAAGCCGGAAGCGGGAGCCATTCGAACTCGGCCGTGAATCAGCTTGCCGCATTCAAAATAGGCGTACTTGGTAGTACCACAACAGTGCAAGACGTCCAGCAAATTCAGCAGAATACAAACAACCTCCCAGCACAGGGAAATGGTGAAGACGAATCAGAGGAAGAAAACGAAGAGGAGGAGGAAGACGACTGATATGTTTTTACTCATTAAAAAAATCCACCGTGCGCTCGTATGGATCATCATCACGCTAGGACTGGTGATGGGCGGCACTGGGTTATTGTTGAAATTTCCCGCTTTTGCTGATTCGTATTTTTCCTTTTTCGTCCCGGTACAAATCCGCTACCTGCATAACCAGATCAGTGTGTACTTTTCAATCGCGCTAGCACTTATGATGATCACCGGCATTTGGATGTATATCTACCCAGCGTGGACCGGGTGGCAGCACCGACACGGCCAAAGAAACGATCACTAATTCAAAACGTCCCGCCTGTTGACGGGACGTTTTTTTATGTGGCAAAATCCTTACTGCCAGATCGCGAGTACTCCACCAGCGGCAAGAAGTGTCACTAAGTTGTATCCGGCATTGATAAGAAATAACCTGAACGGCCGTTTTTCGAAAATCACCGGATTCAACATGACAGTCGCTTGGAACCCGACCCAGACGAAAAATCCAATGATTAATCCGTCGATAAACGCAGCTGCATCAAGGGTCAAGACAAACATTGCGAGTACGAATACTGACACGAGCGCTACAACGAACATCATAGCGTATGCCTTGGCTGCGCCAGCTTTCACCGACTCCTCAGTAACTCCTGTCAACTGCATCCAGAGCTTCTGGAAGAGTGGTCCGTACCATAGTGCGCCAATTGCCATATAACCGATAGCCGTCACGAGCACGGCGAGCCAGTTCACATTCATTTCTAACATAGAATACATGCTAATGATTAAGCTGTTGGTAGTATACAAACTACGGATTCGATAAACAAGGCAGTGCCTTATGCTAAACTACTAATGTATGAAGAAATCACTTCCTATTACATTGATCGTCACTGCTGTGATTGTCGTCGCGGTATTCCTCTTAACTAAGCAACAAGTGGCAGCGCCGACTCAAAATGTGAACGAAGCTGCTCCTAAGTCAGTGGTAAACGAGACCCCCGATACAAATACGGTAAATCAGACCCAGCTAGACGAGCAGGGTGCTCAGGTCGTTAACGAAGCTAAAATACCTGATCCTTTCTCACTGGTACCACCAATGAATAATGCGGATAAACGGGTAACCAAGAAACCGTTCGGGATACATATCACTACGGCCACCTCCCCCGTACAACCAGAACGCTTCGCTGGCTATCACACGGCAGTGGATTTTGAAATGCTATCGGAGGATGAGTATGACGCGGATACGCCCATTAATGTAATCTGTGACGGCGCATTGGTGCGTAAACAAACTGCAAGTGGCTATGGCGGGTATGCAGTGCAACGATGCACCATTAATGGGGAAGATGTGATGGTCATTTACGGCCATCTCGATATATTGCGCATTACGGACGAAGTTGATCTCGCACCAGGTGATTTCCTCGGCTACCTGGGCGCGCACGAGTCGACCCAAACTGACGGTGAACGGAAACACCTGCATCTGGGTATTCATAAGGGCACTGAAATTAACATAAAGGGGTATGTAAGCACGGAATCCCAGCTTGATGGCTGGTTGGACCCGTGTGAGTACGTATGCTGACCATTGAAGAAAGATGGCAATAGATTTACATATACATTCGACGATATCCGACGGCGAATACACTCCTGAGGAATTAGTCATGATGGCAAAGAAAGCCGGACTTTCTGCAATCGCTGTGTGCGACCATGACACTACCGAAGGCGCCCGACTAGCTGTCGCTGCTGGAGAAAAAATCGGTATCGTTGTGATACCTGCAGTTGAAGTGAGTGCGTCATTGCAGGGCGAAGTGATACACATACTAGGATACGGCATCAACCTAGGCCACCTAGAACTTAACCAAGTGCTAGGAACTATCGTCTCTTATAGATACAGGCGGGCTGAATCTATTTTGGCAAACATCAACCAGGAACTTATTGCAGCGGGTAGGCGAGCGGTGAACACGCAAGATATCCTCGACCTTGGAAAAGAAAAACCGATCACCCGAGCGGATATTGCCATGTATTTACTTGAAAAAGGGTACGTCAAAAGCCGTAATGAGGCGTTTGACCTCTGGCTGGATAAATACAATATCCCCAATAAGGACTTCTCGGTCCAAGAAGCGATTGACGTGATCCACCGCGCGGGAGGTATCGCTATACTCGCCCATCCAAGCTCTCCATCAATGTCATTGAACACGATCAGCACGAAGCTTGAAGATCACAAAGCAATCCTTCAAGACCTATACCGTAATGAGCTCGATGGCGTCGAAGTCTACCGTTTTCTCCAACAAATAGAAGACGAGAAAAAATACCTCGAGATTGTAGAGTCAATAGGGTTGGTCGCGACGGGCGGTACGGATTTTCATGGCCCCCACTACCTAGGCAGTGCTCCTACCATAGGCGCCAAAGAAATACCCGATAGCGTTCTGGACAAGGTGCTTACCACTATAGAGATGCGACGTGCAAAAAATCCGTCATAGCCGTATGATGATGCTATGAAACTTACCCGCGTTCACTCCCCCCGCACGAAAACCTTCTCAAAAGTCTGGTACATTTTCCGGACCTCGTTTTGGCCTGATGAGCGCCGAACGCGCAGACAAGAGAGTAAACTGCTCGCAAATTCGCATTACCGGCTCTGGGCAGTATGGGACCAAAAGGAGCTGGTCGGAACAGTCACAATCTGGGACCTGAAGAAGTGGTACTTCGTCGAACACCTGGCTGTCAAAAGGTCTCGCCGCGACCGGGGATACGGGTCCAAGATCATGCGCAGGGTCATGGCGAGAACAAACAAGCCGTGGGTCCTGGAGGTCGGACGATCGAGGGACTTAAACAACAAGCGACGAATCGAGTTTTACCGCCGCTTGGGCTTCAAGGTGAATCGGCACACTTACGTCCAGCCTCCGTATGATAAAACCAAGAAGTTCCTGAAGCTCTACCTCATGACCTATCCGAAAAAAATAACCACCGGGCGATATATCCGCCTCAACCGCCGCATTAAGAGTATCGTATACCAGGATGTGCTCCATGCGGAAAAGTAATTTTTTGGATTCAGAAGAAGGACTCTCATCTGTTTAGCAACAAACAAACCGAGCGCATCCTAGTAAGGGTGCGCTCGTTCGATAACTAATCTATCGTATACCTTACGAACACCCGAGAGTCTGTCGACACGTAGTCGGGTCAGTGGACTGATCGCACGCCGCGCATTGGGTTTGCATCAGCTGGTTCGTCAGGTCGGAATAATCGGTAAATGTCACGTCAGAGGGTGGAACAAACATTGAGTCGTCCGGATTCCATGAATCACAATTCATGTTCATGTTCTGGTCATAATCCAGATCAGCTGCACCACTGTTGGTGTTACCTGTAGTGACGTTAGCGTTTGAATTTACTGTATCGAGTTTCACTTTTATGCCATACGTTTGTCCGCTATTCTGCCCCCATTGGTAACTATACGCCCCATCACTAATCATATGTCCTTCCCACGAAGCGGCGTTAACTGCCTGTACGCTGTAGTCACCGCGAACATTTTCACCGTCAACGTACATTGTCCAATCTTGTGGAGCGCTAGGGTCATCAAACGTATACGTGCATTTCATCGAATCGCCAGACTCCATGATGTCAGCGATAGATCGTGCACTGGAGGTATTGACCGTCGTATTCGCAGTGCTGTTACTTGCCTGATTAGTGTTCGTGGTGTCACTCTGGGTAAAGTACCAGAACCCTCCCCCGATGATGATAATGGCTATCGCGATGATAATGCCCACCTTCATATGTTATGATGTTAATAAGTTAAATATCGAACTCCACAAGTATAGCGTATTACTTGGTAAAGATACATCTCACTATATATGCGACACATCAAGCAAACATACTTCATCAAAGCATCAGTCGAAAAAGTCTGGCAGGCATTGACCACTCCAAAACATATCAACGCCTGGGGTGGCGGACAGGCAAAAATGGATGATAAAGTGGGAACTGAGTTCTCTTTCTGGGGAGGCGATATTTGGGGTACAAACAAAGAAGTGGTACAAAATAAAAAGCTAGTACAGGAATGGTACGGCGGAGACTGGCCTAAACCGTCGATCGCGATATTCACCCTTACAAAAGAAAAGGCGGGAACAAAGTTGCTCCTTACCCACACTGGCGTTCCTGCCGATGAAGTCAAGAACTTCGCCGACGGTTGGAAAGACTACTTTCTTAGACCTCTTAAACAATATGTCGAGACTAACAGGTAACATGCAGTATACCCGAACGTGAAAATGATATTCTCCACGCATCTGACACCTCAGAAGAAATAGACAGAATAGAACTCCCAAAACGACCGCCTACAGACGGAGTCGGCCAACCTGTTATCTGATATACTACACAAGACATGAAATACATTCATAAGCTGTTTACAGCAGTAATCATCGTCGCTTGCGCCATTCCTACGGCCACTTTGGCTGAAGTCCGCCCTATCACCTTCCCCGTCATAGGACCTACTCGATACAGTAACGACTTTGGTGCACCACGATCTGACCATACACACCAGGGAAATGACATCATAGGGACCAAACTCCAACAACTCATTGCAGCGGTTACCGGCACCATTTATTTTGCAGCGTATCCACAGCCAAGTTACGGATATGCGGTTTTTTTGCGGGATACTGATGGGTACAAATACTGGTACATCCATATTAATAACGACAACCCCGGTACTGATGATGGACTTGGGGGCGGAATGAATGCGTATGCACCTGGAATCCGTGGAGGCGATCCTGTCGTCGCAGGACAATCAATCGGCTGGATGGGTGATAGCGGCAACGCAGAAGGCGGAGTATCACATCTTCACTTCGAAATTCATCGGTCTGATGGTACCGTGGTTAACCCGTTCGATAGCTTAAACGCTGCAACAAGAATAGGCCAGTCCACCATAGCACCGGCACTATCTGGTGAAATACTCCCCTACGGAGAATTTCGAGGGGGTGCCAGCATTGCAGTCGGCGAGATTGTTCCTTCCCGGCCGGGACTGGAAATTGTAACAGGAGCCGGACCGGGTGGCGGGCCGCATGTGAAAGTATTTGACACAGAGGGCAAGCTGCTCAATCAATTTTTTCCCTACCCACTGGGATTTCGAGGCGGGGTGGATGTAGCCACGGGCGATACCAATGGAGATGGAATAGATGAAATCATTACCGGAGCCGGACCGGGTGGCGGGCCGCATGTGAGGATTTTTGACAGATTAGGAAACCGAACGGGGCAGTTCTTTGCCTACGCCGAAACGTTCCGAGGCGGGATTGATGTCGCCGCCGTTGAATCGACGCCAGTAACTCCAGCGGCAATTATTACGAGCGCCGGGCCGGGAGGCGGACCGCACGTGAGAGTATTTAACCGGCAAGGGAAAGTCATATCGCAGTTTTTCCCTTACCCAGTGGAATTCCGTGGCGGCGTGCGCGTGGATGCCGCAAACGTAGATACGAAAAATGACCGGCCGGAAATTGTCGTCGCACCGGCTACCGGAGGAGGTCCGAACATTCGTCTCTATGGCGTAGACGCCAAACCAGTCGGCTTCGAAAGCGAATTCGAGGAGTGGTGGCGGGGCGGCTATGACGTCGCCGCAAGCGAAGGGACTCTCTACGTATCATCACTCGGCGGCCCCCGCCGGGCATCGGTGAGAAATATTATTACACAGGAAGACTAACTGCCATTAATCGCCCCATATCAATAAACGTTTAGGATGTTTTTGGGTCGAGACCACGAGTCCCGCGTAAAGCGGGACGAGGAGTCGAGACGGGCGCGATGACGCTACGAGTCTTCGAGGAGCCAGCGCGCCCTGGGGTTTACTGCCTACATATGTCTAATCAACTACACAAGGTAGCAACATTCGGCAATGGTTGTTTCTGGTG
>LCPQ01000008.1 GCA_001003705.1 Parcubacteria group bacterium GW2011_GWA2_48_9 | reverse complement strand
CGGGTTTGTGCATAGAGTTATGATTCTTCATCTAAGCTAGCGAACATTTGAGTGGAATTTACTTTTTTCTCTCTGCTTCCGTCTTAGCGTGCATAACCATGAACCGCACCGCTTCATTCATGTTCGTTGCGTTCAATTCTATATCTGGATACTTTGAGTGAAAAACCCGGTAGATTTCATCAGCAAATGCCTGCCCTACCATGGTAACTTTATCAAAATCGAACAGGATAATCTTAAATTTTTCGAGTCCATGAAGAACGCGGCGCGCTTGCGACCGCGAGATATGTATGCCTCCGAGAGTAAAAAGTTTCACCCGAATTTCCGTCTTGTCGAATCCATAGCCACTTTCCGACTTGAGATCGGCGTATCTTTTAAATACTTCACTCAGGTGACGGCTCGAATCCGTACGAATTTTGAACGTTACTCTCGTCCCGCGCTTGCTCCGTGGAACCTGGCGAATAAACACGTCGGGAATCGTATTATTTGTGATCATCTGGTAGCCATAGCTATCTAACGTAAACTCATCTGCAGCTTTTGAGGTAAAGAAGATGCCTTCTCCGGAGTGGGCTTTCGGCATGGTGGTGGTCTTGCCTTTCAGAAGGTCTTGGATGGCTTCGAGCGGCGATCGCAGGTTTCTCTTTTTCATAACGTTTCTAAACACCCCTATGCCCGCGTCATCAATTATGAAACATAGCTCTTTGGCTTTGAGGAAAACTTCAACAGAAATACTTTTTGACCTCGAATGCTCAATGGCATTGTTACACATCTCAGAAAACGCGTACGTGAATATATCCCTGAGTGTTTCCTTGAGCTGGCTAACGACGGTGAATTTCTTTTCAACTTCAGCCAAGACCTGGTGTTCTTCCAGTCCTTTATTCGTGTACGTTTTCAAAAAGCGTGACGGGAGAATTTCCGGATGCCTACGGGCGTACGTAGGGAGCACGTAAAACGCACGACGGGTGGAACCAATTTTGATCAGCTGCTCGGAGGCGACTAGCAACCGGATAAGCCCGCTCACATACTGGCGGGATACCCCGAAACCGCGAGTAAACTGGGCAGTGCGTATTTGCCTCTTTTCCTTAGCAGCCTGAAGTATTTTCTCTTTAGTCAGCATTGTAAAGTAATTGTAAACCAACCACTATACAATTGTCAAGTGATTGTCAACCTCGCGCGAAGGACAACCTGCCTACAGCTACTTTCTCTCCTGGATGTACTTGGAAATGTAGTCGACCACCTGCCGATGGTTATTTGGCATGGTCACGATGCGGTCTGTCTCTATCTCCGGCGTACCGATGTGACAGGGATCTTGTTCTTCTTTCATGTATTGGCGATAGTCATCCGTGCGATTCAGGACGATAGTATACTTGTCCGACTCATGGGCAAACATGGAGAGAAATGGCTTGGTGTTCTGCTCCAGCAACTTTTTTACTTTTTCGTAGAGGTCGGTCATTTTTTTGAGCGTACCCTCATTTTCGCCGAAAATCAACCAACCTCCGCAGGTTGTGCTTCGGTTGGCAAGTCCGCTGCCGTCGCTGAAGCTACGACAGACAGGTTCAGGGTTCAGCGGACCCCTAAAAATAAATTCATTAGAGTCTAGATAGCACGGTATTGACAACTCCCCCTATAACCCACACCATTCATGCTGTACATCACACAAATACAAAACGTGTTTTTTAGTTCGTTACCAAGACTTCTAAACCGAACGAGAACTGGAGGAGAACATGAATATCCCGAGACTGCAGATCGGTCGATGGGAATTTCCACTACCTCTGGTTTCCGGAGGTATGGGAGTGAAGATTTCTGGCTGGCAACTGGTGCTGGCTGTGCTCGAGGAATCGTGCCTGGGTACCCTCACCTCCATGGGTCTGGGTGATCTCTCACACGGCATGAGCGGTACGCATTTCGTCACGACATCGCGAGCCGCACTGCAGTATGAGCTCTCACAGCTGAGGGCGCGGACAGACAGGCCATTCGCTGTCAACGTCATGGGGGCATTATCGAATGTAGATGACCTCATCGCCACGGCAGTACAGGGCGGTGCAAATATCATCGTCTATGGCGCAGGTATTCCCCGTGCTCTGCCGGCTGTGGTCGAAGACCCGGACGTGGCACTGGTGCCCATCATTAGTTCGGCGAGACTCGCCGGTATCATCCTCAAAAGGTGGGAGCACTACCGTCGCATACCCGACGCCTTCATTATTGAAGGTCCGCTCGCCGGGGGTCACCTGGGATTCTCGTTGGATCAGCTGGAGCATCTGGAGGATTTTACTCTTGAGAGTATTCTCCAGCAAACGCTCGAGGTCATAAAACCGTATGAAGATGCATGCGGTCGAAAGATTCCCCTGATCACCGCGGGCGGCATCTTCACCGGCGATGATATAGCCAGGATGCTCTCACTCGGAGCTTCTGGCGTGCAGATGGGTACGCGGTTCGTGGCAACTCACGAATGCCCCGTGGCAATGGAATTCAAGCGGGAGTACCTGAATGCCCGTCCGGAAGATGTGCGGATCATCAAATCCCCCGTAGGTATGCCCGGCAGAGTGATCGCCAACGAGTTCTTACGGCAACTGCAAGGCGGTGACATCCCCGCGCCGAGCTGTCCTTTTCACTGCATTACCTCGTGTGAACGTGATGCAGCAGGATTCTGCATAGCAGAACGGCTCGACAATTCGTACAAAGGCGACGTCGCCAACGGCCTGATCTTCTGCGGTGCCAACGCTCCGCGAGTTACCAGGATCATGTCCGTCCACGAGCTCGTTACTGAGTTGATGGACGGCGTCCGCGCCTCGACGCTCACCTTGCCACATGCACACTGATACTTCGCGCAGCTGAATACTCGGCTGCGCGTTTTCTTTTTGCGATAAAAACTTCACTCCGTGAAATGATCGCGGTGGCAGGTGGTTTTTTACAATAGCTGGTTAATTTTCTCACCATCAATAAACTGGTACGGGACGCGGCTGTATTTTTCTGACAAATTTGTTTTATCGGGATTGAACCGGATGTATTCGACGACGGTGCGGAGGTATTTGGGAGTATCAACGATGCGGGTATAGAAACGGGGTTAGAGGATGGAATAAGGAATACCATATTTCACACGTAACACTTTTGCAAAATACGATTTAACCGTGTACATGAATTGGGAAATGGTATAATTTTCATTCCCCACCGCGGGCGCGGAGTCCCGCGTTGGGTTTGGTTTATAAATCCCCGGAACGCGCCTCTCCGTGGGCGCGGTCGAATTGTTATTATGAAAAACCAACAAATGAACATGGGTCGGCATGATTTGGTATGCCAATATGTCGTACTGTTTTAACCGGCCCGCGTTGAACATAATTTTTGCCAACAATTCCGCATACTCCTCATCCTCAAACAACCGTAAATCAACCCTTGTTCGGAAGGTCACAAAATACGGATATTCATCGAGGTACATTCGTCGTTGTGTCATACACGAAAAAACTCCGCGCAAGTGCGTGGATCGGATAAATATATATGAAGTATACAGTGATTTTTACGAAAAATCAACCTAAAGGAAAAAGGGTCGCGCTGTGCGGGACCCTTACGAACAATGTCTGGTTGCGATGGAACCTCATGCAGGCGCGCTGTCGCCTGCGCCGGTCGGCACCCATACGGCCGCGGTGAGAACGATCTCGACCTTCGCGCCTCTGGGGAGGCTGGCCGGTTGGAATGACGCACGTGCCGGTTTGTGGTCACCGAACAGCGACGCGTATTCCGCGTTCACGGCTGCCATATCGGCCATGTCGGCCAGCAGAACCGTGGCGAATACCACGTTCTTCAGGTCGGCACCCGCTTCCCGGAGAATCGCCTGCGCATTTCTCATGGCAAGCTCTGTCTGGACCACTGCACTGTGCCCGTCACATATGTCCGAGGCGCCCGGAATCAATCCGATCTGCCCCGATACAAAGATGAATGCGTGTCCCGGCGGGACGACGATGGCCTGGGTGTAGTGCCCGAGTGCAGCGGACGCCTTATCGGTGTGGATTACTTTGAACATTTTTTGAGCCCTCCATCTGTAGAGCGTTTGACTGCGTAACAACGGTTTGTTTTCAGGGCGCTACCTTAGCACAACATCACAAAGAGTCAAGGAAAGCTGCCCGCCGAAGACATGGTTACTATTGCTCACTCCCGCACCTTGACTAGCAGCATGCTTTTTGCTACCATGCGGCGCTAACTGGCCTTTGAAAACTTGAGAGAAATATCACTCATTCCGGGAGGGAAACAGTGAACAGGGTAAAAGGGTATCGCGTTTTCGGGACCTGGCTGCGGAGTTGGGTCAGCTTCATCGTCGCATTCTTGGCACTTGTCTTGGTCTATGTCCTGTGCTGGGCGGCGATTCAGAAATGGGCGCCATCGGCCACCGAGTACTTCCGGTGGGGAGCTATCGGTGCCGGTGTGATTGGCGCTATCATGCTCATTTTCAACGAGCTCATCGTGAAGTGGAGCATGAAGGCGTACCGAATTCGGTATCGTGAGCAATGTCCCAAACTATGGGATGCTGTCGTTCGGGCCTGTCCCGCACATTTCAGGCCGCGCCCAAGGATCTACATGATCCCGAGTGGCGAGATGAACGCAATCGCGTTCGGGTGGGGCATCAGATTCATGTCGGCAGTCGGCGCGACCGAAGGCATCGTCGAGCGGCTGTCCGATCAGGAACTCACGGCGGTGATGGCCCACGAAGTGGGACACATCCTGAACAAGGATATTCTCGTTTCGATGATGATGATGTACGCCGTCATGACAATGTCCTTTACCGGCTGGATGATCTGGCGATTCGGACCGTGGAAAGCAGGCAACAGTCGCCGATCGTCGTCCAACTCGAAAGGAAGCGGCGGCGCCGCGTTACTCGTCATCCTCCTCGTCGGCGGCACACTCTATTTGCTTGGGCGGATCCTCGGAGTCATTCTCCAAATGTTCGTCTCACGGCAACGGGAATACGCGGCCGACGCGAGATCTGCGCGCCGGATGGGAACCAGTCGACCCCTCATCACGGCCCTGCAAAAAATCAGCGGCCGGGCTCAGATCGCCGGACCCATCGCGGGTACCGCCTTCGGCGGACTCTGTACGGAGGATCCGTACCCGAACGACATGTTCTCGACTCACCCAGCGATGCCCAAACGAATCAACGCCCTCCACGACCTGGAAGGGTAAACCAAAAAAAACGGTTCTACCTGACGGCTCTCACCGATGTGGGAACCGTTTTTTCTTTTAAATAAAGGGTGACCTCGGCTTCGAACTACCAACGTCAAAAGCAGCCTGTCGCGCCACTGTTTGACCCCCACACCATTTTACGGTGTGCGGGGGAGTTTGGCGCGACTTGATTTTTTTCGTTACTTTTTTATCAAAAAAAACGTGACTCGCCGAAGGCAAGACTACTCTTTACTGAAAAACTATTCCCCCTTCACCGCAATAATCCTGATCCAGGTGAATGAACGCTTGAGAATATCGGAGTTAGTGATGTTGAATCCCCTCTCAGTGAGCAGACGTTTAAACTCTTCCGGCTGCCAGTATGAAAAAAATCGCTTGTATGAGTACCCGTAATCATCCTCTGTCTCTTCTTTTTCCCCTTCACCCTGTTTCACCGCCGCATGAAAGATACCTTTGGGTCTGAGCACCCGGCGTATCTCACTCAATACCTGGTCAATATCGTCCTTCTTAATATGAAGAAGCGACGCTTTCGCAAACACGCCGTCGAACTGTCCATCAGCATATGGGAGCTGCCGCATGTCGCCTTGAGTAAACTCTACCGTCGGATTGTCTTTTTTCGCTATATCGAGAAGTTTCTCGGAAAGGTCCAGGCCATAGACCGAGAGCGCCACAAAGCGATACGGCCAAGTGGAATGAATCATGTAGAGCGACCCCCAACTATTCGCGCTCGTCGGACCACCCAACTGGCGCGCCCGAGCGACATCGGTCCACACCCAAATATCTGGAATGATTTGCGAGAGCGTGGGGAAACACTTTCGCACCACCTTAATGGCTTCCCAATTACGAACTTGCGCGGCCAAACCCGAGACTCCACCACCACTTTCGGTGGCCGATTTTTTCAGCCAACTCACGGACAGCGTGGAACCTGTCATCTGCTGCATGGCAGCTTGGTATGCTTCGACCAATTTTGCCTGGCTCTGGGGTTCGATCAGTTTTTCCAGGAATGACTTGCCGTCAGCCAGTATCTCATCGGTAGACGCATAGCCAAGCAAGCCGAGTAAGCGGTTATTCAGCGAATAATGATGGTCGTCAAGGAAGATGTATATTCCCTGGCTCGAGCCGCTGTACACTTCAGCGAACTGCTCGGTCACCTGAGTGATAACGTCGTGATGGTGCTCTTCGGTACTCATATGTATGATTGAGGTTATTTTTTACAGCCTCACCATTTTCGCATACATAGAGAAAGATGGCAAACACTCGCATGAAGGGAGGGCTGACGCATAAAAACACTGTTCAACACGGTGTGCTGGCGAATAAGGGTGCGGTATATATTATTTTTTTACGCAAAATCAATTCACAAAAAAATCGCCTTTACCCCCTCCCGACGTACGGAAGTACTTCTGGTACATCTCGAAGGTCGTGACGAAAAGGATCATGATCACCGGACCGTAGATAAAGCCGAGCACCCCGAATACCTGAAGTCCGCCGATAACGCCGAGAATCACAAGCGCCGGGTGAAGCTCCGCCTTTTTTGACACCAGCTTCGGACGCAGATAGTTATCGATATTTCCAATAATGGCCACGCTCGCCACTATAAGCATAATCCCCTGCCAAATATCTCCGGTAACCAGCAGTACTACCGCAATTGGGATCAATACGAAGCCGTAGCCGACCATCGGAATGACTCCGAGAAAAATCATGAGCATCGTCCAAAAGAGTACGTACGGCACTCCGGCAATAGCGAGGAAAATGCCTGAGACAGCGCCCTGCACTAACGCCACAAGCAACGTGCCCTTGATCATGGAGGTGGACATCTCCACCACCCGCGTGGCATAAATCACGTCCATGCGGTCATTGAGCGGGCTGGCGTCCTGGAAAAATGCAAACAGTTTGTGCTGGATCGGGAATAAGGTATACAACAAAATCAGGAACATGATGATCCAAGTCACGGTCTGGAATGCTCCGGTCCCGATGCTCGGCAGGCGTTCGAGGAAAAACGATCCAACAGCCTGCGCCCATTCACTAATCTTATCGTGTGCGCCGGCAACGGTGAGAGGTGCACGATCACCGGGTAACGATGCTGAGATATCGTTCACCCGATCAACCACACGTTCGAGAGTGGTATTACTGTCCGTAAGCGCCAAATCGTCTTTGAACTGGCCGATCTGGTTAACGGTCAAACCGCCCACGATGACGATCGGGATGAAGACTACCAGAAAGACAAACACGACGGACATGGTCACGGCGAGTTTTTCTTTTTTAAAAGAGAACCGCGTGAAAAAACCATACACCGGTTTGCAGATCACGACAGTGAGCAGTGCGAGCACGATAGCTGAAAAGTAAGGACGCAGTACCAGGAATGACAGGTACGCCACAACCGCAGCGATGATGTAGAAGAATGCCCGTTTTTCTCCAGTGTTATAGGTCATAGTAACAGTGCTCCTCTAAACAAGATACATTAGTGAATCCCCACCTTCTCCATCCTATCACCTACAACAATTTTCTTCACCACATCCATCCCCTGCGTCACTTTGCCGAAAATAGTATAGCTCTTTGGTAAGGACGGGTTGTCCTCCAGCATGATGAAAAACTGCGAGCCGTTCGTATCCGGACCGGCGTTCGCCATAGCGATAATGCCTTGGTCGTAATTTTTCGTGACCCGTTCGTCTTCGAATTGGTACCCCGGCCCCCCAACGCCTGTTCCTTTCGGGTCACCACCCTGGATGACGAAACCGGGAACAACGCGATGAAACGTGAGGCCGTCGTAGAATTCCTCTTCGGCGAGGTACACGAAGTTGCTCACCGTCTTGGGTGCATCATCTGGATAGAGTTCGATCTCTATGGTGCCTTTATTGGTCTGAATAGTCACCCTCTTACCCTGAATCCTCTCGGCGGGTAATACTCCGGGGAAGTCGTATTCTTTTTGCATGGCATTCTGTTGATTATTTAGTAATTGTGAACTGGAAGATTTTTGTCCAAAAAGTATGTACCCAATAACTATGATTGCTAAAGTGATACCGAGATACATGAGTTGTTTTCTCTTTGGTATTTGCATACTTCTATATAAGAATTTTATCCTTTCTTGAGCACAAAATCAACCAAGCATCGTACTGTATTCACACATTTGACGCCGCCCTCCCCCTGCGGTAAGGTAATTTGAAAACACAAGACGTAAAACCGTCCATCGAAATCTCACGAAAGGAGTCGTTGTATGCGCCTCACACGGATCATCATGACCATCGTTTTAGGCATCGTATTCGCAGTTACCGGGTGTACGAAGAAGCCGAACAAGCCGGATCCGACCACCGGATCCCTTGCAATCACCTCGGAGCCTTCGGGACTCAACATTTATCTCAACGGAGCAAAGGCGGGATCCACCACACCCGACACGCTCGAACTGACTGCGGGAACGTACGAGCTCCAGCTCTCAGCATCGGGATATGTCACCTACAGGGACAGCGTCACCATCGAAGTGTCGAAGACCCTGCCGTATCACGCAGCACTCGTTCTCTCGATCCCCGGATCATTCTACATCGCTTCGACCCCGTCGGGAGCGAACATTTTCCTGGATGGTGATTCGACAGGTCTCGTGACTCCGGCAACGATACCTAACCTCCCCCAAGGCCAACACACAGTATTGCTGAAAAAAACCGGCTACGTCGACTGGACGACAACCCAGTGGGCGCAGAATGACATTGCCCGTGTTATCGAAGCGAATCTTATCCGGCTCACCGGCAGCGTGAGTGTAAACTCAACGCCCTCGGGCGCGTCGATCTGGATCGACGGAGCAAATACCCTGAAGGCAACGCCGAGCACGATCTCAAATGTTCCTACTGGCATGCGCTTCGTGGAATTGAAACGCATGTACTACGTCGTGTGGTCAGACTCGATACTGGTTTCATCGGGGCCGGCTACCGTGGTCAATGCGAGTTTAACACTTTTATCGAGTTCGGTAGCTGTATCATCAGATCCGTCGGGTGCGAGTATTTCGGTCAACGGCACACTCACGTCATACGTTACTCCAGCGACTGTTCCGCTTCCCGACTCTGGGACGCATACGATCCTGTTGAATTTGGCTGGCTATTACCCGTCAGAACACACGATCCGCGTCCTGCCCGGAGAAATCGGCACAGTATCAGCCACGCTGTCACATGCATTTAACCTGCTCATCGCCTACACGATTCGGGATTCTATCTTCATCATCGGAAGCGAGGGTGGGACACCAAAGAAAGTCGCAAGCGACTTTCGTGCCGACCAATACGGATTGCTGTGGTCGCCTGACGGCCAGCGCCTGACATACCTCTCGAGAACGGGCGTCACCGTCCTCGACCGGAATGGACAGTTCATCGCCAATTCTCCGGCGACCGATGGTGGACGAGGCATCGACTTCTCCTGGTCCCATGACGGAAGGTATCAGATCCACGGATACTACTACAACGGCGTGTACCGATTCGATAACCTCACATCTACATTCACCAGGCTCTTTCAGAGCTCCGGAGGAACTTACCAGCACAATCCGGTCTTCTCGCTCGGTGACTCAGTAGTCGCGTATATCCACCACACGTGGGGATACAATCCGTATCTCGCATTGATGCGTCCGGACGGCACCCAGCGGAAAATCGTCAGTCGAGTATTCGGCAGTGAGTATGATGAACACCTTCAGCTCGCCTGGATCAATGAGGTGGAGGTAGTGTTTAGGCGATATGGTAAGGGCGTTTTTACCGCCCCGGTGACCTATGCCTCCGACACTGCCGTGACGATCGCGCAAGTCATCAACGACACCGTCACCTACCTGCAGATTTCTCCCGACCGCCAGCGCTTCGCATACAGAAGAAATATGCGTTCGTTACGGACCGGAATAGTTGGTACATGGACACATAGCCAGCTTGTACAGTCACTATTCATCTGGGGATACGCGTGGACACCGGACAACTCGGCGCTCGCCGTACGCATGGATGATGGCGTACACATCGTCACACTTACCGGCCAGGATTACCGGATCATACCCGGCCAATCGCTCGGTCCCGGTACGGTGAGTGTCACCTACTAACAGCTCTTTCCTCGAACATCAAACGGCCCCTCGCACTTCGCGGCGGGCCTTTTTCTTAATTATTACGAATTACAAATCGCTACGAATATACGAATAAACTGATTGTCGGTGTTCAATTTAGTTAGTTGTTCTTGATATCTCTGATTCGTATATTCGTACAAAAATTCGTACATTCGTATTTAAAAATCGAACCAATCAACCGGCAAAATATCCTGGATGTATTCGTTGCGGCCGACTTTGACGGGGATGGGCGCGTGCGAGGTGCAACTAATGTCCAGCCCGCACGTCACGAACTTCGAGTAGTAGGCCTTGTATTCATCAGTGTATCCGATCTTTTCAGTGCCGTCTGTCAGCAGGTGTGCGTAAACATAATAGGTATCTGGAGGCACTGATAATTCGAAACCGTACCCGTATTGAAACTCCTCATCTTGAATCATCTGATAGGTACAGTAGAGATCTTCCCCCTCCACCGTTTCCGCGCATATGCCCATGGGCGGGATCACTTCACTCGGATAACTTAACCAGCCGCTGATAGACCCCCAGTGCGATTCGCTGTCTATCTCATTGACGGCGTAGGTAACTGCCGGGACATGGCGTAAGAAGAGATACCCGCCGCCGAGTATAGCAACCAGTAAAACCATGACTGCAATAATGATAATTTTTTTCTTCATACGGCCGACTAGCTAATACGGATATACGACCATCCTTTGATAAACTCCCTGACAGTGGTGGTCTGTTTCTTATAGGGATCCAGTACCTTAGCATCTAAAAGCCGCGGATCGATATTCGACAGGCTGCCTGGAAGCATGCCGGGGTTGCTTTCCTCGCCTCCGGAGAGATTTTTCAACTCCTTCACTATGTCTTCCCACTCGGCGTTCGTAATGCCGGGTGGCCTGACCATCAACGATGTATGGTTGAGCATGTTGCCGTACTTTTCACCGGTAATCGACAACATAGCTTCGTGTTTCTGGCCCGGCTCGTCTGCATCGTCGCCTAAATTAAGATCAGTGGTGAGATTGCGTTCCAGCCACATCATCGAGTCGCCGCACCGGCCAAATTCGTGGACGTCGACAAAATCAGCGCTGTTGCCGTTTGACCCGTGGTCGAGCATCGCTACGACATGCTGCCACCAGAATTGGGGGTGCAGCAGGCCGGTCTCGGTTTTAATATTCTTGATCTGGCCTTGAAACCACTGATCAACTTTATCCGGCGCTAGGAGTTCGTCAATTTCTTTTTCCGTGTAGCGGTATCCGAGCCGCTTGCGTATTTTCTCTATTTCGTCTTTACGGTTGAATATTGTCTTTGATATCAACACGCCCGATGAGGGATCAAACGTATACGTCGTTTCAATAGAGCCGTCTACTGACACAGTTTGAGTCACATTGCCGCCGTTGTCCCGAATGTCGATCTGACAGCTGCAATCGGGGTATTCTCCCTCGGCAGACAGTACTTCGGCGTTCTTTTTGCCGCGCAAATATTTATGGCATTCGTCGGCACATGTCGGGCTGATCGAACCCTGGGTGGTTATGGGCGGAGTAGCATTGGCGTTGCTCGAATTAATATTTTTGTTGGTGGGCTGGTTCGTGTTCGCGGCGGTATTAACATTCTTATTCGTGTTAGCGTTTGATGACGAATTAGTGGTTGAATTCGTATTTTTGTTTGTTGCCAATCCTGGCGCATCAGGACAGTCCTCATCCGCATGTACGCATGCAAAGAGACACCCCGGACAGCTCGCGTAGTCTGCCGGGTAATTACATGATTTGTTCGGGTCAGCGGGGTTTTCAAATTCACTGCCCGCCGAGCCGCAGATACAGCGCTCGGTATACGAATAGTGGGCATCTTTGATAGTGCCGCAGTTGATTTGAACACAGCCGACGCCGCTCGAAGGCCGGAATTCATATCCTGTTCCGCAATCATCCCGGTCGGCCGAAGTCGACGGTATGTAAACAAGTGCCAATGCTATAGCCAACGAAATACCTACAAGAAGACTAAAACGGAATCTCATGGTCGGCGGAATTAGCCAATAATGCATTTAGTCTATGTGCCTTCAGCAAGAAAAGCAACTGCAGGCTGCGCGGCATAGCAAAGACCCGGTGGACATTGACTCCTAGCTGTTTATCCGCTACCGTATGAAAACATACAAATACAGCCCATCGAAATCAGCGAAAGGGGTCGCTCCATGCAATTTACGCGCATCATCACTCTCGTCGGACTTGGTATGTTCTTCAGCGGTTGCGGAAACAGTCCCAACGATTCGGGATCTACCTCAATTCTTCCTGAGTCAGGAACATTGTACGTGGTTTCCGAACCTGAAGGAGCGCATGTCGTTCTGGACGGATATGCAACCGGACTGATAACGCCGGCAACATTCGTCGTGTCCGAAGGAAGGCACATCGTACATCTGGAGATGTCCGGGTATGCCGACTGGATAGAGGCAATGACCTACTGTGGTGAGTGGGCAAAACTCCATGCCACCTTATCGCCCCTTGTCGAATCTGACGACACAGCACCGGCCACGTCGTCCGACCCGACATCGTGAGTGTCACAATCGCTCATTCCCCCATGATAGTACGGCCCGCCGCATCTGCGACGGGCTTTTTCTTTTTCTCAAGTACACTACATGCGAAAATTTTCTTATTGCGCATCAACACCAAAAAAGCCGATGCATGTCTAGAATCTGCATGGCTTTCGTGGAGTCTTCGGGGGGTATGACTTCTTAGAATGGTCCGTGCCCCATGCCGTGTCCGAGGCGGAATCCGCCCTCTGCCTGATGCTGTTCCATCCGGTCAAGGTGCTCCTGCATCTCATCTTGCGTGATGGTACCGGCGTCCGCTTCCTCCTGGAGACGTTCTATCATGCGCTCCTTCATGAATTTATGGCGCTTTTCCATCAGCTGGGTATGCGTGATTCCTTTTTCGTCGAGCAATTGGGCGAAGGTCTTGCCCTCGAGCTCAGTTTTAAGCTCATCGACGCTCATATCGAGGAGCTGTGCTTGCCGTCCAAGCTCTTGCTCATTCCTCCAAGCTTCAAGTTTGACGTGTGTCACGCCCTGTTGGTCAAGAATTTCGGGCATGGTCTTTTCTTCGAGAGCAGTCCCGAGCTCATCGGCCGTCATGCCGAGTAGCTGGGCCTCAGTATCGAGGTTCGCTCCGAAACCCAAGCCATGTGCTGACACTATATTCGAGACGAGGGCTGTCGCGCCGATGATGCCGACGACGGCGATAAGGGCAACTAATAGTTTGTTCTTCATTCGATAGGTATCACCTCCTTTCCACCAAGTACTACAAAGGAGGCGGAGATTATCTTTCGATAGGAATTTGGAATCGCATGATATGGCCGACGCCGCGCGGTGGAAGTTCGTGAAATAGGACATCCGCATCAAAAGTTTCATCATTCCACTCTCCTATGACCCGTACCCATTCGAACTCCTGGAGGGGTATCGGCGGCTCGATAACTGTATTATTGCGAAAATAAACATGGATGACGTCCCCACGCGGCACAGCGAGATTAAACCTGTCGTCGCTGACGTCATTTGCCACGCCAATCAACCACGTATCGTTCGAAAATCTCTGCTCAACAAATGGCCGCATGAGGGTGGACTCCCCTGCGCGTTCAGGCAGACCTACCGCATCGATCACGATGCCAAATACCAACAGGGAAGAAACAAATCCCCCGGCGATCCCGATAAACGCGTGCCGATAGCTAAAATCATACTTACGCATGATCCACGTACCAGCAATGATGCCGGCAAGAGCAAGTATAATAGGAATCCACGGCATGTTGCCGATGAACGCCTCGAAACCTTTCGGTGCACCGAGAAAGTCAAAAGGTTGGTGCATGCGCAGCCGGAACAGCGTCACGCCGCAAAAAAACGCCGCAGCGAGCATGGAAGCTGCGAGTCCAATTCCCAGCATGCCAGATCCGAGCGTGAAATATACTTTCGGATGCATTTTTACTTTATGCTCGTTTATTGACTGCGTAATCTTGTCCGCGAGGGACCGTCTGTCGTTCATAGTGGTGAATGATGATCTTCTACGATTTTTTTTAAAAGCGCCAACCCGCGGCGGATTCTTGTGCCCACGGTACCAACCGGCATATGGAGAATGTCTACTATCTCCTGATAACTGCGCTCTTCGAGATAGTAGAGTACGAGCGGTTCTCGGTACATGAGCGGCAGCCGTTCGAGGCTTTGTTCGAGCATTTCTTTTGTTCGATTTCCGTCCGTCGTAACATCTGCACCGTCTTCAGTGCTTTCTACCATCTCCGCTTCGGGCGTGTCTTCGAGATACAGCTCTTTTTTTCGCTTTTTAATTTCATTAATAGCCTCATTGTGGACTATCCGGTATATCCAGCTGGAAAATTTCTTCTTCGTGTTAAACCCCCAGAGGTTGATGTACGCTTTCATGAACGCATTCTGCAGGACGTCATCGGCTACTTCCGTGTCATGAACAAACGTCATCGCGTACCTGCGAAGTTTTTGTTCATACCGTTCGACAATGTGGCGATACAGCCCGTGGTTTTCGTCCCGTACCTTTTCTACAAGCTGTTCATCGCTTAAGTCCCCCGGGTCGTGCATAGGTAATAATAATACACCGTAAGTGGAATAAATGTTTCATCGCGTCACAAACAACCTATGTATGACACAAAAATAGGAAAAACGCCCCGAGGAATGCACGGGGCGTACCAGATCTACTGCGTGTTACGAGGAACTCTTGCATCCGCATGCGGCTGGTGTTGCGCTTTGGCTTGCCTCCACTTCCGCCCGTGTTGCACCACGGAAATGGTCGAGGGGGTGCAGACTGCACTCCAGGTAATAGCCACCTCATCCACTGGCATAACGGAGCACGCCCGTGCAATCCGGCGCCGGACACTGGTCCCCACCCTTTGCGGACTCAGGGATGGTCATGCTCGGCATCGATCCTCCTTTCCCCTCCGTAGAGGTTTATCCTTCTCTTTGAACCATGTTCATATTTTAAGCAAATATACTGGTTAACGAAGCGTAAGTCAATAAGAACGTATGACTGTTGTATAATCCAAAACCACCCGCCGGCGGGGCGGATGGCCATTAGCATCCTGGCACGATAGTGCTGCCAGAGCGTAATACTAATTTGAATAATTCTATCGGGTAACTCTCGGGGCGGCTGCTTGGACAGGTAAACTACTACCTGCGCTGCCATTCACATCAGAGTCGTCTTCATTAATATTAGAATTATCATCTTCCACATCATCGTTCGCATTGCTGTCGGAATCGTCATTCTGATCGTCCGATGAATTTGAATTGTCGTTTGCATTGCTGTTTTCATCGTTAGTCCCATTCACATTTGAGTCACGATCATCGTTTACGTCGTCCGATGAATTTGAATTGTCGTTTGCATTGTCATTCCCATTCGAGCTGTCGTCTCCCTCATCATCCGAATTGTCGTTTCCTTGTCCACCTTGCTGGTTGTTACCGCCATTGTCTTGGCCCTGGGTGCGCTCCTGGTGGCGTCTTTGGAGTTCGGTAAGTTTCTCTTGGACGTCCGAGAGAGTATCTGCGGCGTTGTCGTTACCGCGCTCTTCCTGCTCGGCGCGCACACGATTAATAGTTTCGAGCGCGTTATCGAGCGAGCGATCAATATGCTCCTCCGCCTCGCTGACATTTTCAGATCTACCTTCTGACTCGAGTTCGAAGCGCTCTTTCTCACGCTCTTGGGCGATTTCAAGCATGAACTCCGCCTTCGCGGTATCACCTAGAGTGAAATTAAGACGTGCGTCCTCGAGAGCTTGGTCGACTCCGTGCAGCGCGTCGCCCGGCTTGGCAGAATTTGACGCGATGGCGGTTCCGGCCCCGACGATAGCCATCACAATTGCGATGATAATAGGTATCATGGGTTGTGTTGATAAGTGATAAAATGTTTTCTCCTCCTGCATAGTATATCGTTCATCACGCGCGTTTGTTACGTTCGTGAATTCCGAAAGCAGGGTCTGTTTGATACGTTGTTGTGAAGTGGGATTCAGAACGGGGTATGATACCTTTCTGATCAGCTCCTCTGCCTCATGTTGTGATAGTTCCTTGCGTATCATATGGTTGTTCCCCCTTCAACGAAGAGATATCGGATTTTATTAATCGCACGATGCTTTTCTACTCGTACACTGATGGCTGACATGTTCATGACTTCAGCAATTTCACTCGGTGACATCTCTTCCTGGTAAAAAAGATGCAAGATGGTCTGTTGGCGCTCCGGCAGTGTTCCCAGAGCGGAAAGTACTTGTTTACTGGATTCTCCTACATCTGGTGGGGCGGGATCGGTCTGCAGATCGGGATGAGATTCGACGGTCTCATCCAAGGGGAGAACGATCTTCTGGCGCCGATAGTGGTCTATTAACCGGTGCCGCACTATCTGGAAAAGCCAGGTAGTAAATTTCGCTCCCGCCCGTATCTTATATCGTGACAGTGAGCGAATCATTTCAAGGAAAGCTGTCTGCATGAGATCTTCGGCCGTTTCCCTGTGGCTAACCCGCGTAATGAGGTATCGGTACACTCTGACGCTTAAAAGTTCATAGAGACGGCCAAGGCTATTTTCATCGCCGCCCTGGGCTCCGCGCACAAGTTCATTGATGTATTCTATGCTGTTTTCGTCTCCCATTGGTATATACATCGTATGATAGGTAAAAGCGTTACATCCCCCGAGCGGCAGGCATTCTCACGAACACCGGTGACTGCTGATAGCGTACCGCCCAAATAATTATAAGGCAACTAAACGCTGCGTATTTAGGTTATTATTAGTTGTATGGCAGTTCCCTAGTATATACTTATCATATGCAACTCATCTGGCAGTATCTCCGCCTCATTCGCTTCCCTATGACATTCGCACCCGTTGGGGCATTCGTTGTCGGTATAATCCAAAGTCAAAAGAGATGGCCCTCCTCACCTGATGAACTTATCAGCATCGTTGCGATATTTTTCTTGTCCGCGGGCACGCTGGCATATAATGGTTACGAGGATCGAGATATTGATGCCCGTAAAGGGGAACCATTCGCGAAACTCCATCCAAAGGTTGCATTATTTGTTGCCATCATCTCCTTCAGTATCGGTACGGCACTTTCACGTATGGCATCAGTGAAAATTGTGCTGTTATTTCTGTTTTTCGTTCTCGCAGCAGTCCTCTACTCGCGGGTTTGTGTAAAAATCCCTGTACTAAAAAATGTTCTTGCCGCACTTTTGTCGGCATTTCTTATTCTCTTTGGCGCGACAGTAGGCAGTTCGGTGAACATTTTCAATCTTCTCACAACCCTCGTAATCTTTTTCGCCATTATGGCGATGGAAATAGTCAAGGACGTGGAAGATATTGAAGTAGACAGAGGATTTCGCATTACGTTGCCACACCTCATGCCGATGTCACACATCAGGATAACCGTGGCTTTCTGCATCACAGGGGCTATTTCTATCGGGTTCATTTTTCCTTCACGAACAGTGCCTTTCATAATTCTCTATGCTATTGCTTCGGCGGCGTTTATGATGGCCGTACTGCGTCTGCCGAACCGCCTTACTCCAGAGATCGACCATGTACCCCGTAAACTGATATATGTGGGACTATGGATCGGGTTGATGGCATTCTTGGCACCGGTATTGTAGGGACATGCGTTTCAAGAAGAAAACTCGCACCCACAGAGAGAGGGGGTGCGAGATATATGCGTATAGATGGGCGTGTAGTGCCCGGTAAACTACTTCCGAGTGTCGAAGATGTAGTTGCAATGTGCGATGATGCCGGCGACGACTCCATTGATGAGCCATGCGAGAGTGATTTGCCCGACTGATTGGGCCATCCCACTGACGGGAACGGAGAGTTCCAGAAAGTCCATGACTACGTTGGCGAGAGGGCACCAGACGATCAGCCAGATACCCAAGCTGAAAATGCTCACGAAGAACAGTTCCCACGGAGAGTTGATGTACCTGCTGCATCCCTTGTCCCAAATCATGATCGCCGTCACAACCATCGTGACGACGGCTACCCATGCTTGCACCGTCAGCAAATCGGTAAACACGGAACTGACCATGATGAGCAGTAGTACAACGAAAAAACCGAGAAAGCCGCCGGCAAGCCCGACCCCGGAACCCTTCAAGAATTGCATAACCCCTCCCCTGGAAACGTACAGTTTCTACAAGTTCGTTGTTTGTTATTTCAAGACTTTACATGAAAAGAAGTCCTTGCGTCAAGGACATACTCATGAACCTACCCGCAATAAACGGTGAATGCACTAGTGAGCCGGCTGATTTTCCGCATTTCTCCTGTCCCGCATTTGCACCATGACGAGAAATAGGATAATCATCAGAAACGCTGTTAGCGCCATCATCGGAATCGTGATGTAGCCGTAGCGGACGACAACTTTTTCCGCACAGGAAACCGGGTCATCCGGCGAGCAGGGTTTCACTGTCGTCGCAAACATTTGGAGGTAATAGTGGTACGCCGCGAACAAGACGCCAATAATTGAAAGAATCAGGCTTTGCATGACAGCGACGGTTCGCTCCTTCTTCCACAATGCAATTCCTAAAACAATTACCTGCGGGTACATAAAGATGCGCTGAAACCAACACAGTTTGCACGGAGCAAAGTGCGCGATCTCAGAAAAATACAAACTTCCTGCAGTAGCCATAATGGCGACGATGAACGCGAAAAGAACGCCACGGTCACCGACCAACGCAAACAGACGGCTATCCTGTTTTTTCGAAACCCAGACATACACCGACAAGCCCAGTATGCCAACGATCATGACATCACCAATAATTGTGAGAATTGAGAGAAGGTTGAGAACAGTTGGAGTCATGTGAAATATAATACGGTCTTTTGGGGCAGAGTGCAACGTTGTAAAAACCAAACCAATCCGCAATCCGTCAATTCGCCAACTCGTTAACCGGCTTCGTCCGATGCGACAGCGCTGTGACCGTATGCTACAGTACGTGTGTGATTACACCATCTTCCAACGGTTTCGCAGGCCTGGGCATCGCCCCGAGTTTGCTCGACGCGATTCATCGCCTCCGCTACACCGAACCAACTCCTGTGCAGCTTCGTTCGATTCCCATCGGCATCGAGGGGAAAGATCTGATCGCCATCGCGCAGACCGGTACAGGTAAGACGCTCGCGTTCGGCATCCCTATGCTGCAACGTTTAGCGCAAATAAAAGGCCGCGGACTTATCCTCCTTCCCACGCGTGAATTAGCAGTACAGGTGGAGGAATCACTTCACGCTATAGGCAAGTCGCTCGGCCTTCGCACAGCACTGCTTATTGGCGGAGCCTCGATGGTAACCCAACGGAACGCGCTTCAGCGCAAACCCCATGTAGTGATCGCGACTCCCGGCAGAATGCTCGATCACATGGAACAGCGTACTCTGACTCTTTCCGATGTCCGTATCCTCGTGTTAGACGAAGCGGATCGTATGCTGGATATGGGCTTCGCTCCCCAGATAAAACGTATCCTGGCTGCCGTCCCCCGGCAGCGGCAAACGATGCTTTTTTCCGCCACCATGCCAAAGGGAATACTTGAAATCGCGCACCGGCATATGGCGCTTCCGATACATGTAGAAATAGCTCCTTCTGGAACCACGATAGAAAAAGTGATCCAGGAAGTATTTTTTGTCCAAAAAGAATCCAAATCGCATTTACTCGAAGTCCTTCTGAAACAGTATCCAGGCCCGATCTTAGTGTTTACCCGGACGAAATACACGGCCAGCAAGCTCGCCCGTCACGTACACACGATGGGACATGCGGCAGCGGATATTCATTCGAACCGGACGCTCGCCCAACGGCGTGACGCATTGGAAGGATTCAAGTCAGGCAAATACCGTGTACTTGTAGCGACGGACATTGCCGCTCGCGGCATCCATGTAACAGGTATCGAGGTAGTTATTAACTTCGATTTGCCGTCACAACCAGAGGACTACGTGCACCGCATAGGACGTACAGGACGCGCAGGCAGTGAGGGTCTGGCAATATCGTTTGCTACATTCGACCAGCGAAGTGACGTCCGTAACATCGAACGCCTGCTACGGAAAACATTGCCGGTACGGCAACTTCCTGCAAACCTTCCGGCGCCGCGTATGTCGTCGCCACGCGGAGTGCACTCAGATTCTTCCAATCCGCAAAACCAAAACGCGGCATACAACCGTTACGGGCGAAAAGGCCGTGAGAGTTGGAACCGCAGATCAGGGAGACGCAGATACTAGTCCCTGCGTTCAATTCTTCTTTCGACGTTTTCGTTCAAGCTTCCTCACGCCGTGCTCGTCAATGCCGAAGTAGTGGCCGATTTCGTGATGAACAACATCACGGATGAGTTTTCTGATACGTTGCTCGTCTGCGCCTGCGACGCGTTCAATGGCGTTTTTGAACAATGTAATCTTGTCGGGAAGTACACTGCCATAATTAACTCCACGCCGACTCAAGGGAATTCCCTGATATAACCCGAGCAGCATGCCGCGAGTTTTCACTTCGCGCTCAGTAGTTCGTGCCGCGCGCACATCGTCCTCAATGACAAACGCGACATTCGTAATTTTTTCTCGAAGTCTCTCCGGTACTTCGTGAATTGCTTCCTCTATGTAGTGTTCGAATTGTTCTCGTTCCATAGTAATCGGTATGTATAGTTTCTTCTCTGAAAATACCCAAACCCTGTACCGTGACGGGGTCTGGGGTTTTTGCTGAGCCCTGCCGACAACAAGTACAGAAAGAATACATCACGCGAATCAAAAACCCCAGAACTTTTTGGTTACTTTTTAGTTATAAAAAGTAACTCGCCCTTGCGAAAAAATGACCATCTCTTAAATCTCGGTGTACTTCACATCTTTTCCATGAACTTTCTCAATTGGATATTTTTCCCCATTCTTTTCCATTTTTCTCTCAATAATCTCCCGCATATCGAGCTTCAATACATGCGCTAATTCTAGTGCGCTTACGGCAACGTCTGCTATTTCATCCGCGATATGTCCTTTGTTCTTCTCAATCCGTTCGGGAGTATTGTTGGTTTGCCACTTGAATAACTCCAAAAGCTCACCGGACTCGGTCAGAATATCTACGGCGAGCTCCTTCGGATGGTGGAACTTCACCCAATCATACTCCTCGAAAAAATCCATGATTTTCTTTGTCAGTTGCTGTATATCGCTCATAGCTCGGTGTACTTAATATCGCGCCCCCGCGCTTTTTCCACTGGATACTTCTTTCGCATCTTTTCAAGTTTTTCTTCAACGGCGCTTTTTACATCAATATCGAGCGAGTAGGCAAGCAACAACAGATATATAACAACATCGGCAAGCTCATCGGCTATCTCTTCCTTATGGGCTTCAATATATTCTGCCTGGGCCTTCCGTGCCCATTGGAACTTTTCCATAAGCTCCGCTGCTTCAATGGCAACCGAAATAGCCAGCTCTTTTGGCTGGTGGTACCGTTCCCAGTCACGCGCATTGCGGAACGCGACGATCATGTCAGTCAAAAACTTCAGTTCGTTCATACGCCAGTATGGTACGTTTTGTCGTGAGAAAAATCAACTTACCAACTCCCCCAGGTGGAGTCGAACCACCATGACTGCATTAACAGTGCAGCGTTTTGCCGATTAAACTACAGGGGAACAGTATACAAAACATCCCGCCAGTGAGCGGGACGAAGTCTTTCTAAACTATGAAAAACGTCACGCCGGCGGCGGTTTTGAAAAAATGCTTGAATTATTATTGAAACGCTTCATACCTGTTAGAGCATAGAATGCCTATCTAAGAATGTCAACACATAATATTATTAAATAATCTGTCGCGCCACTGTTTGACCCCCACACCGTTTTACGGTGTGTGGGCGAGTTTGGCGCGACTTGATTTTTTTGCATCCCTTCGTGAACCTGAAAGGTGAACAATACTTTTTTTATCAAGGAAAAAAGTAACTCGCCGAAGGCAAATAAATTAATCTCCTACCACAACAGTACACTATAATCGTAGCAAGTACATCCAGTAGAAAAACCCACGTTTCTATTCCCTGCACGCCCGCGATTTGAATGGCTTATCAATTCTCAAACGGTGCGTTATTTACTTCTAAGAAAGAAAAAGCCCGACGTCAATGCTGACTGCGTCGGGCTTAAGTTCCGATTTCCGAGATTATCAGTTTCCTGTGACAATGCTCGTGTATCGCGACCATCCGTAAAAGTAGACACCAACGATTCTACCGCTGCCTTCGGGACCTTGGAGGTCCACAGCCCAGTCAACGATCTCAAAACCGTCGTCTCCTTTCGCTGTTTCCCGCTGGTTCCAATAGCGTCGCAGAAGTTCGATCAATGCGGTGTCATCGAACCCCAGTGAACCGTTCCCGTCCTGGTCCACTGGCAGCGGCATCCGATAGGTTCTTTCACCCTCTCGCGGCGAGGTGAAGGTAACCGAGTTTGTTCGGTATAGTGAATCAATGTCGACAGAAACTTTCCCATCGTACGACGTCCACCGCGTCGACTCGGGCTGGATGGGAAGAAAAAGCGCCAGTACTACTACGACAACTGCGAACACAACGGCAGTGACAATTCGTTTTGACCTGCTCATCCGTAGCTCCTTTGATTGCGATAAAATGATCAGTTTTGACGTATAAGACGTTACCTTTCTTCTGACACGTTGTCAAATGTATGTATGTGAAAACAACCGTAAGGAACCCGCCATGGTATACTGCAATGATGCAAAGATCCCCACTAACAAAAGTACAATCCTTTCGCAAAAAAATCCTCCGCTTCTACAGACTCCACCGTCGAGATTTGCCGTTTCGTAACACCACAGATCCGTACAAAATCACCGTAGCTGAAATCATGTTGCAGCAAACTCAGGTGGACCGCGTCGTGCCGAAATACATCGCATGGGTGAAAAAATGGCCAAATTGGCAACGCCTTTCTCGGGCTTCTAACCTCCAACTTCTAAAACTCTGGTCAGGCCTCGGGTACAACCGCCGCGCGCTTAATCTCGGGAAACTGGCAAAGGCGGTCGTCGACGAGTTTGGCAGAAAAATTCCCGACAATCCTGAAGCATTGGAAAAGCTCCCTGGCATCGGCCCGTATACCTCGCGGGCAATACTTATTTTCGCTTTTAACAAACCGTTCATAACGATTGATACCAACATCAGACGGGTTATTTTATATGAGCTCAACCTGCCCGCAACGACATCGCTGAAAGAAGTCGAAAAACTTGCATGGAGACTACTGCCAAAAAAACGTTCCCGTGATTGGCACAACGCGCTCATGGACTATAGCCGGCTCGTTCTGCCAGCGCAGATTAAGCATATCCCGGCTCTCTCGAAACAATCGAAGTTCGAGGGTTCACTGCGACAAATCAGGGGTGAAATTGTCCGGCAACTGACGACAAAACCATTTGTGGATATCGGGCAGGTCATGAAGGCTTTAAAGCGGACTAGACAGGACACCGTAAAAGCCACCACAACCTTGAAGAAAGACGGGATAGTGGAAGTGAGAAAGAATCGGATAACATTGGTTTGATTTTACGAACAAACCAATCCGCAATTCGTAATTCGTTAACCCGCAAATAACCAGCAGAGCAAGCTCTACCGCTACACGTTGTAACTTTCTGGCTCTTGAGCTCTGAGCTCTCGGCTCTCAGCCTCCTTTTTGCTATACTTCCTCCATGACAACCCCTTTCGTCGACATCACCCTGATAGTGGTCATTGCCGCCGCTCTTGGAATTCTTGCGCGCATACTCAAACAGCCGACAATCGTCGCCTACCTGCTAACCGGCATTATTATCGGGGCAATAGGCCTACACGACGGCGCGTCAGGTGAATTGCTGGATGTCATGGCGAAATTCGGGATCACCCTCCTACTGTTCCTCGTCGGATTGCAGATGCGTTTCGACACTCTGAAGTCTATAGGAAAGACAGCCCTGCTCACCGGTATCGGACAAATTGTCATAACGACAATCTTGGGATTCGGGCTGGCAAAAATACTTGGATTCGCATCGCTCCCCGCGCTCTATATAGCCATAGCACTCACGTTCTCCAGTACCATCGTCGTCGTAAAACTCCTTTCAGAGAAACACGATCTTCAGTCGCTCTATGGACGGATAGTCGTGGGCTTCTTGCTCGTGCAGGATGTCGTGGCCATCTTTATGCTCATTTTCCTCGTGGGATTCCAGGAAAACCCCGAGTCGGTGAGCATCGTAAACTTCCTGCTCACGATCACGAAGAGTATTATCCTTTTCGCTCTGATTATTTGGCTTTCGCAAAAAGCGTTTCCCTGGATTTTTGAACGGCTTGCCCGGTCGCCTGAACTGCTTTTTTTGACGAGCGTGGCGTGGGCATTTGGCATGAGCCTGTTTGTCTCGAGCGATTTTATCGGGCTCTCGATAGAGATCGGCGGCTTCCTCGCCGGTGTCGCACTGGCAAGATCTCTGGAACAGTTCCAAATCGAGGCCCAGCTCCGTCCGTTGCGGGACTTTTTTATTGTAATCTTCTTCGTCATGTTAGGCGCTTCTCTTGTTGTCGAGAATATCGTCGGGATCATTGTTCCCGCACTTATCCTGGCGCTCTTTGTTATCATTGCCGACCCAATCATCGTACTGGCAATTATGGGATGGCTGGGCTTCAAGCGGAAAACCAGCTTCTTCGCGAGCGTCACCGTAGCGCAGATATCCGAATTCAGCCTCATCCTGATGGCGATGGGTTTGACGCTCGGACATGTCGGTACGCGGGAGGTTTCAATAGTCACGGCCGTCGGTATCATCACCTTTCTTGTTTCAACGTACTTTATCAAACACCAGCACACGCTCTACCACAGATTCGAGCGGCACTTGAAGATATTCGAACGGCGCGACGCGAATGAAGACATCCCGCTTCCCCAAATCACAAAAGGGCCGATCGTGCTGGCAGGCGCTCACCGCCTCGGCAGCCAGCTTCTCCATACGGTAGGGAAAGAAAAACTAGTAGTCGTTGATTTCGACCCGGAAATAGTAAAAGGCCTGCAAGCGGAAGGGTACAAAGTCGTCTTTGGTGATATCACGGACCCAGATATCCAAAATCACGTGCATCTCGACACCGCCTATATCGTCATTTCAACCATCCCTGACCTCGAGGACAATCTTCTTCTGATAGAAAAAATCCTCGAGATGAAACGCCAAACGGGTAACGCGCCGAAAACTATCGTGACTGCCTACACGAATTGGGAGGCGAGAAAACTCTACGAAGCCGGTGCTGACTACGTCGTCTTGCCGCACTTCTTGGGAGGCAAGCACTTGGCGTCGCTCATCCAAGATGGCCGCCTCGACGTGGAAACAGTGAAGAATTGGCGCAAGCACGATCAGAAACTGCTCGCTACGAACTAACTATGGTGGCTAAGAGTCTCGACTTTTCTCACAACGACCTCATCCCCGCCCGCTTCACCTGCGACGGGAAAAATTCCTCTCCACATCTTACCTGGTACGAGGCGCCGGAGAAAACTTTAAGCTACGCACTGTCGTGCAAAGACCCTGACGCGCCGGGTGGCAACTGGGACCACTGGTTGATCGTGAACATTCCCCGTTCGGTTACTGAAATCCCGCAGGGGCAAACGGCCGGCGAAGAAATAGAAAACGATTTCGGGCAAACCAACTACGGCGGCCCGTGCCCGCCCTCGGGAACGCATCGATACGTCTTCACAATCTACGCATTGAGTGTCGAGCGGCTCGAAGGAGTGACGAAGGAAGACTTCGTAGAAAAGGTAAAAGAGCATTCGCTCGACTCGGCTGAATTAATAGGACTCTACACAAAACAATAAGAACACCCCCACATCAATCCGATTGGTGTGGGGGAAAACGCCGGGATGCTTTGCAGCATACCGGCTTCGAACATGTGTACGTTATTGAGAGACTACTCTTCCTCGAGAAACTCCCCAAAGATCACGGGGAAGACGGCTTCATGCACGTAGCCGGCCGCTTTGACCAGCTGGTTAAACTGGCCAATATGATGGCCGCCGTTGATCAGGATCAATCTGATCAGAACGCTGTGCGCGATCCCTTTCATGACCACGAGCGGGTGTGAAACTTGTACGCCGTACTGCTCTTCGGGTATAGCCGCGATCTTTTCACGGGTTCTTTGCAGGCTCGCATGAACCCATACCCTGAAGGTGTCAATATCGACGCATATCTCGTTGAACTGGCCGCGAGCTCCTTCCAGATTCAGTTTGGCGAGACGCGAACGGTTCATGGCCGCCGAAGCAAACGGCTCCATGAGGGGGAATTCCTGGCCGGCCGCCTGCGTAGAAATAAACCGTGCTGCGAAGCCTGCCGACTGGCAGACGTGTACGAGCTGTTCGCCGGGGCCGAAGAACGTATCCGGCTGTGTGCGCCAGAAACTGCCGGGTATTCTCTCGAGTGCCGCGAGCGCTTGGTCGACACTGGCGAACATGAGATCCACTAATTCAATGAGCTGTTCTCGATACATCGATCCTCCGCCGTTATGCGTGGAAACTGCGTTTGAATCTTTTTGAGTATTTATCCAAGTGTAATGTGGCTCACTCGCCCTGTCAACGATAAAACCCAAAAAGAAAAGACCCGTCACCGAAGAGTGGCGGACCATGCTCGCTGGACCGGCGCGTTTCAAACCTATGGGTAGGTTAATTGTGCAGATCTTTACCTTGCAAGGCCTTTATTATAGCTTTCCGCTTCTTCCTTCTCCGAATAAGCCATATACCGAGGAATACCAACCCGCCCCAGAATAGTACTCCCGCTACTGCGTATGATGATGTGTCTTTTTTTACAACAATGGCAAAATAACTTGTCCCTGACGAGGACGCGATAAACCTGCAGGTGGCTGATCCGCATCCAATCTGTTCAACGGGTAAGGTATCCCATTCGTTCTGATCCTGATTCCAGCGAAGCATTTCCGCGTTTTCATAGTTTTGGTTAGGAACCAAGGGCAATAAAAATTCAAACAAGGCTTCTTTCCAGGGGTGAGCTTCTGCCTGGCCAACCGTGGTACCCACTTGGAAATAATCTTTCAGCTCATAACGAGTCGGCTCGGGCGGCGGCACTCCCTGAAACTGCAGTTTTGCCCCGTCAATCATGGTCACGGCTATGACTCCGTCATCGATCGGTTGTGCAGGAGTCAAAACCATGGCTGCGATTGGAAGGCCTGGCTGGATCTCCAAGCTGACTAATTCATCTGTTTTGATGTTGTTCAGACCGAATCCGAGTCGGACCGACGGTTGTGCATCTCCCAGTCCTTGCGCCAACTTTTCCGGAGCTATTGTTGTACCGCTGGCGTCGACAGTCGATGTGGGTGCAACGGGAGTTGCCGCTTTCTTAAAAGCAGCCAATTTTCTAGCCAGGGGGCCGGTCTCCGCGTTGGCTACGTTGGTCGGTGCTGTGTTACTGATGGTATTGTTTCTATTCTTCCAATCATCCAGCGCTTGGTGTGCCGCGACGTCTGCTTGACTGCCTCGCTGATTATTCACGGTATTGCATGGGTCTTCGCACACTGACTGTTCACGGAGACAATCATTTTGACAGGCGGTATCAGTGGTTGCAACTGGAGCTGGTTGGAGAGAAGTGCCTCCAGAGGAATTATAGTTAAAAAAATCTTTGTAGGCCTGCTGACGGAGCGCCGAATTGTAACCCCCCATAATCTCTGTATACCTTACCTGCGCTTCTTGACACTCATCAAACCATCCATTTAATTGTTGGAGTTCGCAGTCGATCCAACCAAGGTAAGCTTGGTAGCGTTCTGGGGTAGTCCAGCCTGGATCTACACACCCCTCATTACAACTTTGTAAAACACCTTCACAGGGTTTTACACATGCATCTTTTTCTTGTTCGATAGCCTGCCCGATGCCGTTGAGGGTATCGTTACGAATGCAGCTTTCATCAGAACCATCGTTTTGTAGGCAACTGATAACAGATTGGTACGCGTCTTGCTCTTCTTGAGTACCAAATTCCCTGGATGGAGCATATGGAAGGTCTTGGCCAACCTGCTGTAGGGGGCACTGCGGGTTTAACCAGTAGTCCGGCGGCTGGCAGCACAATTGCTGGAACTGTTTTTCCGTAGCTTCTGAGTTTTCCGCGACGGATTCCTGGCATCTGGCCCTGATCGTTTTGTAGAAATTTACGCTTGGGTCTTGAACTACATCCGTTACTTCTGAAACATCCGTAATTTCCGCCAGGTTGGTTGGGACATAGTATCCTCCTTCTTGACCAAAAGCCGCCACAGATACCAAAAAAAGGGCCGTGATTATGGAAAAAAATAAGAGCGGCTTTCGCCGTAATTTCATTTGGAGATGAGACTGTCCGGCAGAAAAAAATAAACCTTGGTCTGACTTTTCTTTTTTCTCGTCGGATATCATGTTTGAATTATATCATGCTTACTATCGGACAAGCTAATATGCTCGTGGATACGAAAACACCCCTCTCAGCTTCGGAGGCGAGATTCCCAAATAGGGGTCCAGGACATGAACTAGCGTAATAATATGTCTACGTGATCGAACCCTAAACTCCGCGGCCCAGACTCGAACTGGGAACCCACCGGTTACACTGATCCCCTTGTTACCAAAGGGCGTGGACTATATCATGTCGCCGAAGGCGACCGAGGCGCTTCCCCAACGCTCAACGCGGAGAGTACGGGATTCCTCCCTAGTCTCTGAACCTTTCCAGCTGAGCTGGACTTGGCTTCTGATTACCCCGCGGCTGCGGGGCTTCCAGAATTTCACCTCGTTTTCACTCTTGAGTCTCCTCGAGAGGCTGCGTTACTTCACAGCCGGTTGCTCTCCCTGGGCATGCCGGTCGCCTTCGGCGACATCGTCATGCCCGTCGCGGCCTGCGTCCCGCGTGCGGGACTTGTTGCCGCGACCCATTTCGCTACTATAATGTAGACAAAAACACCCGCTTAGCTCCGCGGCCCAGACTCGAACTGGGAACCCACCGGTTAACAGCCGGTTGCTCTACCATTGAGCTACCGCGGAGCTAAGCGGGCCTTTCTAATAATCCTTCAGCCGCTTCATGCCCTCATGCACTTCGATTTTTTCCAGGGCTTTAGCTTCAATCTGTCTGATACGTTCGCGGGTGACGCCGAATTCCTGGCCGACTTCCTCGAGTGTATGGGCGACGCCGTCCTTCAATCCAAACCGCATTTCCAGAATCTTTTGTTCGCGAGGCGACAGTTCCTGAATGATGCCTATCACGTGGTCTCGCAGTAGTCTCATCGCAGCTACTCTGTCAGGTGTTACCGTCTTCACGTCTTCAATGAAGTCACCGAGCACTGAATCTTCGTCGTCACTGTCACCCACGGATGTTTCCAATGAAACGGTGTCTTGTGAGATTTTAATGATATGGTGGATTTTGTCAACTTCTTCGCCCATTTCTGCAGCAATCTCCTCAGGCAGCGGCTCCCGCCCCAAGTCCTGTATCAGCTGGCGTTCAACCTGCTGGAATTTATTGATGGTTTCCACCATGTGGACGGGAATGCGAATTGTCCGTGACTGGTCGGCAAGCGAACGGGTAATCGCCTGGCGGATCCACCATGTCGCATACGTGGAAAACTTGTACCCTTTTCGGTAATCGAATTTTTCAACCGCACGAAATAGGCCGATGTTCCCTTCTTGAATCAAATCGAGGAGTGAAAGTGAGCGTCCAGTAAACTTCTTCGCAATGCTGACGACGAGCCGAAGGTTCGCCTCGACGAGCTTTTTCTTCGCTTCAGTATCACCCTTATCCTTTCTCTTCGCGAGTGAAACCTCCTCTTCCCCTTTCAAGAGCGACACCTTTCCTATTTCACGCAGGTACATTTGTATGGAATCATTTGAAATATCAGAAAGATCCAGAGAAGCTTTTGATTCCCTGGTTTTCTTTTTCTCTTTAGTCGGCTCGAGAGGTGTCAGGTCTCCGATGAGCGGTGGTGTGTGTTCAATAACCTGGACACCCATGCTGTCCAACCGATCCAAAATCCCTTCATACTGATCAAGTTGTTCTTCAACTTCGGGAAGTGCGTAGAGAATTTCGGTCTCGGTAATAAAACCACGCGAGCGTCCTTTTTGAATCAACCTGAGAACCGTTTCCTCGTGGATTCGCGGGGGCTCTATGATGCGCTTCTTGGTTTTTCTTGCAATCTTTTTCTTTTCTGGACGAGCTTTCTTTGCTACGTGCTTTCGCTTCTTCATGTGGTATGAAAAAGTAATCGGGGGGGTAAAGAAAATACTTATTCTTGGAGATGAGCAAGCTTTTCAGAAAGCTCGCTATGCCGTGTACTGAGACGCGTCATCGCACTCTCATCACCTTTGCTTTCGGCCTCGCTCATCTGTTCTGCAATTTTTGTGAGTTCGCGAGTGTAATACAGAAGCCGAACTTCGGCGATTGTTTGTTGGAGATCGCGGATGAAATCATCCTCGCCGAGTGAGCTAAATTCGTGTTCAGCCTTCATGAGAAGTACCGCAACAAATTCCTTTAAGCCGGGGTACTTGCTGCTCAGCAGGGATACGACGGTTTCAGCCGTATCGTTGTGCTCTGAAGTATACGAAATTAGCAGTTGTTTGTAAAGATCCCGCATACGTCCCTCTGGTATCATCTCCTCGGCGGCGGAACCAGTCACTTCTACGGCAAGATCCGGTCTAAAGACGAAGAATGCCATGAGCCGTTCAATGAGTGACTGGTACCTATCCTTTTGGGGACGCTCGCTCATTGGCTGTTGCTGAGCCGGTCGGATTGAGGGGCTTTGGGTCTTTTGGAGTGATGCGAGTTTGTCTCGAAGAATTGATTCTTCAACCCTGACAAGCGCGGCGAGTTTTTGAAGATAGTGCGTCTGCTCGATCGGGTCGGGAATCCTCGTGAGCGCCTGGAGAACTGTTCTCGTCACTTCTTTTTTATGCGCTAGGGTACTCATATCCTTTCCCCGAACTGCTCGGGCAAATGTGTATTCCATAATTCCCTGCGCACTCGCGATGGCTTTTTTCCAAGCCTCAAGGTCTTCTTTAATACATTCATCGGGGTCCTTTCCATGGGAAAGGGTGATAATGCGGACTTCCAACCCACCGCGAAGTGCGACGTCTATCCCTCGCCGCGAAGCGTCCTCACCGGCCAAGTCGGCATCAAAAGCCAGCGCGACAATGTCGGTAAACCGTTTCAGAAGTCGTACCTGCCTATCAGTCAATGCAGTGCCTGATGAGGCGACCACATTGGTCACACCCGCCTGGTGTGAAGCAACCACGTCCATATACCCTTCTACAATGACGGCCAGCTTGGTATTTCGTATCTCATGTTTGGCAGAGTCGAGCCCGAAGAGATAGCCGCTCTTATCATAGACAAGGGTCTGGGGTGAATTGATGTATTTCGCTCCCTGGTCGTCAGCGGCGAGCACGCGTCCCCCGAATCCGATGACAGTTCCGTGCACGTCACGAAGTGGAAATATCAGACGGTTCCGGAAACGGTCATAGTACCCGTCACCGCGCTCACGCTTGATAGTGAGGCCTGCTTGAAAAATATCTTGTACGGAAATTTTATTCTGAATCAAATACGTGTTCAGCTGATCCCATGCGTCAGGCGCATATCCAATCCCAAAATCGTCAATCGTTTCATCGCTCACACCGCGAGTCTGTAAATACTCACGGGCAATCTTTCCTTGCGACGGTTCACGTAATTTTGTGGCGAAAAACTGCGATGCTGCTTTTATGACATCAAGCATCTGTGTTTTCTTTGTTTGCAATTCGGGATTGAAAGTCGGCAGTTGCACTCCAGCCTTCTGAGCCAATAGTCGCAATGCTTCGGGAAATTCCAGTCCCTCTATTTTTTGTACGAAGGAAAAAATATCTCCCCCTTCGCCGCAGCCGAAGCAGTGCCAAATCTGTTTTTCACGCGATGCCATGAAAGACGGTGTCTTCTCCGAATGAAACGGGCAGTTCGCCTTCCAATTCGTCCCTGCCTGGCGGAGTTGGACGTACTCTTGAATAAGGTCAATGATATCGACCTTGGATTTGATTTCTTCAGTTGACGACGTACCTATGAATGTGGCCATATTAGTGTGCAGTTAGTGCGTTCTGTTGCGAAAGCACCCGACGCGACTTGTTAAAAAAGTAACCAATCACCAGGAAGGTGACGACAGGCGACAGCCACTGCGGGATGTGAAAGCCGAAACTATCGAGAAGCATGATAGAACCTAAAAACAGGATGGAATACATCGCACCATTTTTGAGATACGTGTACTTCTTAATGCGTTCAATATTGCGTATGGTAAATTCGCGAACGATAAACGCGCCGACACCGTTGCCGATGAGGATCAAAGGAACAGACAGTGTAAAGGCAAAAGCCCCGAGAACGCCGTCGATAGAAAACGTCATGTCAATCACTTCGAGATACAAAATCTTCGAGATATCTGATAAGTCTCCCTGCATGAGCTTCTGCTCCTGTTGTTCGGCGTTTTGCTTGAATCCATGTGTGATGAAGAACGCCGTCGAGCCAACCACGGCCCCGAAAGCAAGCATCGGGCTCTCCTGAAGCGCGTACCAGACGATCACGGCAAGCAGGATTGATACTACTGCGTAAAACCATACGCCCTGCGAATGGAAGAAGCGTTCCCCGCGGAGGCCGTAGTTCTTTGGCTCGAGAAACAGCCAGTGGAAGAAAAGAAATACGAGAAACGTGCCGCCGCCGATCAATAATATTGGTGCAGAAGACTCGATGGCTTCGTGGACCGAAGGATCATTGCTGAATGTGGCGGTAAACGCCCCGAAGAACCCAAGTGTCGGCGTGGTAAACCACACGATCAAGAGGGGAAGTATGCCGCGAATGACAAACACGGCAAAAATCATCCCCCAAAGCAAGAACCACCGGCGGGCTTTCTCCTTCATCGTGGAGAGTACTTCGGCGTTGATAATAGCATTATCTATGCTGCTGATGGTTTCAAAAAGCACCAAACCGGCAACAGTAAGGATCATTGCGAAGATATCCATAGTTACTCATAGTATAAATCAAGAATCGCTTCCCGCCAAACGATTGCACGTGACCCACCGGATGCTGTA
>LCPQ01000007.1 GCA_001003705.1 Parcubacteria group bacterium GW2011_GWA2_48_9 | reverse complement strand
TGTGTATGCTTTAAACTGTACAGGAGCTGCCTGTGCTCCCGGCTCTGCCGACTACTGTTCTTACTGTGCTACCCAGACTGGGAACTGCACGGGATGCTCTGACGGGACAATGTGCAAGGTGGGTCCTATCAGCGGTACTTGTCAGGGTGGGAACTGTATCGTTCCATGTTCCCCAAATCAGTGCAGGAATACAGGCACCGGCGTCTGCACGAACCAGTCCGACACGGCTTGCGGAAGGAACGGTATCGCGTGCGTTGACTGTGTAGCTCAAAGCAAAATTTGTGATCAAACAACTGGTAATTGTATATCAGCCTGCGGCAACGGCGTCATCAATCCCGGTGAACAGTGCGACGGAGCGAATATGAATGGTAAGACGTGTGTTACTGAAGGGTTCGGTGGCGGAACGCTCACCTGCAACGCGAACTGCACGTTCAACACTACCTCGTGCACGAGCTGCGGCAACGGCGTCATCAATCCCGGTGAACAGTGCGACGGAGCGAATATGAATGGTAAGACCTGCATTACTGAAGGGTTCGACGGCGGAACGCTCACCTGCAATGCGACATGCAACTTCGTTACAGCTGCGTGCATTAACTGCGCTGCGAACCAATGCATCCAGGGAGCCGTGTGCCAAAATTCCGATAACGATTCGTGCGGATTCAATGGTAACGCCTGTGCTAACTGTACGACGAGCGGCCAGGTATGTTCATGGGTGACAGGTACCTGTGTCGCGCCGTGCGGTGCCGGCCAGTGCAGAGGTGCAGATAACGTTTGCCATAATTCGGATAATAACTGGTGCGGCCTCAATGGCAACCCGTGCGATGATTGTAATGAACCTGCCGAAACATGCCAGGCAGGAGTATGTACTCCCGCCCCTCTTTGCGGCAACGGCGTCATCAACCCAGGGGAACAGTGCGATGGAGCAAATATGGGTGCACAAAACTGTCAGGTTCAAGGATTTGATACTGGAACGGTCAGTTGCAATGCAGACTGTACCGTCAATACATCCGCATGCATAAATTGCGCCGCTAACCAATGCGTAGGGCCGGGAGGATGCACAAACCAAAGTAACTCCGCATGCGGAAGAAACGGTAATGTCTGCCAGAATTGTGTGGTGATTCCAAATTCCGCCTGTGATACGACAACAGGAATCTGCTCGGTGTGCGCGGCTGCCCAATGCCGCAATACATCCGGCCAGTGCGTGAACCGGTCAGATGCGACATGTGGGAACAATGGCGCGGCATGTGTCGCCTGTGCCGCTGGTGAGTTCTGCAATGCCGCCGGCCAGTGTGAGTGTACGATTGGCGCAGGCAACAACACGCGTTGTTCAGGGCCACAGACGCAAACCTGTAAGGACGTGGCTGGCGTGGGCGCGTGGGTCAACGATGCCCAAGGTCAGATTATGCCCCTGCCAGCAGCTGGCACGTACCAATTTAAAGGTAGTTGCACAAATGCCACTGATGATGCTGTGCCAGGGTTACCGGATTGTGATGAAAACTGCGTTCCAGGTGCCGGTGTTGCCCCCTTAAGCGGAGCCATTTGTCGTGTAAGTAACCAATGTTGCGCAAAAGCAGGGATCAATATTGATAACTCTGATCAGCCAGCTGGTCCGATGGCTCTTACTTGTTGTGCAGGGCTTGAAAAATGCACCATCGGGGCGGAAGCTGGAATTTGTAAACCGACAGGCACGTGTGCCGTATGCGTTCCTGGGGTAGAGAGATGTAATAGTAGTGGAGGTCTAAAGTCTGAAGTATGCAACGCAAGCGGCCAGTGGGTAATGGAAACACAGACTGCTCCGGATTCAAAACCAGCAGAGCCGGGTCTGCAGTGGGAAGGCAATTGCATGCTAGGGAACAGCTGTGACGACGATCCTTGGCGTTCTTGTGGATTTAGCGGCCCTGGCGGCACTGACGCGTCTTGCGGTGGCATTGAGCCATTTACATGCAACCTTCAGTGTAGGAATGAATGGCTCACAGCATGGTCTAACCAATGTTCAGCCGGATGCGCCGGACAGCCTGACGGAGTGGATTGTGTCACCCCAGGAAATGTAACGGGCGTTTGCCAAACGAACGTGTGCCTTCCTTATGATTATCGCGTTGACTTAACATGGGATAGTGCCGCCGGCGCGCCGAATGACCTCGACTTACACATGTTTGTAAAAGACATGGGAATTGCATACCAAGGGAACCTGGCGCCAGTCGGCGGGAGCGCAAGATTTATCTCGAACAAAGCCAGCGGCGGAGTAGAAGTAAAAGAAACCATTATTATCCGCCCGCCTATCAATACTCCCACGTACTATGATATATACGTGAAGAACTTTTCTGGCGTACCGGCGTGGAACACTACACCTACACTTAAGCTAAAAAACGCCGCAAATAACACTCTTTATACGATGAACCCTGTTGCGGTCTGCACATCATACCCTTGGTGGCAGGCGTACCGCTTGGAATGGAACACCCCAGCGTCGCCAGGTGCGTGGACAGTCTGGACGGGCAACCGCATGATGAAGGATGACCCCGTGCTAACGTGTACAAATTTAACCTCCAAGCCGTGTACACAAGACTCTAACTGCAGTACAGCTGAAGGACAGTGTGGTGACGGGGTGTTCTTAAGCAGTTCTAGCACGAACCTTACCCGTATGGGCATGCCGTATCGTGCACCACTCAACTATTGCTGCGCTCAGGGTATACAATGCAAGAGTTTGATGTGCAATGTAAATGTATGCGGACCATCCTGCGGCGATAATATCTGTTCTGCCGGGGAAACCCCAGCGACGTGCCCGGGAGATTGTGGTTCAGACTGGTGTACGTACTATTGTTTTCAAGATTATGGCCCGGACTACATTTCCAGTGGTTGTAGGCTCCCATCTGCGTGCGTATTTAATCCTCTTTCCGGCACTTATGAGTGTACTCGTGCTGATAATAACCACTGTCCTGCGGGCCAAGATTGTTGCTGCATAGTAAGTTCGTCAGCGGGTTCGTGTGTCGCTCCATAATATAGTATGAAAAAGAATATAACCACTCTAGTTATCGTACTCATTGTGCTCATCGGAGCAGGTGCCGGATACTATTTCTATTTCAGAGAGGGAACATCCGATGGGAATACCAACCGTACTCCATTGCCAGATCCGCGAGTAATCACAGCGGAGATTCGAAGAGAGTATGGAATTCCCGAAGGCATCGAGGGGGAAATTCGGTATACATACAATGAAGCCGGGAATGTTGCTTCATACATCGAGATTACCGCGGACACTAGGCCGGCTGATACCGATAGGGATGGACTACCGGATGACCAGGAGGAACCGCACGGTACTGATGTGCATAACCCCGATACTGACGCTGACGGATGGCTCGATGGTGATGAGGTTGCGAACGGTTCTGACCCGACGAAGCTCGATACGGACGGCGACGGGCTTGGTGATCTCAACGAATTTTCACTCTATAGGACGGATGTAAACAAAGCCGACACAGACAGCGACGGATTCGATGACCGTACGGAGATCGACACAGGGTTTGACCCGCTCGGCCCTGGCAAGGTCGTCACTACGAATCCCACTGGTACTCCAAACAGTGAAGGGGATGGAGAAGTAATTACCGCAGAAGAGCCCAGTACGGGGGATTATACTATCACGCCGTCACAATAAGTTGTGTCAGTTCTCATTTTTTAACTGGTTACAATCCGTGTTCAGCCTATTTACTATATGACATTTTTCACTTCCGGAAGATTTAGACGGAGTTTTCAATACGCTTTTCGCGGTTTGGCGTATGTAGCCCGCCAGGAACAGAGCTTTCGCCTGCACATTATTGCCACGGTGCTGGTTATTGCGCTCATGCTGTATTTGGGCGTGAATCTTCGCGAAGCAGTCATTTTATTTATGGTTATCACCTCTGTGTTAGTCCTAGAACTCATCAACACCATTTTTGAGAGCCTTGTAGACATGTTGCAGCCGCGTATCCACCACCTCGCACAGGTCATAAAAGACATAATGGCAGCCGCTGTATTTATCGCATCAGTAGGGGCCCTCATTATCGGGTTACTTATCTTCATTCCCTATCTTGTCGAGCGGTTTTAATCCGTATTTCCCTCCCTTGCAGGTGAACACAAAATAAGGTCAGGAGCTGTTTGCACACTTTGTAAGCATCAATTATACTGTAAGGCAAGAGGCAACTAACCTTTTTTGCGCTTTATGGCGAGAGAAGAAATATATACAGGGCTTGACATAGGCTCGACATCGATCCGCGTCGCTATGGGACAGCCGGATCCATCAGGTGTGGGCATCCAAATCCTTGGTGCGGCAGAGGCTCCTGCGGAAGGAATGAATAAGGGGTCAGTAACCAGTATCGAAGATGCCGTCTCTTCCATTTCGCACGCACTTGAATCAGTGGAGCGCATGACAGGTATACCTGTCGAGAGCGCTATCGTCGGTATCGGCGGTACGCACATCACCTCGCAGGAAAGTCATGGCGTAGTGGCAGTATCAAAAGCAGACGGGGAAATCAAAGAAGAGGATATCGAACGGGTCATCGAAGCTGCACAAGCCGTAGCCACCCCGCCAAACTATGAAATACTCCATGTACTACCACGGACATTTACAGTGGACAGCCAGAAGGGGATCAAAGATCCCGTCGGCATGACCGGCATTAGACTTGAAGTGGATGCGCAAATCATCCAAGGGCTCTCCGCGCAAGTCAAAAACATGACTAAATGTATTTACCGGACTGGCGTCGATATCAGTGATGTCGTTGTTGGCATGCTCGCTGCTGCGGAGGCGGTAGTGACGAAACGCCAGAAAGACCTGGGGGTCGCACTTGTTAATATCGGCGGGGCCACGACGAGCTTGCTAGTTTTTGAAGAAGGAGATGTGTTACACAGTGCGATACTACCTGTTGGCGCAGCACATATTACAAATGATATTGCGATCGGCTTACGTACGTCGATCGATCTCGCCGAGAAAATTAAAGTAGAATACGGGACGGCAGTGCCGGGAGACATACCGAAGCGTGAAGAGATACACCTATCAGAGCTTGATGAAAACGAATCAAGTGTGGTTGAACGCAAGCAGGTGGCAGAAATCATTGAAGCTCGTTGCGAAGAGATATTTAAGATGGTTGAAAAAGAATTGGTAAAGATAGAACGATCTGGATTGTTACCCGCTGGCGTCGTACTGTGCGGCGGGGGAGCGAAGCTTCCCGGACTTGTTGAAGTGGCAAAGAAAGAATTTCGTCTTCCTGCGTTTGTCAGCGGACCCCAAAATATTGCCCACACCCCCGTTGAAAAAGTAAAAGACCCCGCATGGGCGACTGCTGTCGGGTTAGTAGTGTGGGGCGCTTCAATGGCCGGAAAGGGCGGCGCAGGTGTTTCAATGCCGCGCTTCTCATCCGTCACTGAAGTTACGGGAAAAATGAAGAAATGGTTTAAATCACTTATCCCCTAAGTCGTTTGTATGCCTAATCAACGCAACGGTTCACACAATGTGGAAATAAAACCCGACATCGAAACGTTCGCAAAGATCAAGGTCATTGGCGTGGGGGGATCGGGAGGGTCAGCCATTGATAGGATGCTGCGTGAAAAGATACGCGGTGTTGAGTTTATTGCGGTCAATACGGACGCCCAAGCACTCCACCACTCTCATGCACCCGAGAAGGTACACATAGGCAGAAACACCACCAAAGGCCTGGGAGCAGGGATGGACCCGGAAATAGGCATGAAATCAGCTGAGGAAAACCGTGACGAAATCCATGAAATGCTCAAAGGGTCTGACATGGTATTTATTACTTGCGGACTCGGCGGCGGCACCGGGACAGGTGCCTCGCCAATTATTGCCGATGTTGCAAAGGAAGTTGGTGCATTAACTGTTGCAGTAGTTACTAAGCCGTTTTCATTCGAGGGTGCGGAACGTAAAACAATTGCTGACCGGGGATACACTGATCTCGCAGACAAGGTTGATACCATCATTGTCATCCCGAATGACCGTATTCTCCAGATAATTGATAAAAAAACTTCTCTACTTGAATCGTTTCAAACTGTTGATGATGTACTGCGTCAGGGCGTCCAGGGCATCGCTGAACTTATCACGGTACCCGGGCTCATCAACGTTGATTTCGCTGATGTGAAATCTATCATGGAAAACGCCGGATCGGCACTCATGGGTATCGGACGAGGTAGTGGGGAAAATAGGGCAGTAGAAGCAGCCAAGGCCGCGATTGACAGCCCGCTCCTTGAAGTATCGATTGACGGCGCTAAAGGTATTCTCTTTACGGTTACCGGCGGCCCAAATCTCGGCATGTATGAGGTAAATGAAGCTGCTCGTATCATTACAGGGACGGCAGATCCGAATGCCCGAGTGATTTTCGGTACAGTTATCGATGAGAATATGAAGGATGAAGTGAAAATAACGGTGATTGCGACGGGATTTGGTGACCAGCGTAAAGCAAAACGAGTGGGGGCTGTCGCCGCAACTCCAGAACGACGCATTGAGCCGACACCACCACCACGGAAACCCACGCCGCAACCCTCTATGCCCATAGTACGCCCCAAACCTGTCGAGCAGACTAAATCAAAAGAAGAAGAAGAACTTGAGATTCCTGCCTTTATACGGAAAAAGATGATGTAGGTATCTTCCCAGGCAGTTTGTAAACGGCTCCATGCTCTATGGGGCCGTTTTTGGTTGCCAAGGGACTTGCCAGGGTGAGAAATTTTACAAAACCGGATTCATGTACTATGATTATCCACAGATGGAAAAATATTGGCCCGGCAAGCGTCGGTCCATCAGCATTCTATCGCTGTCCTGGTGCCTATCAGGGCTGAAACCGGAAACAAAAACCCAAACACCACCTTGTGAGAACTTTCGCCAGCAATGCGTGAATTAGTTTTACTGTCTGCAGCGCGGACTATTGGAGGGATCTTCATGTTGTGTCCCAGTTGTTTCATGCGCCCCATTTTCTCATTTTTTGTCCTTCCGTAGCCTGTTTTTTTGGAGGTAGCGCGTGCTTTTTTATCCACAAGGGGGGTTGGAAAGCCGGAAAGCCCTTGCCCATATTTTTTCCGACGCTTATTTTTTCGGAAGGTAAGCAGAAAAAGTACTACCATAGCCCAATTTCTTGACTTTTCTATATTTAGTAGTATAATGGTAGGTAGGGTACCAGATGTAGTATAAATCAGAATTACGTATGATATGCCTGTCATGTGCGCACAAAGACACAAAAGTCACTGATTCACGGGTAGTCAATGAAGGAATGGCGATTAGGCGTAGACGGGAGTGCCCAAAGTGTGAATTTAGGTTTTCTACCTACGAAGAGGTTGAGATTTTGAACCTGATGGTGGTAAAACGGGATGGGGGGCGTGAGCCGTACTCCCGTGAGAAGATGGAGCGCGGTATCAAGAAAGCCCTCGAGAAACGCCCGATCACCCAGGAAGCGTTCCGCATGCTGTCAGCGCACATAGAGCGCGATGTTCAGAGCAAAGCGAGAGCAGATGAAATTACCAGCAAGGATATCGGTGAAGTCATCATGCACCATCTGAAATCAACAGATAAAGTTGCCTACATTCGTTTCGCGTCAGTGTACAAATCATTTGAGGATATCGACTCGTTTAAGCAGGAAATCAAAAAGATAACCTAAAACTATTTTATATGTCATACGACGCTTCACCCTCTTCGACAGTGAAGACACAGGCTTCTTCTGTGTCGGCCATCCCAAAAAAAATAACGGCAAAAACCGGAATCCACCTTAACCGTTATTTTACAAAGAAGGGCGAGCACCCGTATGACAGTATCGAGTGGGAACTTCGTGAAGCTAAGATTTCAGGCGAGGAAGGAAAGATTATTTTCGAACAGAAGGATGTAGAGTTCCCGAAATCCTGGTCCCAGCTAGCGACAAATGTGGTCGTGTCGAAATATTTTCGTGGCAAGATTAATACTCCGAATCGGGAAACCAGCGTGAAGCAGATGATTTCTCGTGTTACTGATACTATCACCAAGTGGGGAACCCAAGGTGGTTACTTTGAAACCCAGGAAGATGCAGAAATATTCCATACGGAATTGACTCATCTTTTGGTAAATCAAAAAATGGCATTCAACAGTCCCGTATGGTTTAATGTTGGCGTGAAGGATCATCCACAGTGTTCGGCGTGCTTCATTCTCTCTGTTGAAGATGATATGGAATCGATCCTGGAGTGGATTCGTACTGAAGGCATGATTTTCAAAGGGGGGTCAGGTTCTGGTGTCAACTTATCACCGCTTCGATCATCAAAAGAGACACTTGGAGGAGGGGGCATAGCATCGGGACCCGTTTCATTCATGCGAGGAGCTGATGCAAGCGCAGGTGCGATTAAATCAGGCGGTACGACCCGCCGTGCAGCGAAAATGGTGATTCTCAATGTTGATCACCCTGACATTTTAGAGTTTATCCACTCGAAGGAAGTTGAAGAGAAAAAAGCCTGGGCACTTGGTGAAGCAGGCTACGACATGTCAATGAACGGAGAAGCATGGAAGTCGATCCAATTTCAAAATGCAAATAATTCTGTACGCGTCACGGATGAATTCATGCGGGCTGTTGTAGAAAATCGCCAATTCTCCACGAAGTATGTTACCAGCGGGGAACAAGCAAACACCTATAACGCACGTGACATGCTTAAACAGATAGCAGAAGCTACATGGGTGTGCGGTGATCCGGGATTACAGTACGATACGACTATTAATGCGTGGCATACCTGTCCGAATACCGGCCGTATCAACGGGTCCAACCCGTGTTCCGAATACATGCATCTGGACAATTCCGCATGCAATCTCGCGTCCATCAATCTCATGAAGTTTTTGCGTGAAGATAACAGTTTCGACGTGCAAGCGTTTAAGAAAGCTGTGGATATTACTATTCTAGCGCAAGAAATTTTAGTCGGCTTTTCGAGTTACCCCACGCCATCAATAGAGCAAAACGCAAAAGATTACCGTGAACTCGGCTTAGGCTATGCAAATCTCGGAGCGCTCCTCATGTCCTGGGGTCTCCCATATGACTCTGATGCAGGCAGGGCTGTTTCAGCGACGATCACTGCCCTCATGACAGGTGAGGCGTATGCCGAGTCTGCACGTGTCTCCGAAGTTGTCGGACCATTCGCCGGATATGAAAAGAATCGTGAACCGATGCTCAATGTTATTGCAAAACATAAGTTTCATCTTGATGACATCAATCGGACATATGTGCCGCAGGGACTTTTTGAAGCTGCAGAGCAATCATGGACTGACGCCTTACAGCTCGGGCAGCAGCACGGGATCCGGAATTCGCAAGTATCCGTTCTTGCCCCGACAGGGACGATCAGTTTCCTTATGGACTGCGATACGACTGGAGTTGAACCGGACATTGCACTGGTAAAATATAAGAATCTTGTCGGGGGTGGTGTCATGAAGATCGTAAACAAGAGCGTACCAAAAGCACTCCAGCGTCTCGGGTATTCGCAGGCGCAGGTTGATGCTATCATCGACTTTATAAATGAAAAGGGCACCATCGAAGGAGCGCCGGGGATGAAAGATGAGCACCTGTCGATTTTTGACTGTGCGTTCAAACCTATCAATGGCCAGCGGTTTATCCATTACCGTGGGCATATCAAAATGATGGGAGCTGTCCAGCCGTTCATATCCGGTGCCATTTCAAAGACTGTCAACCTGCCAAAAGAAGCTGTCGCACAAGACATCATAGACACCTACATTGAGAGTTGGAAACTGGGCTTAAAAGCACTCGCGATTTATCGAGATGGATCGAAACGGACTCAGCCACTATCAATGAAGAATGATGACCACGATCAGAAGAGTACCGCGGCTGTTGTGAAACAGCAGTATTCCGTTCGTCGGCGTCTGCCAGATGAGCGCAAGTCAATTACGCATAAATTTACCGTTGCCGGCCATGAAGGATACATCACCGTCGGGCTGTATGATGACGGGAAGCCGGGAGAAGTATTTATCACGATGGCAAAAGAAGGCTCGACTATTTCCGGCCTTATGGATGCCCTCGCGACAGTCACGTCAGTCAGCCTGCAGTATGGTGTTCCGTTAAAGACGCTCGTGAACAAGTTCTCCCATATGCGGTTCGAGCCATCCGGCTTTACAGGAAACCCGGACATTCCCATCGCTAAATCCATTCTTGACTACATCTTTAGGTGGTTGGGAAGAAAATTCCTGCCCCACACCGAACACGAGGAAGCGACCAAGCAGACGGTGAAACCATTAAATGGCAATGGCAATGAGGAGCCGGTGAAGGTGGAAGAAATGCCAACAAGCACGCCAGATGAAATCCAACAGCAGTTCACCTTCAGTAATCAGGAGGACGCGCCTGCGTGCTCGAATTGCGGATCCATCATGGTAAGAAATGCAGCATGTTACAAATGCATGAATTGCGGCGCCACGAGCGGATGTTCGTAAATTAGTTAACAGATTAACGAATTCACGTATTAACGAATTAGCGGATTACTTTTAGTGAAAATACAACGACGAACTTCATGATAAGCAATACGTTAATGCGCAATCCGTTAATACGTTAATCAGTCAATCGGTGATCCGTCATTGTGATAAATAACCAAAAAGCCACGGTATGTGCCGTGGCTTTTGGAATCTTATTTGGATAGATGACTACTCTTTTTCAGGCATCTCACGGAGCTTTGCGAGCTCGCTCTTGAGCTTTGCCAGGGATTCCATGACCCCGTCAACGCCCAGATCCACGTCAGATGCCCTCATACCGAGCAGTTCTTCGTTGATGTTTTCCATAGTGGTTTTATAAATAACAACGGATAATAGCAAAGATACATCACCTTGTCAAGAGTTGCCGAAAGCCCGTTGCCAAGATGTTATCACAAGCGTATTATTGGATGGCAAACTCGAAAAACCATGAGCGACATAGTGGACAACCAACAAAAAAATCCGTCGTCCCATCCGAGTGACGAGGAGATTGAAGAAACGGAAGAAGTTACCGAGGAAACAACGGAAGAGTCAGATCCCGATCCATGGCACAAAACGTGGTGGGGAGAAGCCCTGATTGGGTTATGTGTGGCTGTCGTTGCAGGGCTCATCGTGTATCTTTTGGGCTGGGCTGGCCGTTAGTTCATGAAGACAATGTCGAAAAGTAAACGTCAAACATCTGTACGAAGACTACGCCCATTCTCCGGGGGCGTCACCGTCGCATATATTGGAAATGGCAAAGGAAAGACGACCGCTGCCGTTGGCGCAGCCGTACGAGCGCGCGGGTATGGATGGCGCGTATTATTCCTGCAGTTCTATAAGAGTGCCAATTGGCCATCGGGGGAGCGTGAGTCGTTGAAGTCCCTTGGCGTAGACGTACGCGTGTCAGGTGAAGGGTTCGTCGGCATTTTGGGTGATAGGAAGGAACGCAAGGTGCACCGAAAGGCGGCCGTGCGGGCACTGGGTAAGGCCAAACAGGCTATTCTTTCTGGGAGATACCGGCTCGTTATTCTCGACGAGGTGATTTCCTGCCTGGAACAAAAGCTGTTTTCCCAGGCTGATCTTCTCAGAGTACTGTCGGCTCGCGCAAGATCCCGGAAAGGGTCTGGAGTACACCTCGTGCTCACCGGGCATGAAGCATATCCGCGCATTCTTGCTCGCTGCGACGTCGTGACACGCATGACCATGGTGAAGCATCCCTATTACAAAGGATTTCTTGCAATCCGGGGGATCGATTACTAACCAAACTGTCTTTATACGATTCAATCCATTGTTCGGAGTTGACGCTACCAAGAGAGATGCTACACTGATACTACATTCACAACGCACTATCGGTAATCCGGTGAGAATCCGGAACGGTCCCGCCACGGTATTGTCGCCTTAGGCGACAGAGTCCGACGCCACTCCGCCTCTTCGGCGGAGAAAGACAAATCCTTCGGGGAGAGGTTCTCAACATGTAACCGCATGACTTTTTGAACCCCCTGACGGAATGGGGTTGTTTTATGATTAAAAAGTATAAATGAATACCCCTATGGAGAATAATCCTCTCGGCACACAAACAAAAAAACACACGACAAGTTTGTCGGGACTCCTCGTGCTTGCGATTGTTGTGGTTGCAATAGCTCTTCTCGGCAGCCGCGTTATTGGACCGCCACCGCCTGATCCACAGGCCAGAACAGGTTCAGTAGCTGGCGTCCGTACCGTTACCCACGAAGCGACGGTCGTGGTCAACACCGGAACGGGTTTGCCACGGAATATGTCATTTGACCTTGCGGGTGATGAGACGGCATTTGATCTTCTGACACGCGCCAGTCTGCGAGAGAATTTTGTCGTTGAAACGCAGCAGTATGACTTTGGCATCATGATAAACAAAATCGATGGCGTTGGCGCCGAAGAAAACCGTTATTGGATGTATTACATCAATGGCGCTTCTGCGAATATCGGCGCAGATAGTTATATGGTGAAGCCCGGCGACGTCATCGAATTCCGTTATGAATAGTGCAAACACGTTTCGCGCCTCGAGAAAAGAGTTTCTCGCACTTGCCGCGGTACTCATAGCTATCGGTGCAGTCATCCGCTTCATTCCGCACCCGTCGAACTTTACGCCACTTGCCGCTATAGCACTCTTTTCAGGCGTCTACCTGCCAAAAAGATTTTCGGTGATTGTCCCTGTCGCCGCGATGGCCATTTCTGATATTTTTATCGGTTTCCACAATCTTATCCTTTTTACCTGGGGCTCGTTCGCTCTTGTAGGACTCGTAGGTTTATGGATCCGTCATCACCGGTCAACGGCGACAATTTTCGGAGGTTCACTCACCGCTTCGCTGCTCTTCTTTCTCATTACGAATTGGGCAGTGATGCAATTTTCGATGATGTATCCACACACCTTGGGAGGTCTTATGAGTTCATATATTGCTGGACTGCCATTTTTGCGAAACATGATGGTCGGTGATCTCTTCTATACGGGCATCTTTTTTGGTCTGTACGAGGCGGCAGTATATCTCCGGTCACGTCGGGTCAGCGTTCCTGATCCAACTGTCTAACCATCGAAGTGTGCCGAAAGACAGCTGTTACTGTGTTGTAGCCGTCAAACCGTTTTTGGTATACTATGTACGTGTAAATCACTAGCTGCTAGAAGACATATGACGCCTTATCAAGGGTACCAAGGGTATCGAAGGCCGCGGGGGGAGTCAGGGTTTCGGGTTGGGAAATTGTTGCTCATCGTGGTGGCAGTCGTGCTCATCTACCTGATAGCACGGGCTATTTTTGGCGGTGGAAAAGAAAACAATCTCAACCAACTCGTGAACGAAACATTGCAAGATGAAACGAATAGTGGGATCAATGCTATCAACGTTAACGCAGTAAATGCAGTGAATACTAACGGTGCCAACGTCAATACGCAGTCAACCTCGACTCCAGCGGGTGAGCGTGCGACCACCTTCGAAGACTGTTCAAATGTGTATTCCCGCGGTTCAGGAGAAAGGAAAGAGATGACACTGACGTTTAACGTCGGCACAATCCGTGAAGGCGAGATCGACGCAGTCATCCAAGCCTTAAAAGCTGGGGGTACACCTGCGGCATTTTTTGCGACTGGCGACGTTGCTTCAGAGAATGCTGAGTTAGTACAGAAAATATCCTCCGCCGGGTTTCCCATATACAATTATGGTAATAGCTTGATTCGCTTCACTGACTTGCCTGAGAGCGGCATTCAAGAGCAGCTTGCAGAAGCGGACGAACGAATTACTGCTGTTGCCGGCACTACTTCGAAACCGTTTTTCCGTCCGCCGTTCGGATCCATCGATGATGTTGTTCTTGAAACAGTGACGGGAGAGGGGTACTGCCCGGTGACCTGGACAGTTGATGCGCTCGACTGGGACAGCGAGAGCACTGCCGCGTCTTCACGCGAGCGGGTTCTGTCAAAAGCGGGCAACGGCGCCATCGTCCTGATGCAGGCAGGCAACAGCATCACCGCAGAAATTCTTCCCGAGCTCATCACCACACTTACCGGACAAGGCTACTCACTCGTATCACTTGACACGCTTCTCAAATAATATGCTGGACGACCGCCAAAAACGACTGATGGCCGTTATTATTGCTGTAAGCGTTTTCTTACTTTTCGGTGTAAGCGTTTATTTCGTTGTACGCAATAAGGAAAAAACTACTGCTGACGACTCCGGAGCAGTCGCCAACCAGAATATCGGGGTGACTAACCGCCCGCTGACGACGGGTTGCGTGCGGGATGATGACTGCATTGTCTGGGGATGTTCGAACCACCTCTGCGGGCTGCGAGATGCGGTGTCAGATCAGGTGACCACGTGTGAATACAGGGATGAGTATGCCTGTGTAAATGTCACTCGTTGCGGTTGTTTTAGTGGAGAGTGCATGTGGCAGCCGACTGAAGCATATGAAAGTTGCTTAACCCAATATCAGTAGTATATAATGAAACGTGGCAACTTTTAAATATGTGCCATATGTATTACTTTTAATCATTTTATGGAAGACAAAAATATCGAGAAAATGTATAGTCAGAACATACTCGCTGCCGTTGTTATCGTCAGTATCGTCATAGGCGCACTTGCCGGAGCTGTAGGTGGTGTATACGCCATCTCCAACCCGACAGTAGGGACGTGGATTCAGGAGAACGTTTTTCATACTTCACCATCCTCACCTGATGACAGCAGCATTCTGAGCCGGGGAACAATCCAGGTCGAGGAAGATTCTGCGACAGTGGATGTCGTCGAACAAGCGCGTCCCGCAGTCGTCAGTATCGTTGTGAAAGAGGATTTAAGCCAGCTACAGGAATCCACGTCGCCGCTCGACAATTTCTTCTTCAATTTCCCCGCGCCCCAAGGTGAGCAACAGGTCGGCGCAGGCACGGGTTTTATTATTTCCAAAGACGGTTTAATCGTCACGAACAAACACGTAGTGGCAGAATCAGGCAGAGGGGGAGAAACAGCGTATACTGTGATCCTCAATGACGGTACCCAATATGACGCCACGGTGGTAGACTCCGATCCGTTTAATGATCTTGCACTGGTGAGGATTGATGCCACCGACTTGCCGACACTCGAGCTCGGGGATTCTGATTCCCTGCAGATCGGCCAGACGGTCATCGCTATCGGCAATGCGCTCGGAGAATTCACGAACTCAGTGACAAAAGGCGTCGTGTCAGGGTTATCCCGCACGATTACTGCAGGTGACCGCAGCGGCGCATCTGAAACACTCGAAGATATCATTCAGACGGACGCGGCCATTAACTTCGGCAATTCAGGCGGGCCACTATTAAATCTTGCCGGTCAAGTGATTGGCGTGAACACGGCTATCAGCCAGGAAGGCCAACTGATCGGTTTTGCCATCCCGGTAGAGCAAGCGACCAAGGTCGTTGAAAGTGTAGAGAAGTACGGCAAGATTGTTCGCCCATACCTGGGTGTGCGGTATGTGCTGGTAAACGAGGCGGTTGCCAAAGAAAAAAATCTATCAGTTGATTACGGAGCACTTCTCATAGCGGGTGATAACACAAGTGAACCTGCCGTGCTTGCCGATAGCCCGGCCGCAGCTGCAGGATTGGTGGAGGGCGATGTGATACTCGAGATTGATGGTAAAAAAATATCGAGCGATCGAAGTCTGGCGAGGACGATCCAGCAGTATCTGCCGGGTGATGTCGTTGAGATAAAGGTATTGCATGAAGGCGAGGAAAAGACGGTGAGCACGACGCTTGACGAATACTCGGCGGAGTAGAGAAGCTCGTAGTTAAATTATAAGAAGAAGCCGGTGCGCATCAGAGATGCACACCGGCCTTTGGCTTCGTTGAAGCCAGTTACTCATTGTCGTGGGTGTAGATACCCACTTCGGGCATTCGCGTGAACACCCGTGGTGCTTCATCGGGTTTCAATCCAGCGAGCTCAATTGAATCGCTGCGGACAGTGAGCTCTGGGCCCGAACCGTTCGGTCTGGGGTTGGCCCAGACGAAAACGTTGTCGTGCGGATGGCGGCAGCGGCGCTCGAACCATGCGGCGTCCACTGATGACAGTTGAATCTCGTCTCCCTCGAGCGTGAAAAGAAAGACGGTTTTGTATTTGCGCCGTGGCTGGTCCGGTTTGGACACATCCCACCACCAGGCCTTGGTCAGGCGAAAGCCCAACGACTGAAGGTCCGTGATGAGACGATCCACGGTGCCGTAACGCATGCTTGCGATTTGCTCTCCGGAGGCCGGGAAGCCAAGGTTCATGCGGTCGGGGTTGATACCAATTCCAGCGGCTTCCACCCGGTGGCGTAACTCGAGTGCCTCTGTGTCCCGGTCGAACTCGGGAAGTTGTGTGTTTTTCGGCGGGGGCGCCGAAATGGATATCATAACTTCCTTCAATGGAAGCTGCAGAACATCGACGGTGTCTGTCGACATGACAATACCCTCCTCATGCGGTTGATTCCCTATACTTCGTTATCAGTTGACGACTGTGTGGATTGTAAAAAGAACGTACTGCTATTCAACGGGCAATACTACCATGAGGGGAGGGTTTTGTCAAGAATAGGGGAAGTTAAGAAAACCGCCACCGAGCATGGGCTCGATGGCGGGGGAGGTACCTGTGAAGATAACCTACAGTATCGGCAAGTACTCGGCCAGCTCGACGTCAGTGATACGCGTACGGAACTTGTCTTGTTCCGCACGCTTGTTGGCGATCAGTGACGTAAAGATATGCTTGCCAAGCACATCACGCATGAGCGAGCTGGCTTCGAACAGATTGATCGCTTCAGCCAGGCTGGAGGGAAGGGACTTAATGCCGAGTTTCGCTCGTTCTGATTCATCCATGTGGAAAATGTTCTGTTCCACGGGCTCAGCGAGCTCGTATCCCTCGTCGATGCCTTTTAATCCGGCTGCCAGCATCACCGTGAACGCCAAATACGGATTGCATGCCGGGTCGGGCGAACGAAGCTCGATTCTTGTTGCCTTCTCCTTGCCTACCCGGTACTGTGGTACTCGCACCAACGAAGACCGGTTGCGACGTCCCCACGAAACATAGACGGGGGCTTCATAACCATCCACGAGCCGCTTGTACGAGTTGAACCACTGGTTTAGCACGAGGGTCATCTCGGGGATGTGCTTCAGGATACCGGCGATAAACTGACGAGCCATTGTCGAGAGGTGGAACTCCGTGTCACTCTCATCGAAGAAGAGATTCCTGCCATCTTTGAAAAGTGACATATGCGTGTGCATACCAGAACCGTTCTGGCCGAATATCGGCTTCGGCATGAACGAGGCAAATGCACCGCCTTGGAGTGCGGTTTCCCTCACCACAAACCGGTACAGCATGGCGAAATCAGCCATGGTGAGCGCGGGCTGGTAACGAAGGTCAATCTCGTGCTGCGACGGTGCGACCTCATGATGCGAGCACTCCACCTGGATGCCCAGTTGTTGCAGGGCGACAACTGCCTTTTTGCGAAGACGCGCACCCTCATCCACTGTCGAGTAGTCAAAGTACCCATCGTGATCGAGCAGTTCCGTCCCACTCGAGTCGCGGAAGTAGAAAAACTCGATCTCCGGGCCGCAATTGAAGGTCCAACCATCTTTTGCGATCCGTGCGAGCATTCGGTCGAGCGTGTTCCTGGGGTCGCCTTCGAATGGACTGCCGTCCGGATTTTCGATCCGGCAGAACATGAGTGCCACCTTTTCATCGCTGACATCCCACGGCACGATCCGGAAAGTCGAGATGTCCGGCCGTGCCATAAGATCTGATTCCTCAATCCGGACGTAGCCCTGGATTGAGGACCCATCGAATCCCTGGCCTTCCTCGAGGACGCCCTCGATCTCGGAACGGGTCATGGTCATGCCTTTCATATGTCCGAGGACATCGGTGAAAAGCAAGCGTATGTACCCTACTTTTTCCTTGTCCAACGCTGCGATCACGTCAGCGCTTGACTCGAACTGAGGTTTGACAGAACTCTGTTCCATAGTACTCCCTTCGGTTAGTGGGTTAACTCCCCGTATTGCCAACGTACGTTGTTTCCTCCTTTAAAAACGCGAAAACTCTCCTGGCGTGAGTTCGTTTTTCACCTTTTACTATCCTGGTAAAAAACGAAAAACTCTTTTTGGAGAGTTTTTTTTATCCTACTTTGAATTGTAGACATAGGAAGTATAGCGGCATTTGGCAAATGGCAAAAGAGGGGTTATCCACAGAAGGTCAAAGTTGGCGAGTTGGCGTGCTGAGCGAGTTGGCGGGTTCCTTTTGGGACTGAGATCCTTCACCCCGCAAAGCGGGGCTCAGGATGACATGAGGTCGAGTGCATAGTATCGCTTAGGCCAGCTAAATAAGTGACAAAATTTCACGCTTTCTGCTACACTATACTCTATGAACGAGCTGATCGGGCAACTCGAAGCCTTGAAAAAGAAAATCGCCCAGACATGGGGGTTTCTTTGACCTGGACCAGACGCGCCAGAGGATAGGAGAGCTCGAAGACGAGGTATCCCAGCCAGATTTTTGGAAGGACCAGACCACAGCGAAAGCTAAGAGCCAGCAAGTCGATGAGCTGCGCGGCGAAGTTTCGCGTTGGCAAAAGATAGAGAAGGAAACGGCTGATACGCTTGCCTTAGCCACGCTTGCAGTAGCTGACAAGGATGTGTCGGTCCAAAAAGATATCGAAAAAAAAGTTAAAGAACTGACTGACGAATTCCGCCAGCTCGAGTTTTTCCTGCTTTTTTCAGATACCTATGACCAGCGAAACGCCATTCTCGCCGTCCACGCGGGTGCAGGCGGCACCGATGCGCAGGATTGGGCGGCAATGCTTTTGCGGATGCTACTCCGGTTTGCCGATCGAAAAAGCTGGCACGTGAGACTATTGGACAAATCAGTGGGACAGGAAGCCGGAATTAAAAGTGCGACAATTGAAGTGAGGGGTCGGTGGGCGTATGGGCATTTGCGTTCGGAAGCAGGCGTACATCGGCTGGTTCGCATTTCCCCATTTGATGCGGAGAAAATGCGACATACGTCGTTTGCACTCGTTGAAGTCTTGCCAGAATTAGAAGATATTGAGGAAGTCGTGAAGATCGCCGATAAGGATTTGCGTATCGATACGTTTATGTCCTCCGGTGCCGGCGGCCAAAGCGTCAACACAACCTATTCAGCAGTCCGTGTCGTCCACATTCCTACGGGGATTACCGTTTCGTGCCAGAACGAGCGCTCCCAGCAGCAGAATCGTGAGACAGCGTTAAAGATTTTAAAAAGCAAACTGCACAAGCTGGAGCTTGAAAAACAACAGGAAGAAAAGCGTAAATTGCGCGGCGAATACCAGTCGGCTGAATGGGGTAGTCAGATTCGCTCATACGTGTTACAACCCTACCAGATGGTAAAAGATCATCGTACGAAATACGAGGAAAAAAATCCTGACGCAGTGTTGGATGGGAAGTTGGATGGATTCATTGAAAGTTACTTGCGCTGGAGCGTGAAGAAGTAATTAACGCATTAACGAATTGCGAGTTAACGAATTAATAGGCTGCACAAGAGACGACAGCCCACCGACATCTGTCATCCTGAACTTGTTTTAGGATATCGTTTGTTACATGAAAACAGGGTTATATTCCGAAACAAGTTCGGAATGACAGGAAAAGAAAGTGGGGTGCTCGTAGGTTGACCGTTCAAGCTCATATGCTAAAATAGAAAAGAGATTTCACATTTACCAGATCGCTCGACGTATGACTAAGTCGAGGGCTTTTATAGTAGTATTACTAAGTTTTATTGCTGGGGTGGGCATCGCCTCATTTTTAACCGTACCCGCGCACGTATTGTATTTACCACTCATGCTGGGTGCAGTAGCGATGGTTGTTTTTTGGAAAAAGAAAGCCGTGAGAGTTGGCGCAATCGCCGTAATATTTCTTCTTGCCGGAATAGTGCGATACCGGCTTTCACAGCCCGCAGAAGACTTCGATATCATACAAGCGTTTAATGGGAATAAAGTGCAATTCGTAGGCGTCGTTTACGAAGAGCCTGATGTAAGGCAAGATCACATGAAGTTGACGATAGTATCACGCGAGGTTGAAGGTAAAAAAGTGCAAGGAAAGGTGTTGGTGAAATCACCACAGTACCCCGCGTATGCCTATGGGGATATTCTGCGCATTGAATGTGAACTTCAAGCGCCGGAGCCGATCGAAGACTTCGCATATGACGCCTATCTTGCAAGGTACGACATTTATTCTATTTGCTATCGCCCGCGAATCGAAAAGGAAGCATCGGGCGAAGGCAATCCGGTCTTAAGTGTAGTGTATAGGCTCAAACAGAAGTTTGTCAGCCGAATAAACCAAGTCGTACCCGAGCCAGAGGCGTCATTCTTAGGTGGGCTGATCCTCGGTGCAAAACATTCGATACCTGCCTGGCTCCTAGAAGCGTTCCAAAAGACGGGGACAACCCATATTATTGCGTTGTCAGGGTTCAATATCAGTATTATCGCCGTGTTTATTCAGAACTTTTGTAAAGCGCTGTGGATTCCCCGAAACAAAGCGTTTTGGATTTCACTCAGTGCGGTCGGGCTTTTTATCCTCATGACGGGCGGACAGGCGTCCATCGTGCGAGCGGGAATTATGGGAGCCCTGGTGCTGGTCGCACGGCGTCTCGGACGGTTGAGTAGGATCACCAACGCGCTGGTATTTGCCGCTTTCGTGATGGTTGTTATCACTCCAAAGGTGCTTGTCTTCGACGCAGGGTTTCAACTCTCGTTTCTTGCCACTATTGGCCTCGTATACCTTTCACCGTATCTTGAAAAGGTTTTCAAACCACTGCCTGATGTATTCGAAATCCGCTCGAGCATGGTCGCGACACTATCAGCCATTATTCTGACTACGCCACTTATTCTCACGACGTTTGGACGCTTTTCACTTATAGCACCGCTGGTCAACGTACTCATACTTCCACTCATCCCTGTTGCTATGGCAGTAGGGTTTATTACAGGAGTAACGGCTGTCGCATGGATCCCGCTCGGAACGGTGTGCGCATGGGGAGCGTGGGCAGTGTTGCGGGGCATTTTATTCATTGTTGAGACGGTTGCAGCGCTGCCGTATATCTCATTTGAAATTGAGTCGTTCCACTGGATTGGGAGCGCCATTGCTTATGCAAGTATGGGAATCGTTCTTTGGAAAATCCGAAAAAAGCCTCGAATGGCTCATGCGCATTAGTTACCAGCAAACGTCTAACTATTGTGCTTCCCGAAGTTGTGCCGCGTTTCCATGAGACGCACGGTGCCCGATTTACTCCTTCCGATAATCGAATGGGTCATGGTAAATTGTCGCTCAGCTCGTACCCCCTGCAAAAGATCGCCGGCAGTGATGCCAGTGGCGGCGAAGATAACATCACCGCCCGCGAGCTCATCAGTGGTGTAGATTTTATCAGGATCGGTGATGCCCATACTTTTCGCGCGCTGAATCTGCGCCTCATCTTTCCATACAAACTTTGCTTGTATGGCACCACCCATGCAGCGCAATGCCGCTGCGGCTAAGACTCCCTCAGGTGCCGCCCCGATATTGTATAAAACATCGACAGGACTGTCTGGTAGCGCAGTAGCGATGGCTCCTGCGACATCACCATCTTCGATGAAATGAATTCTCGCGCCGGTTGCCCGCACTTCTTCCACCAGTTCCTTATGCCGGTCGCGGCGAAGGATGACTACCACTAATCGGTCGATCGTCTTACCCAGTGCTGCAGCTATATTGTTGAGATTATCCGCCACAGGCTTCGTAAGGTCGATAGCGTTAGCCGCACGCGGCCCGACGGCGAGCTTCCACATGTATGTATCGGGCGCTTTAAGCAGCTTGCCAGTCCTGCCTGCCGCTATAACGGCGAGAGAATTTGATCCGCCGTCAGCGACACTGTTCGTGCATTCGAGCGGATCGACGGCGATGTCCAGTTCGAGGCCGCCGCTTCCCACTTTTTCGCCTATGTAAAGCATCGGTGCCTCATCGCGCTCACCCTCGCCGATGACGACGGTACCGCTGATTCCGACAAAATTAAACTCTCGGCGCATCGCTTCAGTCGCCGCCCGGTCAGCTTCTTTCTTATCGCCGCTGCCAATATGCTCGGAGGCCGCTATGGCAGCCGCCTCAGTTACCCTCACGAATTCCAGTCCAATATTTCTATCCATGGGTGTTAGCGAAACAGGTTCTACCTATTTTTCATAGATAGCCATGACTTTTCCGAGGAAGCCGACTGCATCATCCCACGGCCGTTGAAACGAGTTACGCCCGATGATCGATCCAAACCCACCACCATCGCGTACAGCCTTTATTTCTTCCAATACAGCTTGTTCATCTTTTGCTTCTACGCCAGAAAAGATTACGATGCGTTGGCCGTTGAAAGCGCATTGCACGACATGCTTCACCCGTTCGGTAAGTGTAGAAATAGGAATTTGGTATTTTTCATAGACCTTTTGATTCACTTCGAGCGCGACATGGCTTGACGGCAATTTGACTTTCACAATATGCGCGCCTAGTTGGCAGGAGAGATGCGCGGCGTACGACACGATATCGATAGCTGTTTCAGCTTCCTTTGACGGGAGTCCCGAACCCCTCGGATACGCCCAGACAACTGACACGAGACCCTTACTTCTTGCTTCAGCGATGAGGTCGCGCAAGATTTGGTACATCTGCGGGCTTAAGGCAGACCCCGGGTAGATGGTGTATCCGATTGCCGCGCAGCCGAGCCGGACGGCGTCATCGACTGTAGCAAATAGCGTTGAAAATGCGTCGGATGTCTTAGAAAGCCCTTCGCTGCCGTTTGCCTTCAAGATAAGCGGAATTTTATCGGCATAGAGATGCGCACCCATTTCCAGCGCACCAAGCGGCGCCGCATGCGCACTGCATCCGGCTTCCACTGCTAGTTTAAAATGATACAGAGGATCGTATCCGGCGGGATTTGCGGCGAACGAACGATCGGGCCCGTGTTCCACGCCCTGGTCGACGGGAAGGATGACCAATCTTCCGGTGCCGCCGAGACGGCCATGCTCTAGAATTCTCTGCAGGTTTGTACGGACGGCTTTCGGCTGCGCTTCATACCAGCTCAAGATCTCTTGCACACGTTTGGTCATACGCGTTGTATTGAAAGATTAAATATTGGTCACGAGGACAAAGTATCTACTCCTTATCTAAGGATAAGAATACCATTTTTTATGTCTTTTCGTCAAAGTATATGATTGAGAATAAACGCAAGAAAATAGGCATATATCTTTTAGGAGTAACGGCTATTCTCGCAACTCTTTTTTCAATTGCGTATTTTCAAAAAAATGACCTCCTCGAAGTAACATTTCTTAATGTCGGCCAGGGTGACAGTATTCTCATTGAAACACCTTCCGGGCAAGTTATTCTCATCGACGGCGGACCCGATACATCAGTGCTCGCAGAACTTGGGCGGGCATTGCCATTCTACGAACGTACGATTGATCTCATGGTGCTGACGCACGGAGACGCAGATCATGTAACTGGCCAGATTGAGGTTCTTCACCGGTATGATGTTCGAAACGTTCTTTACACAGGTGTCGTTGGAGAAAGCGCAGGATTCCGTGCTTGGGAAGATTCGGTTGCACATGAACTCGCCAACATTCTTACAGCCATTGGCGGCACTGAGCTCGACTTCGGTGAGGTACGGATTGGCGTGCTATACCCGTTTGAAAATTTGAGCGGAAAAAGTTTCGAAGACGTCAATGACACTTCAGTCCAGCTCAAACTTGTCTATGGTAGCGAGATGTTTCTTTTTACCGGAGATGCGAGCAGCGAGGTTGAGAAGCAGTTATTGCACAGGGGTGTGGATGTTTCAGCGGACGTTTTGAAGATCGGTCACCACGGGAGCAGGTCGTCGTCCTCAAGCGAGTTTATTGAAGCCGTTACTCCCGATATTGGCGTCATTCAGGCTGGGAAAGACAACTCGTTTGGACATCCGCATGAGGAAGTGCTCGAGAGATTAGACGCGGCGGACGTTGAAGTATTGAGAAATGACCAGCTTGGGAGGATTACGTTGGTGAGTGATGGACATAAAGTTTGGATGAAGTAATATGACCCAACGAAGAATATACCTTGACCAATATCCGTATTTTGTCACGTTCCGAACGCGAGTTGATTTAAAGATATTTGAGGATGGAGAATATGCGGAAATGTTGTCGAGAATAATATTCAATGCCGGCCGGTTGAAACGGTTCAACATTTTAGCATACCAAATCATGCCGGACCACGTGCACGTGTTGACGTGTCAACAAACCCCCATCATCGGAGCCGGGGACATCCATATTCCCCGAGCGCGGGCCTCTGCGTCCGCGATCGGCAAAGTTTATCCGATCGCACCCAGGGACGGGTGCGCTCGGGGAAAAAATGTTTCCGAATTGATACACGGTATTAAATCCTATTTCGCCACCGAAATACGCCAAAAATTCGGTATCAATTATTCCGTCCTTCAACCGCGATTTTACTCCCGCACCGTCAATACTGACGCATATCTCTACACCGTCGTCGAATACATCCGATTTAATCCCATTAAAGCTCGGTTACCAAAGAAATATCACCATATGCCATATCAACTTATGGATACAAAACTAATCAAACTACTTTTCTATTAACGCAATTTTCGGGGTTGACAAATAAACCGATTCGGGGTAAGGTAGCGCGAAAATCAACAGTAGTAATACGGTTCATCACATTCAACGCGAAGGAGGTTCGCCATGAGTAACGGGGGTCCGATGGACACGACCGGAGGATCCCGCCCGAAGCGCAGCATTATCAAAGCGTTTCGAAACGCTACTACAAGTCTTACTCCCAGTTTTTCACCGGAGAGGAGAAACCACCTCGTAGCCTTTATGCAGGTGATCCTCTTCGGGGCATGGATTGCCCTCCTATACGCTGTTCGCACGAACATCGTGTGGGATGCCATCATCTTCGTTACGGTCATGTTTTTCTTCGGGTCGACTGTCGTTCCGGAGGCGCATCGGGGATTGCTCGTCTTTCTTGGCAGTCGCAAACCTATTGGACTTCCCGAAGGGTTGGTATTCTACGTGCCGTTCATTTGCCGGGTCAAGGCGATTGACGTACGGGAGCGCGACTTCCTGATTCCCATTGTCCACTTGTCAGCGGACGGGATGACGATGAAGTTCGCTATCCAGTGCTTCTTCTATCCCGCGCGGGCGCGAGACGAAGTGCGAACATTCTGGAGATGGTTTGACGGCAGGCTGTTGCTCGCATACGACAACTTGCGGGCGCAGGTGGATGAAGACAAGATCAGGTCGATGGTTTCCCAGGCCGTCGAAACACTCGTGTCGGCTTATCGACACGATGAACTGATCGGCATCTCTCTCTACCAATTGCTCGATAACCTCCGTAAATCTCTGGAACAAGGAACGTTTGTCGACTTGAGTGGCGGCGTCCGTCAGGGTCAGTCGGATATCGCAACGGCGATCCGAATCCAAGTCGTACAGAAAGTCTTTGACTCCATCGCACCGGTCTTGAGACAAGACGGCATCGTTCTGAAAGTCGTACCGATCGCGCGCATCGACTTCGATGAACAGATCCAGATGAAGCTGAATGAAATTCTCTCTCAATGGATCGAAAAGCTCGCGCAGAGTTTGGACGTCGCGGGCGACATCCAGCGCGCGAATCAGATGGTGGCTGCTGCGAAGGTGTCAGAAGAGACACTCGTGTTTTCGGAGGCCTATGCGCTCGTTCGACGGTATGACAACGACGAGACGGCCGCACGGCAGGGTCTCCCCGCGCATGTGCTCACTGCGCTGAGCGAAACGTTGCGAAACAAAGCAGCGTAACCTCAATTTGCTCTGTCCTGAAGGGCTGCATCACACAGGTGTGGCCCTTTTCTGTTACGAATGTACGAATCCATTAAACCTCTACGAATCAGGTTCGTGGAAAGTTCCGAACTTCTTATTTGTATACTCGTAGAGAATTCATACATTCGTACTATCAAAGGGCTTGACAAAACAGCATATTTTGTGGTACGGTGGGTGGCTTTGTGATGAGATTTTTCGAAACATCACAAGGTACAAAACAAAGGGCTTTTGTAACAGGCTCTTTGACAATGCGAAGTCAATTAACTGGTTCATAAACCAATACTCACCCCCCCATATGGGAGGAGAAAGGAGCGCATACGATGCGCATGTGGATTTGTATCCGCGCCTGCTTTCGAGCGGGACCAAACTATCAACCCATGAGGAAGGGGTGAGACCATGATCCTCACAGTGCAGTATGACGAAGGGGGTGATGAACTATGCCGCACAAGTCATTCATAGGCGGCACCTTCATCAGAACCATCGTCGCAAGAGTCGGTCCGAGGGTGATCGCGAAGTTAAGCGAGTCACCAGGTACTGACCAGGTCATCGGGGAGTTCAGAAAGATACTCGAGCTCCCGGGTGGCGAAGCAATCGAACAGGGCGTCCGCGAATGGGCAGACCGTATACCCAGTCAGTGGAGAGCCGCAGTTAACCCCCTGCTCGAGGACTTTTTCAGGCCACGAGGCGGGGTTACCAGTGAGGAAGATATGAGACCACAGAGAGGAAGACCACCACAACGAGATGGGAGTCAGGGCAGGCAAGAACAGAATCCGCTTGTCTTGGGTCGGCAGAAGATAACAGCTCTGTCCGATACACTCCGTTTTCCAATGAAGACTGCGCTGCTGAGAGTTCAACCAAGCAGTGTTCGAAACCTCATCATCATCAAGCTCGCCTCCTATACCCCAGCCGCTCTTCAGAATTTCGCTGAAGACGTTCTTTTGGGGAGTGTCGGAGGAAGAATAGTCGATCTTCTCGATCTTATCGGGCTGAAGGACGATCCGGAAGTCCATAAGGTTAAGAAGACTGGCGTCGATGATGACCTTATCGACGCTGCGTCGAAGATGCTGGAAGAACTCGCCCGGGTCGATACCCAGGCCTGTGAGCGGATCATTGATGTCACGTGCGATACCGCATTTGACAGTGATGAGGACGAGGCTCGGTATTACCGAGTCCTCGCTCGCATGTATGGTGATGGTAACTCGGAGAGGGTGAAGCGTTCAGTCAGCATGCTACGAAAAGTGTCCAGGCGTTCAATCAAGAAACGTCGGCATTTCTTCGGTGTACGCATCGACCTTGGCAAGCAGGCAGCTGGGTGGGCTTCAGGGATCTTATTCGATAGAGCCGAAACCTCACCAGTCACCGATAGACAGTTGAAAGCCGCGAGAGCCAGGTGCGATCAAGCGGAAAGCGCTTTTGATGCCTGGTATGCGGCTCGTCAGGTAGCTGCTGCACCGCTACCAGCAACCACCACACCGTAACTGAAAGAAGGATGGTAAGTCATGGCTGATACCCCTGAAAAGGAAAAGAAGGATGATCATTCTCTGGCTTATGGCGCTCATCACGGCGAAGTTGGCCGTGAGCAGCGTCGAGGAGCTCATCGAGCGTGATCCGAAATTGCGTGAGCTCAAAGCCATCGAGAAAGAGGCGCTGATCACGCATATGTCAAAGCACGGTCACTTGTTCCTCGATCGTGCCAAGAATGGTGTCCTTGCCGTGAAGAAAGAAATCTACGACAAGGTTACCACGCTGTACCAGTACCTCTCGAAGAAAGACACCGCTGGCGCCGATGCAGTCCAGAAGGTTGTCACAAGAGTCCAAACGGATACCGATGGTATTCGTGAACGCCGCAAGAAGATCGGATTCAATCCGAGAAGCTGGCGGCATGCGTTCTCATCATAAGGAGATTCACTACCATGTCGGATACCCAGGCAACAAATACGACGGGAGCTCCAACTGGAGCCCCGACGGATGACGACGATAAGTCGAAGTCCGGAAAGCAGCGGAAGCAGGCGTCAAGCTTCTTCCGTAAAGTGGCCGATTGGCTGGACAAACCAGCGGCAAGTTTCCTCGATAGTATCGACGAGACGTCGATGTACATCTCGATGCCCTTTTTGTTCATCATGGCACTCCTTGGTTTGGGTGCCGTGGGGACACAGACGGGGCGCAAGACAACACTCCTCGGCTGGAAAGTTGGGGAGAATGTGTTCCACCGCGCACTCATGATCACAAAGTTCGTGGTCTTCTCGACCGCGACCTTCATGGGAGCAGGGTTAACCCTGTACTTCATCGGAATTATGACTGGGTACCTCGTCCACCATGACTTCGGGGCGCTGATATTCTTTACCGCCCTGGTTTCAGCGGTGGTGGGGTATGTCGGGTACCGCTTGAGACGCGCACAACTGTGTGCGGCTACCGCGCAGTCCGCTACCACGCCCAGATCACGTCGTCCTCGGGGAGCCGGTCGGTGGGCACGATTCTGGCACTTCGTTCGCAGTTTACCGCCAGCAGTGTTTACGGGTTTGGTATACACGGTCGTGACGGCAGCATGTCTGACCGGATTCCTCATCCTGTATACCACCACAATGCAGAACGATTCATCGTTCATTGTGTTAGTGGCAGGACTCTCTTGCACAGTCGGTCTCACGATCTTCTTCCTCTACCTTTTGACCATACGTGCACTCGTGCACGTGTTCAAGAAGAAGGATGAGATCAGTAAACTCGATCCGGCGAGTGCGAACTACCAGAAGCAACTGGAGGAATTGCGTGATCAGCAGAAGCGCCTTGGCGGTGCTTTTGCGAAAGGCATCCTCTGGGTGTGTATGTACATGTTCTGGATCATGGAATTCCAGCCCTATGCGTTTGGGCTGAAATTCTGGTTCACATTCAACCTGACCTTGTTCATCGCGCTGCTCACGAAGGATTCATCCGAGCGAGGAAGGAAGGGGAAGTGGACGATCGGTCACTGGGCGGAATCGCTTATGATCGGTAGTACATTCATCTACTTCGCTTGCGGACTCTTGTATTTCATCGTCGTGGGTTTTGAGAACCACGGAATCAACGGCGTCGGGGAATTCGTTCGGGCGGGTCGCTCGGGCTTCTACAATGTAGCGATGATTGTCCCGAACGGCGTCAACGACTGGTCTGAGGTTCAGACCGTACGCCGAAACTACAACAAGGCCACCTTCAAGAAAGAGGACCGCGACGGAGATGGTATTCCGTCTGCCGCCGACACCGCGTTCGCTCTCATGGACATCAACGGACGTGGAGGGATGCCGGGCTTAGATGACCTGCGGGCATTCCCGATGTACTTCAGATCGACTGCGGACACTGTCGTCTCCGAGCTTGGAGATGGCACGGTCGATACGATGATCACGATCGGGCCGCGCGAATGGACACTCCGCGCGACCATCGGACCGTTTAAGCAGCCGGTTGGAGATTTCAATGGTGACTTTCGGGTGACACTGGAAGATTCCGTTGATTTCAACAACTACCTACTGATGGGTGGGCATCCGCCGATCTACGTGACTGACCCTGACATGGTTCCCGCGAAGGAACCCATCATGGTCGCCGCCACTTCAACAGACGAGTCTGACTGGGATAAACAGTCAGCCGTCGATGAAGGGCGTAGTGAGCACGTTTGGGGGGAACGGAGGACTACTCCGTACCATCCCAACATCGCTCGTCGCATGCGCGACATCAAGTCGCACGACGAGGTCGTCGCAGGCGCAAAACCCGCTCCGCATGTGGATGAATATATGCCCCAGACATTGGAGCCATATATCTCAAGCCAGAGTGCAAGCGGAATTGCCCTGGGCGAGGTTCCCGGTGATGCAAAGATCACCATCGAAGGATGGGGATCATTGGTGGGCGTCGGAGCTCACCCTGTTGTCGCTCCATGCGGTAATCCACTACACCCCGCGGGTGCTGATCTGGCAGCAGGGATACCACCCATGAATCATGGGGAGGTGTTCATCCGACTGTCGCCGGTATCCAGCCTTGTCGGGGACCTTCGTCCGCCAGAATATCGCCGATTGAACTGGCAGAGAGTCCATGGAGTCTGGCGCGCAGAGATCCAGCTGGATCGCAACAGCGATGAGCCAGTAGACATCGGCCTCGGAATCCGGGATTCGAATTTCTCCGACAACGCGGGAGGATTCAATCTCAGGATATTCTGGGGCGTGTAGTTGACTCGTCGAGCTTAGCTCGACTTCGCATTGATCGTTCATTGGGGGCAACCATCTGGTTGCCCCCTCTTCTTTTATTTACGTGTCTCCGCTACCATACAAGCATTACTATGTTTGGCGTTTCAATATCAAAAAAAGAGTGGCTCTATGTCGCTGCCTGGGCGGTCGTGATGGTGACATTTTCACTTTTGCCGCACATCGTTGGCTACGCGTCCGAACCGGAAGGGAAACAGTACATGATGACCGGATATCCGATTTACCAAGATGCGAACACCTACTTCACGTGGATACGCCAGGCGGCCGAAGGAAACATATTATTTCAAATAAAATACACGCATGAACCCCATGTGCAGGCCTTTTTCCACCCGCTATTTCTCGTGATGGGATTGTTAGTCCGCGCCGGCGTTCCACTGGAAATCGTCTGGTACGGTACTCAAGCGCTCGCCGTCATAACGCTCGTGTTCATGCTGTATGTTTTTTACTCGAGGTATTTTGTCGCAGTACGCAAACGGCTTTTTGCGCTTGTATTGTCGTGCGTAGCGGGCGGGTTCGGTTTTCTGATGTTTGCTTTTAGGATTTGGCCTGCATTTAAGTGGCGACCAGTTGACGTCGAACTCCCTGAAGCGACAATTGGGTACTCGATGATGTGGCCGGCAGTGTTTGCGTTTTCTATTGCGCTCATGCTGGCTATATTTCTCTTACTAATCAGCTACCAACACGACAGGCGTTGGCGCTTGCTAGTCACTGCGGGATTTCTAAGCTTAATCCTAGCGCTGATCCACCCATACGATTCCGTGATTGTCGCGTTTGTCGCGGCTCTATATCTTTTTATTACACTTGGGCGAAAGGCATTTCTCCCGCTTGTGGTGGTCGGAGCATTTATTGCCGTGCCTGCGGCGTACCATGTTTGGCTGCTCCAAGACCCTGTATTTGCCGAACATGCAACATTCTCCATGCTTTCCCCCAGTCCGATCGCTTATGTAGTTGGGTTCGGATTTGTACTCATGCTCGCGATCCTAGGAATTATTGAAGCAATGCGCACAGGGCATGTACGCAGAGCTTCAGACTGGTTACTCCCGATCGCATGGGCAGTCGTCCTGCCCGTTATGTTGTATTTTCCCATTTCGTTCCAACGGCGGCTCGTGGAAGGTGCGATTGTTACCCTCGTTCTTTTCACCGTAGTTGGGTTAGAACGAATTTGGTCTATCGTGAAAATAGCACTTGGCGGCAGTACACGGTTAACAGCTGTATTCAGGTGGGGATTAATGACACTTTCAATCGTTATTATGGGGTTAACTACCGTCACCCATGTTCTGTATGATGTTCGTAATGTCCAGTCTGGCAGTTTTCCATTTTACTTCACCGACGGCATGGTTGAAGCGATGGAGTGGCTTGAGGATAATACGGCCAGAGAAGATGTCGTGCTTTCAACATGGGGGACAGGAAATTTTATCCCACGAGTTTCCGGTAACACCGTATTTCTCGGCCACGGTGCACAAACAGTACATGCGGTTGATAAGCATTTTCTTGCGGAAGATTTTTTTTCAGGGAGGATGACTTTTGACGAACAAGATGCCCTACTCTCAGACAACAACATTTCATATATTTTTGTCGGACCTTTTGAACGGAAAGGGGGGCTCATTACACTGAAAGCGAATGTGGTTTTTGAGAATTCGGATGTGAGTATTTATCGAGTACAGCGATAGAGGGAAGTTGGTGAGCTGGTTATGCGAGTTGGCGAATTGCGGATTGGCTTTTGGCAAGCCAGCAAGCCTGCTCGTCGGCAAGCTCGTTGCATTAAATACGCGTAGCGCGGGGTTCCCCGCCCGCATCGCCAAGCGAAGCTTTGGCGGGCAGGCCTAACCCCGCGATTTGGAATGGCCGGAATGGGGATTCCGGCCTACGGGTTTTTTGTTTGTTTTTCGCTTGCTTTTTTCACATTTTTGTGATATACTAGAGCAAGAATAAAAAGAAAAATAGACATCAACAGTTGATTATGGTACTCAAACGCGTTGGAAGTATTTTTATAGGCTTGGGCATGTTGCTCATGGCTTTTTCGTATGCACCGCCAACGGCTGATGCTGCATTTGGGAATGTGAGCACATTTATCGGCCAAATATCTGCCGGCGACGGCGGTCAAGCGCTAAATGCATATTTCGATTTTCCAGAAGATATGGCGGTGGATAGCACGGGAAACTTTTATCTCGCAGATACATTTGATCACTCCATCCGCAAGATTGCGACTAACGGCGTTGTCAGCACGTTTGCGGGCACCGGTTCGGTTGGTTTAATAAATGGAGCGAATGCGTCAGCAGAGTTTTTTTCCCCACGCGGTATTGCGGTTGGCTCAAATGGCGCTGTTTATGTGGCTGATTCCGGTAACAACGTAATCAGAAAAATTAGCGGAGGAACAGTCTCGACACTTGTTTCATCGGGTTTGAACAATCCGCAGGGGTTGGCAGTCTACGGCTCGACGCTCTACATATCCGATTCTGGCAACAATGCCATAAAGAAGGTGAGTACGTCTGGCGGATCGGTGTCGACTGTCACTACCGGCGTGAATGACCCGCGGAAGCTGGTCGTCAACGCGGCCGGCACGACTATGTACGTTGCAGACAATGGTAATCATCGGGTGATTTCCGTAGCGACATCAAATGGAGCAGTAAGCGTCATTGCGGGAAATGGCACCGCAGGATACGCCGAAGGCGCGGGAACGTCGGCGAGGTTTCAAAATATCTGGGGTCTCGCGTTGAATGGTACGACGCTCTATGTTACCGACCATGACGGCTTCGTAACAGATCGTATCCGAAAAATAAATCTTTCAAACAATACCACCTCGCTTTTTGCTTCAGACCAGCGACAACAAACCATGATTTTCCCGGGTGCGCTAGCGATCAAAAATGGATATCTCTATGCGCTCATGAATGGCCTCGGAACAATTCACCAGTTTCTGTTGACAAATAGTGACACTGATGCAAAATTCGCCGGCAAAGAGCGTTTTCAGAACAAGACGGGAATCGATGCACTGATCGCAAGGCCCAAAGATCTCGTTGCCGATCCGAATGGTACCTTCGTTTTTTTCTCAGAAAATAATCGTATCAGGAAATTTAATACCTCCACTGGCGCTGTGACTCATGTGATAGGTGATGCCGTGGATAACTACCGAGAAGGGACTGACTATGGCGCCTTACCTATGCGTTTCAGCGGTCCTGAAGCTATCACGGTTAACGCTACGGGCACCAGGCTGTACGTCGCCGACCGCTGGAATAACCGCATACGCGGGGTAAATCTCGAAACCAGCCCCGTGTCCAGTTACTTAGTCACCGGCGCCGGTCTCATCAATACCAACGGATCACAAAACAACGGGTACCAGGAGGGGACTAAGTGTAGCGGAGTGTTAACAACCGGTACAAGCGGCTGTTCGTATTTTAAAAATCCCGGCGGCATCGTCATTGACTCGAGTAACGCGTATCTCTACGTTTCTGACACGGGGAACAATCGCATCAGGAAGGTCCGCATTTCGGACGGGTACACCTGGTTTATTGCCGGTTCAGGCACGGCGGGATTCGCTGATGGCGCCGGTTCAGGAGCAAAGTTTAACCGGCCATACGGACTGGCAATTGATTCGTCGGGAAGGTATCTGTATGTAGCAGACACTAATAATCACCGAATCCGCAAAATTGATTTATCGACAAACACTGTCTCAACGATTCTGGGAACGGGCGTTGGCGGGTATCTGGACGCGCAAGCTTCGAAAGCCGTACTATCGTTTCCCGAGTACGTGCGAGTCATGTCGAACGGGGATGTGTATTTTACCGAAGCGGGGTCGGGGCGTATTAGAACGTACGATGTATCGGCTGGCGTGACCAAATTGGTTGCCGGATCGGGCAAATCCGGTTTAGTGAACGGGTCTGCCTCCGTTGCCGAGTTTTATAACTTAAAAGGATTCAACGTCGATCTCCAGAATGAGAAATTATATGTTGCCGATTCTTGGAATGACGTGATTCGTCAGGTCGATATTGCCGGTGACGCACCTTTCACTGAACCAGCGCCAACCCTCGGCGGAGTTTCTCCGACTCTCGTCAATCCCACTTGGGAGCAGGGCTTCGGACTCCATGTCCAAGTGAACGGTACGAATTTCCGCTACGGCGCCGAGACGTACTTTGGGGATTATAAATCCGACAAAACATATGTTCAGTCCGGCACCTCTTTATCGGTACGGTTGCCGCTCGGGCCGATGGCTGCCGGAGTCTATGACATTACGGTTATTAATAGTGATGGCCAGAAAATCACCCTGGAGCGAGCATTGACACTGACGAATACAAACGGCACTACCTCGGGCACATACTATCCGTATTCAGGAAAGAGTGAAGCTACGGTGACGAATCCGTACACAGTCAAGGTTGCTCCAGGTTTCAGTTTTTTCGCGTATGACCAGGCGGTCCGCGGGGGTTTTGACACCGATACGGGTAACGTGAGCGGGAATTCAAAGGATGAGATCGTCGTAGGCACAGGTGTTGGACTCGCTCCGGAGGTTGTTATAGCGAATGATCAAGGGACAGTGTTGAAACGCTTCTTTGCCTACTTTGCATTTTTACGATCAGGTGTGCGGGTAACAGTGTGTGATGTCAAAGGGGATGCGAAGGAAGAAATCATTACTGCCCCGGGTCCCGGGGGCGGCCCCCACATCAGAATTTTCGATGGGGACGGTAATGAAGTATTGCCGAGTTTCTTTGCGCTTGACGGAAAATTTCGTGGAGGCGCGTATGTAGCCTGCGATGATGTAAACGGCGACGGCAAAAACGAGATTATTGTCACTGCCGGAAAGGGCGGCGGTGCACAAGTGACTGTTCATCGGCCAAATGGGCAGATTGTCGCCAATTTCTTCGCCTATGATCGGGCTTTCCGTAATGGTATTAAAGTGACTACTGCAGACATCGATGGTGACGGACAAGCTGAGATTCTTACTGGACCTGAATTTGGCTCGCCACACATACAAACATTTAAAATCAGGGAACAAAGAAGAGTTTAAATGGTTTAACTTAAAACCCCTATATATCCAACCGCCCCCAATAAGCATGCCAAAAATTCAAAAGTGATTTAATTTTAAAGATGGTGCGCAGTGCGCACCCTACTTACCTTGGAATAAAAATTTCGACTTCTTTTTT
>LCPQ01000006.1 GCA_001003705.1 Parcubacteria group bacterium GW2011_GWA2_48_9 | reverse complement strand
GAAAAGGACAAAGGCGTCCATTCGCGGGAGTAATCCCTTTCGCGGATGTGACGCCTTTTTTGGAAGCCAGCCCGCCACGGTCCCATATGAAACAACCATAACCAACGTCAAATTCAGCTGAAAACCCGAGGCCGAAATGATGGCGCTCGCCGGGTTTGAGTGTATAGTCTTCGTTTGAATACACGTCAAACGCCGCATCCTGGTCATGCGAATACGACGGCAGCTTTACATCGGGAAAGAGTTTTTTTATCTCCAACCTCATCTGGCCATTCCTTTCATGAGCAGGTCTACCTGTGCGTACAGCTGCTCAAAAGTTCCGTTGTTATTGATACGCGCGTGCGCTTTGTCCATCAGGGTGGGTATATGGACTTCGGTTGGGAGCTCGTGTTGTTTCTCGAACTGTTCACGGGAGAGGGTGTTATCGCTGGTGTTTTCACCGCGTTTAACGATGCGTTCATAGCGCTTCGATAACTCGGTATCTACCGCCCACATGCTGAATTCGGCTTCCCGTGAGAGCGTATCAAATTCATTCAAAAAACGCATCCCATCCAGTACAAAGAGGCTGCCCTCCATCTTTTCGATGTCGTGCAAAAGCGTTTTCACGAGAATATCCTCGCCAAATTCCTTTCGTACAAACGTTCCGAAATGCGACATACTTTCCCTGGTCTGTTCCTGGTATACACGGTGTATCATGTCGCGTAGTGGGTCGGAAAACCGAATCTGCCTCGCCTGGTACTTTTCAACGAGGTACTTAACGATGGTTCCTTTGCCGGCGGCGGGAAGACCCGTCAGCCCAATAATCATAGGGGGCCTGAGAAATTATTTTTTCGCCCACTCTGACGAGTATTGACGGTACGCGATGCCAGCCGCGTCAAGCATCCGCCTCGACGCTTTCCAGATGTCCTCATCATGGTATTTATCACTTTCATACACCACTTGTTTGATCCCGTTCTGAATCAGTGTTTTGGCGCATTCATTGCATGGGAAAAGTGTTGTATAAATAATGCAATCGTCAGTTCGAGCGTTAGCATTGTAGATGGCATTTTCCTCAGCATGGACGACGTAGGCATATTTCGTGTCGAGAAAGTCACCCTGACGCTCCCATGGAAACTCGTCGTCGTTCAATCCACGCGGGAAACCGTTATAACCGATGCCAACAATGATTTTTGAAAGATTGACAATCACGGCGCCTCCCTGCGTGCTCGGGTCTTTTGAACGCTCCGCAATGACATGCGCCATCCGCATGAAGCATTCATCCCATGAGATATAATTCGATCGTTTTGGCATAGGGTGATTATTACAATGCGAGTCGGATACTCGGCCCCATTGACGAACACACAGTCGCAGTTAGGAGATAGGTTCCTTTAACACCCTGGGGCTTGGCTTTTTTCAGCGCTTCGAGAAATGCCGTCAGATTAGCGGCCAAGTTTTTCGGATCAAATGACACCTTTCCAATAATTTGATGGATGTTCCCGGTCTCATCATTGCGGAATGTCAACTTTCCCCCTTGGAGCTCTTTCACCGCTTTTGCAACATCTGAAGCAACGGTTTCACTTTTTGGGTTCGGCATTAGCCCTTTGGGACCAAGTATCTTAGCAATTTGCCCGAGGTGTTTCATCATTGAAGGATGGGCGACAGCAACTTCGAAGTCAGCTCCGCCTTTTTGCTTTATTTCCTTGATGAGTTCGGCTCCTCCGACAACATCTGCGCCAGCTTTCTTTGCGGCTTCGGCATCTTTCCCTTCAGCGAAGACAGCTATTTTTTTCTTTTTCCCAGTGCCATGGGGTAAGGTGACAGTCCCTCGGACCACTTGGTCGGCTTTTGTCGGCTCAATGCCCAAACGACAGTGAAGTTCGACGGCCGCGTCAAACTTTACGTTTGATGTTTTCTTGACCAAATCAACAGCCTCGTCAATAGAATACTTCTTTGAGCTGTCGATAAGTTTTTCTGCTTCCCTAAAACGTTTTGATCGCATAGTGTTTCGTGGTGCAAGCCCCCGCTTCGCGGGGTCCCACAAAATAAGTGATTAAGTCTTTTCGGGAGTTATTTGGGATTTTGATTCAGTCCTCGTCACCTTCCAGTGGTACCAGAAAAGCGGAATACCGAGTAGTACGAATGGGATAGCGAGAGCTGCATCGCGCTGTGTCGTGTCTGCAGAGTCGTAGGTGCCGTTCTGCCATGTTTGATAATCGTCTTTCCATTCCTTCGACAGCGCGACAGTATCATCGGACAAATCGCACTTCTCGGCGCAGTTCACTACACTGTCAGCACCTATTGACTCCATGGATCCAACGGGGAAAGCAATCGAACTACTGCGACTGACGCGTTCTGCCTGTTGCACAGCTGGAAATACCCACGTGCGCAAACCCAAATTGATCAGAATGCCCCCAGCAACAACCACCATCAACAGTGAAGTAAGGGAGACGAAGTAGAAGTAGGTCGGACGGATCATCCCACGCTCATCCGAAGACAGCGACCGCGCATCCTTCTGTACCGTGCGGAAGTGAATCAGGAAAAAAGGCAGGGCGACAATAAGAAATGAGAGTGCTGCGATGGCATCACAGAGACTCCTTGTCCGCATCAGTGAGTTCGCAATCCCCGGAGCAGGTGAGCGCAGTGGGCTGATCAATGGGCTTACTTGACACTGAAAGATAGAGTGATGGTGGAGGGCCAACCTTAGATGCAATATTTGAATCAGCATTCGTAAAAACCCATGAGACCAGGGCCATGTTCACTAAGAATATGACGGACCCTACAACTAATGATAACGTAACTACCGAGGTCAAATAAAAATATATGTTCCGGATGACCGATCCCCTTTCATGGCTAGTTTTTCCTTCAATGACAGCGGCAACGGCGAAGGCGATCAGCGCGAGTCCACCGATGGGGATGAGGAACGAAATGAACGGAAGAAATGATTCTGACATATGATTATTCCTTAACGGTTAATCCTAAACTACGCGCAGTGCCTTCAATGATGCGCATTGCGCCTTCGATGTTTTTTGCGTTGAGGTCGGGCATTTTTTTCTCAGCTATCTCCTTTATTTGCTGACGAGTTACCGAGCCGACTTTCGTAGTCAATGGATTGTTCGTTCCCTTTTCGATGCCAGCAGCCTTTTTTAAAAGCTCCGCGGCAGGTGGCGTCTTCATGATAAAGGTAAACGTCCTGTCTTCAAAGATAGTGATCACTACAGGCACGATATCGCCGTGTTTATCCTTTGTCTGTGCGTTAAACTTCGTACAAAAATCCTGCATGTTAATCCCATGCTGTCCGAGTGCGGGTCCGACAGGCGGCGCCGGGGTTGCTTTCCCTGCAGCTAGCTGCAGTTTGACTAATGCTTTTATCTTTTTTTCAGCCATAATTATATCTTTTTTACTTGGAGAAAGTCGAGCTCGACAGGAGTTTCACGGCCGAACATCGACACCAACACCTTTACCTTACCGCGAGCCTCGTCAATTTCACTAACTTTTCCTTCGAATTCTTTGAATGGCCCGTCTGTAATCTTGACTGGTGTGCCGACAGTGACGTCGATTTTGTACTTCGGTTCTTCAATGCCCATGCGTCGCTGAATTTCCTTGACTTCGTCTTCTGAAATAGGGGTCGGCGTCGTACCAGAACCAACAAAGCCGGTGACATTCGGCGTATTTCGCACAACGTACCACGAGTCATCCGTGACTATCATTTCGACTAGCACATACCCGGGGAATATTTTTTCAGTGACTATGCGGCGCTTGCCATTTCTTATCTTAATCTTATTCTCAGTCGGAATCAATACGCTGAATATTCTGTCTTGCATGTCCATTGACTCAATGCGCTGCCGAAGATTACGCGACACATTTTCTTCATACCCAGAGTAGGTGTGAAGGACATACCACTTTCTTCCCTGCTTTAATGTCTGCTTAGGCATAGTGTGCGAAAGAATTTACGCGAGAAACCGGGCTACCGCGAAATTGAGAAGAAAATCCGCAATGCCAAGAAATATGGCCACTCCGAGCGAGACGCCAATCACCAACAGGGTGTGTCGTAAGGTCTCTTTGCGCGAAGGCCAGAGTACTTTGCGAAGTTCATCCCGTGATTCTCTAATATATTGGGCTATATTGAATGCCATAATGAAAATTGATGGTCCTAAAAAGCCCCTCGCGGGGTTCTATCCACATAATAAAGCAACCCCATCTACCTTGTCAACCCCGTTAGAAAATTTACAGATCACTGTCGCTGCTAAGCATGGTTACTGTGTAGTTGAACCTATAATATAAGAAAAAGTTTTTATAAAAATTTTCTCACGGGGTCAAATGACCACCCTTAGATATCCAGGTTCTTCACTTCCTTGGCTCGCAGGTGTATGAATTTTTTTCGGGGAGCTACTTCATCGCCCATAAGCACATCGAAGACTTGATCAGCTTTCTCGGCATCGTCAATGGTGACCTGGCTCATCTGTCGTCTACTCGGATCCATCGTGGTCTCCCAAAGCTGGTGAGGATTCATTTCACCCAGCCCTTTATACCGTTGAATAGACACCGAGGATGTTTCAACCATCTCCAATATCCCTTCAACATCGGGCGGTTCAGAAACTTGCTTTTTCGGCTTCTGTTTTCCTTTCTTCATTTCGACGACGAGCTCTTTCTGAGCGTTCTCAAGCTCCTCAGCATCATAGACATAGCGAATTTCCTTACCAACCTGTAACCGATACAACGGCGGTTCGGCAATATACAGATGCCCCTCAAGAATCAGCTGTCTAAAGTAGCGATAGAACAAAGTGAGTAAGAGCGTGCGGATATGCGCACCGTCCACATCAGCATCTGTCATGATCACAATCCGATCATACCGAAGCTTCGTCATGTCAAACTGTTCACCGATATTGGTGCCCATCGCAATAATAAGTGACTTAATCTCGTTATTCGCAAGCATTTTATCGAGTCGCGCCCGCTCAACATTAAGTATCTTTCCTCGAAGGGGAAGGATGGCTTGAAAATTGCGATCACGGCCCTGCTTAGCCGACCCACCGGCGGAATCACCTTCGACAATGAATAGTTCGGAACGTTTCGGATCCCGTGTAGAACAGTCTGCAAGCTTCCCAGGAAGCATAAATCCTTCGAGGGCACCCTTTCGTAAGACTGTGTCTCTCGCCGTTCGAGCGGCGATACGGGCGCGCTGAGCGAGAACGCATTTGCCAATGATGGCTTCGGCATCACGTGGGTGTTCTTCAAGATACGTCAACAGGCTATCAGAGGTAACCTGATCAACGGCAGACTTGGCTTCTACGTTTCCTAGCTTGGCCTTTGTCTGGCCTTCGAACTGCGGATTTTTTAATTTGACGCTGACGACGGCAGTCAAACCTTCCCTGACGTCTTCTCCAGAAAGATTGTCCTCTTTTTCTTTCAACAACTCCTGTTTACGAGCGTAGGAATTCAGTGCGCGAGTAAGCGCCGTTCGAAACCCTATGAGATGCATGCCGCCTTCGACAGTATAGATGTTATTTGCAAAAGTATAGAGCGTTTCCTTGTACTCAGTCGTATAACGGAGTGCCACTTCGACCAACACACCATTCACTTCTTTTTCCGCATAAAAAGTAGTCTCGTGCTTTGGCTCCTTGTTATAGTTCAAATGCTGAACATATGACGCCACACCGCCCTCGAAATAGAACGTATAGGTGAGGGCGTCCTCCTTTTTCTTTGCAGCACGCGTATCGACGAGACGGATTGTGACACCTTTTGTCAGGTATGCCTGCTGACGAAGGTGGTCGCGGATAATACTGATGTCGTAGTCCAGGACGGTAAAAATCTGGGGATCAGGTTTGAAGGTGATAATGGTACCTGTGTCCTTCGCGCTACCAGTGCGGCTGACTTTTTTCAAAGGTTTCCCGCGTTCGAAATCTATCTGCCACGTCCCGCCGTCTCGGTGAACTTCAGCAGTTACGTGTTCGGAAAGCGCATTCACTACCGAAAGCCCTACGCCATGTAAGCCGCCGGAAACTTTGTAGCCGCCCGTGCCAAACTTCCCGCCAGCGTGCAAGGTGGTCATCACAGTTTCCAGTGCGGACTTTCTCGTCTGTTTGTGCTTTTCAACTGGGATACCTCGTCCATCGTCGGCAACTGACACCTTATATTCGGGCAAAAGCGTGACCACAATGTTTTTGCAGTATCCGGCCATTGCCTCGTCTATAGAGTTGTCTACAACTTCCCAGACGAGGTGATGCAATCCTTCCGAAGCCGTATTGCCGATGTACATTCCCGGCCGTTTCCGAACAGGCGCCAAGCCCTCCAAAACGACAATTTGTTTGGCGGTATATTCATTTTTCTCTTCCTGGGGTTTCGTTGGGGTTGCAGGTTTTTTCTTTGGGGGCATAAGCTAAACTATGAATTTAACAGCAATATATGTTCCATACCAAACGAGGAATATCACTCCGAAAAAACGGGTCGTGCGAATTTGCTTAGGCAGTATGGGATATACAGCAAGTGAGAAAAGAACCATCATTAGTACGTCAAACCTGAGAAAAGATGCGGGTATCGTGATCGGCCGGATAATGATCGCGATTGACAGAATGAGAAGGATATTGAAGATATTACTGCCGAGGATAGTCCCGAGAGTGACTTTCTCGTCGTGTTTCAGTGAAGCGGTGATGACCGTAGCTAACTCAGGGAGCGACGTACCGATGGCGACAATAGAAAGACCGATCACCAACTCGCTTACCCCGACCGCACGGGCTATCTCGACCGAACTATCCACTAATAGTTTTGAACCGAGTATAAGCGCCGCCCCAGACAGGCAGATGAATACGATACCGTTAATAACCTTTTTCCGAAAATCAGGGGTATCCTTGGGCAAGACTCCTTTGATTTTCTCACCAATTGATTTCTCTGACGTCCATATATAGTATACCACATAGAGAAGAAAAAGCAGTAACATAAGGTATCCTTCCCAGCGCTCTAAACGCATATCAAGTGAAAAAAGAAGAAGGAGAACGCTCACAATAATGAGGAGCGGATATTCTTTGCGCAGAACTTTCTCATCCGACTTGATGGGCCAAATGAGGAGCGCAAGTCCGAGGATAAGTCCGACGTTGGCTATGTTGCTGCCGATGACGTTACCAAGGGCAATTCCGGATTCACCCTGAAAAGATGCCATGACGCTTACGAGTAGTTCGGGAGCTGATGTTGAAAAGGCAACAACTGTCAGGCTAATAACGAGTGCCGATACGCCCAGAAGTCCAGCCGTCCTACGTGCGCTCTGTATGAGCGTACTACCGCCCCAATAGAGAAGTAGCAAGCCAATGCAAAGGAGAATAATGTTAAAGAGCATACCCATTTACCCCGCTTTTCTTATCGTAACATCGAATGAATGGGTAAGTATGTTTTCAACCTTTTGCATCACTGCATCAACTTCGCTGGAGGTCAGCGTCCGCTCTGCAGATTGTATGACAATATGTATAGCTATACTTTTCTTATCTTCAACGGGGTACCTGTCAAAACCGCGTACGTTTATGATTAATGGATCTGCTCCGCGAATGAGCGACTCGATAGTCGCATAGGAAGTCTCGTGAGGTATGATAAACGACAGATCCCGTTCAACTGCGGGAAATGGCGTCAGAACTTTAAATGAACCACGTTGGGAAAAGAACTTCATACACTCATCAAGTGATAATTCGATGGCGGCGGCCTCACCGCGAATCTTACATGTAGTAAGTGTGCGATCGTTCAGAAGGACGATCTCTCCTACCTGTTTCCCGCGGATGGCAATGGACGCCGCTGCACGCGCGTACGTTTTCTGTACCTTCGAAAATACGACTTCTTGCTGTTTCACGCCTAGGGCCGTGAACCATTTCATACATGCACCTTTGAGTCTATAAAACGGCTGCGTTTTTGACAAAGATGCCGCCGCAACCATTGTCTGTTCATGTGGCAACACACCTGACGATTTGTGAAAAACTTTGCCGATTTCGAAAAGTTCGACACGCTCGCGGGTATGAAAATTCTTCCCCGCTGACTGGATAAGTTTCGGAAATAGTGAAGTGCGAAGATACTGCTGCGAAGAATCAATTGGGTTCGCCACTTCATAGTGGTCGACACTATGGGATCCGAATGGCTCGAAATCTTTCGTGCCATAAAACGAATACATGAGCACTTCGGAAAAACCAAGCCCGACGAGTATATCGCGCGTCTGTTCAGACCACGTGTCCGAGGAATTAATCGGAGCAGGCTCAACGGCGACAATAATTTTCGTCGCGGGAAAAGAGTTAAACCCGCGCATCCTACCGATTTCCTCGATAACATCAGCTCCGATCTCCAAATCGAATCTCCATAGGGGTGGTGTAACTTTGAGGGTATCGGGACTCATTGTTACCGTGCAGCCAAGCCGTTCGAGAGATTTTTTCATTTCTGCCGGGGAAATACGTACACCGAGAATACGTGCGATATCGTTGATGGGAAGAATGGTGATGATTGGCTTGGGCGGCTTCCCTGCCGATTCAGTAATTCTGGTAGCTCTACCATTGCCAACCTGCACCAAAAGTTCTGCCACTCGCTCTGACGCACGTACTGGCAAATCCCAGGCGATCCCCTTTTCGAATCTCATTGATGCCTCAGAACGCAGACCTAAGCGCTGGGATGTTTTCCGAACTGACGCTGGGTTAAAAATAGCTGATTCGATAACGACATTCGATGTGCGACCGTCTACTTCGGTGTCCCTTCCTCCCATAACGCCAGCTATGGCAACGGCTCGCTTTGAGTCAGCGATAACAAGCATAGACCCGTCTAAGCGTCTCTCCTTATTATCAAGTGTTATCAGAGTCTCCCCTTTTCCTGCGCGGCGTATATGGACTGAAACGTTTTTCTTCCCTCCGGACAGCTTATTAAAATCGAATGCATGCAGCGGCTGACCCGTCTCGATCATCACATAGTTAGTTACATCGACGATGAGATTAATCGGTCGCACGCCGCTAGCCTTCAAACGGCTTTTCATCCATTGGGGGGTAGGAGTGTGTTTGATGTCGGTGATTACTTTCGCAATGTAGCGTGGACATAATGAACGATCAACAACGTGCACAGTAACTGGCGGTTTGCTATCTCCACGGGGCTTACTATAGCTGGAAGAACGAAGCGACACACCGGTCAGGGCGGAAAGCTCCCGCGCAAGACCATATACTGAAAATAAATCGGCTCGCTGAGGAGTGAGCGCCAGATCGAATACGACATCGTGTAATGCAGCAGCTTTGGTGTACTTTTCACCCACCGTAGCATCATGAGGCAGGATAACAATACCACCGTGGTCATCACCGAGCCCTAGCTCGTCTTCTGCGCAAAGCATGCCCTCTGAATCAATGCCGCGAATCGGCCGGTGTTCGATGACCATGCCATTAGGTAGCTTCGTACCAACAAGCGCAGTTGGAACCTTCTGTCCGACCTTAATGTTTGGCGCACCGCACACTATACTCAATATTTTTCCCTTGCCAACGTGTACCTTGGCAATCTGGAGCTTGTCAGCCGCAGGATGCTTCACGATGGTTTTTATCTCCCCGACGATAATGGTATCGAGACCTTCTCCGAGATGTTCAATCTTTTCCACTTCAATACCGGCTAACGTAAACCGTTCGGCCAGTTTCTCCGGCGTTTCTTTGATCTGTATGAAATCTTTGAGCCAATTGAGGGAGAGTTTCATGAGAACGTTTAGAATTGCTCTAAAAATCTCAAATCACCCGAATATGACAGTCGCACGTCATCGACTCCGTAATATAACATCATTAGCCGGTCGATGCCGAGCCCGAACGCGAACCCTGAATATACCTGGGGATCAACCCCCATATTTTTTAGCACTTTCGGATGCACCATGCCCGAGCCTACCATTTCCATCCATCCGGACTGCTTACACGCAGGACATCCTTTGCCGCCGCACAACAAGCAGGACATATCGATATCGATACCTGGCTCGACAAAAGGATAAAACTCGGGCCGTACGCGGATACGCACTTTTTTTTCGAACGTTTCCTGTAGAAACATTTTCAATGTGCCGATTAAATCGGTGACACGAATCCCTTTATCAACAACCAAACCTTCGCATTGATAAAATTCCGCCTCATGAGATGCGTCAGTCGCTTCATGGCGAAACACGCGCCCAGGCACGATAATTCGTACTGGCGGTTTCCGCTTTTCCATCGCGCGCACCTGAACGGGGCTGGTATGCGTCCGAAGGACTAAATCCTCTTTTGAACCACGAACAAAAAAAGTATCCCATACGTCGCGGGCAGGATGATCTTTCGGAATGTTTAATAAATCGAAGTTATATTTCTGCAGTTCAACTTCGGGCCCGTCCAATATTTCGAAACCCATCGAGTAAAAAATGCCTTTTACGCGCCGGAGGAACTGTGTGATAGGGTGGAGGTGGCCTCGTGGCATCTCGTCCCCGGGCCAGGTGACATCGATTTCTTCTGCCGGTTTCTCATTTTTTTCACCGACAAGTGCATGCTGCTCCTCAATAGCTCGAAGAAGTGTTTGCTTCGCCTCATTGGCTTTTTGCCCTGCTTCGGGACGTTCTCGCTCAGGAAGGCTGGAGAGTTTGTGGAGCAATATTGGAAGTTCACCTTTCCTGCCGAGATAGCGCTGTTGAACTTGTAAAAGCTCTTCTCGGGTATGCGCTTTCCCGATATCAGCCTTGGCTTTGTCAACAATGTTCTTAAGCTTCTCGATCATGGAGTTGCGTATGAGTGGGTTGTTTTCTGCTCAAAAGGAGAAATTCAAGCAACGTCATGAAAATAATCAGTAGAAGCGCATTCCACCAGGTGAGATATCGGTTTGCTTGTAGCAACAAGGCAATAACAATGAGCAGCCCGAACCACACTGCTTGACGGAATGACACCCCGAGAAAGCGAAATACAGCGGCAGTCTTCGAAAACCATACACGCACGAAAAAACCGAGAAGTGAAAGCGTCCCGAGGAGTGCGAGAAACAGGCTCGCATAAAACGATATGAGTCCGATGGCACCAGCCTCGTCTGGATTGATATTTCGAATCACAAGCACCCATGCAGCCCAACAAAAAACTGTTCCCAGGGCCATCAGCATCAGATAGTGTTTTAGCGCCATACTACATGCCAAAAATAAACCTACTATGTAAGTCAATCATACCAAATTTTAGCCCCTCACGCAAATTTCTGGAATATTAAAAAAGCCCATAAAAATGGGTGTACCAGCGCGTTTCCAGCTAGGCGTGTCGTCTTTACACCAGGAAGCGCAGACGCTCGATTGTCGGGTTCTTCGAACTGCCGTTTATCCTTTGTAAGATCTCGCGCTCGCGGAGCTTTAGCTCCTGGCCGACGACAGAGCTAAACACTGCGACAGTAAGCGTTCCGTTCTTGATGTATTGGGCATTCACTTTTTTCGCAATAGCCTCACCCATTATTTCCAGTACTATCTCATGAAATTGCTCGATGACCCGTGCACCGCGAATCTGCGGCTCGATCCCGGCCTGTCGAATACTCTTAGAAAGTAGGGCGCTAATATGGTGAATGGTCATGACAGTACGCGGTATTCACAAATATCTTTAAAATCGCAATTCTTACACACATGGACAGAGGGTGTGGGCTTGAAATCACTTGTCTTGATCATATCGATAGTCCCTCGGATTCTCTCTTTGACTTTACGTATTTCTGCGTCATTCGGTTCAAAAGAAAATTCCTGATTATCATCAAGAAAATAGTAGGTCATTTTCTTTGGTTCGTCGCCGAAAACTTCCTTTGAAGCAATAGCGTAAATCAACAGTTGCTCCAAATCAGCATCACGTTTACTTTTTGGCACGCGTCCGGTTTTGTAATCGATTATTTCAACACTGTCGCCACCCTTCTTCCTTTCTAGTACATCAACCCTGTCGATGACACCTTTCAAAGTATATTCCCCTATCTTAATGTTAAAGGGTTGTTCGAGAAATTTCGGCGAGGTAAGTGAATTCGCGTGTTTTCCATAAAACTCTTCAAGAAACTTTTTTCCTTGCGTTTTCCGCTCTGCCATATGGGCCGCCGAATCATACCACTCGTCAATCCAGTTTTTCTCAAAAAGGTCCATGAATTCTTTCAGCGAGACTACTGGTCTCGTTTCCGCATTTTCTTGAGTAAATAAGTCGGGCTTTAAACGTTTTTGCACAAGCGTGTAAAAGTCTTTCATAGTCTGATGAATCGACTTGCCGAAGCTGAACACCCCTTTACCTCTCACGGGCACTTTTAAAATATGTGCGAATCGGTACTGGTACGGGCATGTTTCAAAAGCTTTAAGCTGGGTGAAGCTAAATTTATGCGGAAGGAGTTCTTCGAACGAAGGTGCTTCTTTTTTCAGCTTCGCACCAAGCGGGTCTTGAAACCGATCGTCGAGCAATGAAGCTTGTTTGGGAATAGTTGTTTTTCTTGCCGGTTCTCCAAAACCTATCTCATGCAGAAAACGAGACAGTTTCTTTTTCCTTGCACCACCGTAGTCATCAGCGGAAGTAAAGAACACGCCGTCTTTCGCTCGCGTGACACCGACATAAAATAAACGGCGCTCCTCTTCCAAATGGACATCCCCTTCAGGAATAGTCTCCTTGATCAGCCCATCGGGAATCTCGATAGGATCTTTTCGTTCAATGGTCGGAAAACGTTTATCAACAAGATTGACAAGGAATACATAGGTAAATTCGAGACCCTTTGCTGCGTGAATAGTCATTATTTTAACTGCTTCGGGGCCCTCTTCTGACAGGCCAGCAAGGCTGCCCTCTTCGCCTGATTCGATGGCCAAATCAAGCTGTTCAACAAAGCGTTTCACCGAGGCGTCGTCCTCGCGGTGCTCAAATTCTGTGACATACGAAAAAAACTCACGGATATTAAGAATTTTCTCCGCCTTTTCACGGTTCACGTTCCTCGTATACTGCTTCATGAGACCGGAATCGTTCATAAATTGATAAAGAACCTGCGCAACGTTCTGTGTTTTTGTAGCTTCGGCATGTTTCTTCATCGTCTCCATGAACTTGATAACTTTCTCGATAGTTTGAGGGTCCAGATTCGAAATAGAACGCACTTTCATGAGTGTTTCAAACAATGAGATGTTCTTCCTTCGGGCAAATTCCATGAGCCGCATAATATCCATGAGCCGGAATTCATAGACCGCCATTGACAAGACGCGAAAGAGCGCGCCGGATTCGTGATAATTATCTAACAGTTTTAAGTATGAAATGAGGTCCATTACCTCTGGCTTCGAAAAAAGGCCGCGCGAAGCGACATACTGATACGGGATGTTATGGTACGCCAGTGAATTCATAAAAGGCGTCGCAGCGTCATTAGCTCGGACGAGAACTGCGAAGTCATTCCATGAGAGTTTGGTATGCTTTTTCTTCAATTCCACCATCTTCTTTACCACACCTAACACTTCATCTTCCAGACTCTTTACATGTATGTGCTCGAAAATCCCCTTACCCTTATTCGTGCTGGTAAGTTTCTTTATCACTTTGCTTTCAAGCTCACTTCCTATGAGCCCGGTTGCTTTCACTAGCCGCGCTTCGAGGCGGTTTGGATTGTTCAGCTGGATAAAGTCGTACGCGCGATCAAGGATGTTCTGCTTCGACCGATAGTTTTCCGTCATGACGACCTCAGCCGCATTCGGGAAATCTTTTTTGTATTCAAGAATATTTGATATTGCGGCGCCGCGAAATTTGTAAATCGACTGGTCGTCATCGCCAACGACGGTGAGATTATTCCTCGGTGCAGCGAGCATTTTTATCAGCACATACTGGGCCCAATTCGTGTCTTGGAACTCGTCGACAAGGATGTATTTGAACTTTGCACGGTATTTCTCAAGGATCTTCTGGCGCTTGGTAAACAGTTTGATGGGCATCGTGATGAGGTCGCCGAAATCAAGATAGCCCTCTTTCGTTTTCAATTCCTCGTACGTTTGATACGCGTTCGCGAGTTCTGAAATTTTCGCGACTTCCTCGACATCAGTGCCTGTTTTCCCTTTCGAAATCCTTCCGACATAGTCGAGATACTCTTGCGGGAAGATATTCTCATCCTTGAGCCGGGAAAAATGCGTCGCGAGCGCGTAGATGAATCGCGTCGGGTTCCCGAGGGGCCGCCAATAGTCAAGTTCAAATTCGAAAAGGTGCTGGCGGATGAACTGCCACTGGCCCACTTTGTCTAACAACTCAACCAAGTGCGTGAAACGTTGAAATCCACAAGTCCACATACCCATAGGGCATCAGCTGGTCTATGCGTTCTTCCAGCTCACCTGCGGCTTTATCAGTAAATGTAATCGCTAAGATTTCATCAGGATTGGCCTTCTTTTCGCGAATCAACCATGCAACACGCTGGGTAATGACGGTGGTTTTCCCTGTTCCCGCACCGGCAACTATCAATAACGGGCCGTCACTGTAGGTAATGGCTTTTTTTTGTTGCGGATTTAAATTCTCAAAAATGTTCATAGACAATCAGCGGCATAGGTCAGCAACTGGGCTTTCTTCCCTCGAGCAATCCCGCGCCAGCGGGGCTGCAGATTTAAATTCTCAAGACGTTCACGTCAAGATTGTACCATAAAATGGGCTCTGTCGGCGAGGTATCTGTCCACGTGATATGGGTTTCCAAACAAAGAAGAAGGCGTCCCGCATGAGACGCCCGCAAAAACAATCAAGTTCGCTATACAACCGCAACCTGCCCCTCGCCAACGGGACGGCAGTTTCGATGAATCTGCCAGACAGTCTCACTTTGCCCGCGAACGAGCGTGTGTATGCTGTCCCGAAGTCCGATCACCTCAGCGCCACTGTCATTCTGAAAGACATTGAGCACGACTCGCTCGATGACGCCCCCGTTGTCCGGAAGGGTAACTGCGAGTTTCGTGCCAACCTCATAGGTTGGGGTAAATATTTGTTCCGCCATAGTTCCTCCGCGTGGGTACTCTGTTTGTGTTGTTACCTTTACAGTATACCACCGTAGATGATTGACGGCGCGTGGGTCATATGTATAATGCGCCGATTCGTTCATGCTATACTTACACTCACTATGATTATCAAAATGAAAAAATTTATCCTCCGCCCCCATCGGCTGTCTGACGTACCGTCACTCGCAAAAAATATCAACGACCCGAGCAACGTGCGCTTCACACAGCACATCCCCTATCCATATAAACGCCACCACGCAGTTTCATGGGTACGAAAGCAAATGCGAGAACGCAGAAAAAAACGCCCTTCGTTTATTCAATGGGCGATTGTGATCGACAATGAGGTCGTGGGAGGCATCGGCATTAATAAAATCATCTACGGCCACAAAGCGGAAATTGGCTATTGGCTAGCGAGAGAACACCGCCGCCAGGGCGTCATGAAACGGGCGGTCAAAGAAATCGTACGCTACGCATTCACTCGACTGGGTCTTCGCAGAATCTTTGCTTTTACCCTTACGAACAATCTCGCATCACAGAAAGTCTTGCTCAGAAACGGATTCCTCACTGAAGGACGGCACAGGAAAAATGTCCTGAAAGATGGAGCGTTCAAAGATACTTACGTTTTTGGAAAAGTGAGATAAAAGACAAGGCGGCCTCCTCGAAAGAGAAGCGCCGCCCGTGTGCAGAGACCCCGCCTAATCATCCGAGGAGGTCGAATCATCCTGCTCGATTTCTAGGTCGGTGCAAAACCCGTTGTCGACGGAACCCGGGCAAGGCTCCACTCCCGTACTGATGCTCTTGTGGTTCCCGACTGGCATATCGGATTTAGCAACGTTGATGGGTTTCTTGCACTCCCTGCAGGTAACTGTAGGCATGAGGAGCTCCTTTTAGTATTGGCCGTCTCGGAACAGTTTTAATTCTATAAGTGATGTACCATGCCCGAGCTGACTCGTCAATATTTGTAGTGGCGTATGCGTTATAAAAGAAGACAGCCCCGCGTTGCTACGCTACGGGGCTGGTCGGCTTTTTACCAATGGGCTGAATGAACTCAACCCGGAAGTGGTACCCACAATGCGGGCAGTGGTACATTCCTCGGTAGTATGCAAGATCTTCTATCAATTCCACACCGCTGTGGCACCGCGGGCACTTCATTCCAGGGACGTACTCGTGTGTGTCATAGGGGCTGTTTCCATTACCCCAGTTGACGAGCCGTTTTACGAGCGTTAACGGCCATTGAATAATACTGTACGTTTTACCCTCCTTTTTTTCTTACGGGCTAGCATACTCTTGAATATGCAAAAAGTCAACCCCGTTAGGAAATGTACACCAAGCGGTCTCGAATGCCTTAGATTTTAAAAGGGCAAAAAAAAAATTAATTAGATAAAACGTTTGGAATATTTTCTAACGGGGTCAGCGAGGACGTCTTTTCGCAACATAAAAAACAGCATAAACTTCAACATAGTTGGACTTAGTGAGGATTTTATGGACTAATACGGGGTTCCCTTCTCCTGCGGCGAACTACCTTCAGCCTTGCGAGCTCCTTCTCAATTTTCACGGAAAGGGCGGTAAACTGCTCCTGATCAAGCCGCTTTTCTTGTAGCAATTTCTGCGCACGCTGTCTGGCTTCTTCGGCCCGTTGTTCGTCAATTTCCTCGGCTCGCTCGGCAGTGTCTGCAAGGACAATGACTTTATCGGGCTGCACTTCAATAAAACCGCCTGACACGGCCATGTTTGTTACGCTACCGCCTTTGGTTATGCGGATCTCACCGGGAGCCAAGAGGGACACGACGGGAATATGGTGCGGAAGAATGCCAATCTCCCCGTTGGGGGTAGGCAGAACTAATTCATCAACCTCGTCTTTGAGGATGACGCGTTCGGGAGTGGTGATCTCTAGGTTGATTTTACTCATACTCTTTTGTCATCCTGAGCGGAGTGAAGGATCTCGGTGGTCAATAACGGAGATTCTTCGTCGTCAGACTCCTAAGAATGACAGGTTAAAAAAGTTACTTCACCTGCTCAATGCCGCCTTTCATGTAAAATGCCTGCTCGGGCTTGTCGTCGTGCTTACCATCGAGAATCTCGCGAAATGCCTTGACCGTCTCTTTCAGAGGCACATACTGACCGGGTGATCCAGTGAAACTTTCAGCGACGAAAAACGGCTGGGAAAGAAAACGCTGGATCTTGCGGGCTCGCGCAACTGTCACCTTGTCTTCATCTGAAAGTTCCTCGATGCCGAGAATTGCAATGATGTCCTGTAAATCTTTATAGCGCTGAAGTACTTTTTGCACTTCGCGGGCGACGCGGTAGTGTTCCTCCCCGACAACATGGGGATCGAGAATCGTCGATGTGGAATCGAGCGGATCGACTGCGGGGTAAATGGCAAGTTCGGCAAGGCCGCGTGACAATACGACGGTGGAATCAAGATGTGAAAATGTCGTTGCCGGTGCCGGGTCAGTCAAGTCGTCAGCAGGGACATAGATCGCTTGAACGGAGGTGATGGATCCCTGCTTAGTCGACGTTATTCGTTCTTGAAGCTCACCCATCTCAGTCGCGAGCGTGGGCTGATACCCCACTGCCGACGGAATGCGCCCCAAGAGTGCTGACACCTCAGAACCAGCTTGCGTGAAGCGAAAAATGTTGTCGATAAACAGTAACACATCTTGTTTTTCCTCATCACGGAAGTATTCTGCCATCGCAAGACCGGTCAATCCGACGCGCGCGCGAGCACCGGGAGGTTCATTCATTTGGCCGAATACCAAAGATGTTTTTTTGAGAACACCCGACTCAGCCATTTCATGGTATAAATCGTTGCCTTCACGGGTGCGTTCACCGACACCGGCGAATACTGAGAAGCCGCCGTGTTCTTCGGCAATATTGCGGATCAGCTCCTGGATGACAACTGTTTTGCCTACACCAGCGCCACCGAAGAGACCGACTTTCCCCCCTTTAATTATGGGGCAGATGAGGTCGATCACCTTAATGCCTGTTTCGAATACTTCAGTCTTTGTCGACTGATCCACGAATTTCGGAGCGGGACGGTGAATGGGATAGGTCTTCTTTGACTGCACAGCTGGTTTATTGTCAATCGGCTCACCAATGACGTTGAGCATACGACCGAGAGTTTCCTTACCCACTGGGACTGATATTGGCTTGTTGGTATTTACTACTTTTGCGCCGCGTCGTAGTCCGTCCGTTGAGGACATGGCCACAGTGCGCACGCTACCGGAGCCGAGATGCTGCTGGACCTCGAGGATAAGCTTGTCTTTTTGCATTGCTATCTCAAGCGCATGAAAAATATCAGGCATATCCCCTTCGAACGAGACGTCGACGACCGGACCGATGACTTGGGTAACTTTTCCTTCTTGCATAGGTTTATAAAAACAATGGTACTTATTCTAACGCCGCCTTGCCACCAGCTATATCGGCAATTTCTGACGTGATGCTTGCCTGGCGCGCACGGTTAAAAGTTAGTGTTAAATCTTCAATCATGTCCTTCGCAGCATCCGACGCGTTCCTCATCGACATCATCCGGGCGGAATGTTCTGACGCGTTTGTTTCTAACAGTGCTTGGTAGATTTGTATTTCAATAAGACGATACAACATCTGCTCAAGGACTTCATCAGCCGAGGGTTCAAAGAGGTACTCATACGATGTATCTCGTGCTTTTGCTTCTTCAGCAGATTTTGTCATACCCAGTTCATTGTCCGGATACTGTATAGGAAGGAGCTGCCATGCGTGTGGCGTTTGCTTGAGCGCAGAAAAATAATCGGTGTAGAGTATTGTTACGAGGTCATATTTCCCGCTTGTGAAATCCTGGATGACCATTCGTGCCGCTGCAGAAATATCGGCAATTCCGTTCGCCACATCAGCTTTCTGAAATTCTGCGACGATAGGATACCCGAATTTAGTAGCAATTTCCGTAGCCCGTTTCCCGAGAAGGATGACCTCTACCGCTACCTCGCCATAACGCTGGTGCGCGCCCTTGATATAGGAAATGCTTTTTTCGACAATTTCTCTGTTAAAACCTCCGCATAATCCTCTATTCGAAGACATAATAACGACCGCGATACGCTTCACTGATTCGCGGGACCGGAGAAGCGGATGCTGGATCGGATCGGTGCGTTCGGCAAGGTCTTTTACCACGTCCCACGCACGATTTGCATATGATCGTGTTTCCAAGACCTGATTTACTGCCCGCCGCATTTTCGTGGCAGCGACCAACTCCATCGCTTTCGTGATTTTTCGTGTGTTGGTGATGGAACGGATTCGGCGTTTGATGATGCGTGTAACTGCTGGCATAGGATTACAAACTACGTAGATCTACTGGCTTGTATAACCGCCAATTGTTTTATGTTCTTCAATAGCTGCTTTCAAGCCAGATTCAACCTTTTCGGTCAACTCCTTACCCTTCACGATCTCATCGAGTACCTGCTTCCTGCTGGTCCGAAGATACTCTAGGAATTTCATTTCAAATTCACTTACGCGATCCACGGGAATATCGTCCAAAAAGCCACTGACAACAGCGTAAATAATTGCGACCTGTTCCGCCACCGGCATCGGGACATACTGATCTTGCTTGAGAATTTCTTGGACCCGTTTTCCGCGCTCCAACTGTTTCCGGGTCGTCTCGTCGAGATCAGAACCGAACTGGGCAAATGCGGCAAGCTCACGATACTGGGCCGCGTCGAGCCGTAGCTTTCCAGCGACTTGCTTCATAGCTTTAATTTGGGCTTTTGAGCCGACACGGGAAACTGACAGCCCGACGTTCAACGCAGGACGGATGCCCTGGTAGAAAAGATCCGATTCGAGAAAAATCTGCCCATCAGTGATCGAGATGACGTTTGTTGGAATATACGCTGAAATATCACCAGCCTGCGTTTCAATAATAGGCAATGCTGTTAGACTCCCACCACCGTATTCCTTGCTCATTTTCGCAGCACGTTCGAGTAATCGTGAATGGAGATAAAATATGTCACCCGGATACGCTTCACGTCCCGGCGGCCGACGAAGTAACAACGATATTTGGCGGTAAGCCCACGCGTGCTTCGAAAGGTCGTCGTAAATGACCAGAACGTCCTTACCTTTGTCCATGAAATATTCCCCCATCGCACATCCTGCATACGGGGCGACAAACGTTAACGATGCAGGGTCGGACGCTGATGCCAGGACAACAATCGTATGTTTCATTGCACCGCGTTCTTCCAGTTCCGTAACCAGGCGCGCCACCTTTGACTCCTTTTGACCTATCGCAACGTAAATGCAAATGACGTTCTCCCCTTTCTGGTTGATGATCGTGTCAATCGCCAAAGCAGTTTTGCCCGTCTGCCTGTCGCCGATGATCAGCTCGCGCTGTCCGCGGCCAATCGGAATCATTGAATCAATCGCCTTAATACCTGTCTGAATCGGTGCATTGACGCCTTCTCGGGTAATAACGCGGGGCGCAATTTTTTCAACTGGATAAAACTTTTTTGTTGAAATGTCACCTTTGCCGTCTATTGCCTGACCGAGTGGGTTGACTACGCGCCCGACTATTTCCTCACCGACGGGTACTTCGAGTATGCGGCCAGTGCTTTTAACCGTATCGCCTTCTTTAATTTCTAAATAATCGCCCAAAATCATTGCTCCTACCGTGTCTTCTTCCAAGTTTAAGGCAACTCCGTAGATACCCCTTGGAAACAGTAACATTTCTGACGCCATCACATCGGAAAGCCCAGATATGCGCGCTATGCCGTCTCCGACTTCGACGACAGTGCCTACTTTTTCGACAGTCGCTTCAGCCTGAAATTGCTGGATCTGTTTTTTGAGATGCTCGACAATGTGGTCATGCGTCATACGAATTCTTGCGTATTAAAATGATGATTGAAGTTTTTCTAATGAGTGTTTCACCGTCCCGTCAACCAGCGTATCGCCGACGAGCATTTTCGCACCGCCGATGAGCGTCGTATCAGTTTCGTGACTCATGACTGCTTGCGCGTTGAGAATACCGGTAAGCTGACGTTCAAGCGCATGAGTAGTTTCAGCAGCCAATGGCCGTGCTGATATGAGCCGAATAGCTACTTTACCTTCGCGCTGATTCGAAATTTCACGTAACGCTGATATAATTTGATTGATTTTCTTCCAACGACGGTGTTTTTTTACCAATGACAGAAAATGCTTGAGCACCTCATTTCGACGTGATTCCGGAGTCTCGTGATACGCATCTAGCAGTGCTACGGCGTATTGGCGCGGCGTAATCTTACGCATATTATTTCATTGACGTAACAACCTCTTCGACCAGGGCGTGGTCAGCCTTGTCATCAAGCTTCTTTCTGACAATTTTCTCTGTAGCAGCTATCACTAACCCTCCGACTTCTTTCCGTGCTTCAGCTACCATCTTTTCTTTCTCGGAGGCTATCTGCATTTTTGCCTTTTCAACTACATCAGCGGCTTCCCGCTTTGTCTCGTCTATTTTTTCCGATTTAATACGTTCTGCCTCCTTTGCGGCACCATCGATGATATCTTGCGCATCCTTACGCGCTTGTAAGAGTTTTTCTTCGCGTGTTTTTTCCGCACCAGTTAACTCACGTTCAATCCGCTTGGCGTCTTCGAGGCTCTTTTCAATCTTCTGGGAACGGTCTGCCATCGTCTTCATTAGCGGCTTGAGAGCAAACCGCCACACAACAAACAATACTACAGAGAAATTGATCAGCTGTGCGACCAACAGTTTCCAGTCGACATGAAATGTTTGGATAAATTCGTCCATAGAATACTCGTTTTACTTCGAGGCTCGTCCCGCGACCGCGGAACGGCCCCGCCTGAAACACGACTATTTAATGCCGAAGGCGATAACCAGCGCGTAAATGGCGATGGCTTCAGCAAACGCTGCTGCGAGCAGCATGGGGACCAGAATCTTACCTGCGGCCTCCGGGTTGCGGCCAATCGACTCCATTGCTTTTGAGCCGATTTTGCCGATTGCTATCGCCGGGGCGATGCCACCGATGGCGATGGCGAATGCTTTTGCGAGTACTGCGATATCCATATGCGACCTTTTGTGGAACCGTCCGGATACGACGTGATGAGGATTGTTTAACGTCGCCGAATCGACCCCATTAATAATAAGCACTTATAAACGACTCATTAATGTTCCTCTGCCGTGGAAGCAACCGTAAAGTACACAAGCGTCAGCATCGCGAAAATTAATGCCTGTATTAATCCTACTATAATCTCCAGGAAAAGGAAGGGTATGGGCAATGCAAAGGCAAAAATGACGGCGATAGAGGCAAGCAACACTTCCCCGGCGAATATATTGCCGAAAAGCCGAAAAGACAGTGAAGCAATTTTTGCCACTTCCCCGACAATTTCAATCAGTCCGACAAAGAATTTAATCGGATTAACAAACACGATAGCTGGATTTGATTTGAGTTTTCCTGGCACTTCAACGAGCGCTTTTATATTAATGAACTTATTGAGATACTTCCAGCCACCGATCACTATAATGCCAAAAACGTTTGAAGCAATGACCGATAGCAGGGCGAGTGCCAGAGTGGTATTGAAATCGGCAGTCGCACCCCGAAAATATGGAATAAATACCTGATGGCCTTCTTCAAGTGTCACATAGCCGATTGATCCAATCCCTGGAAGCATGCCAAGCCAGTTATTAAGCAGAATAAAAAGGAAGATGATAAAAACAACGGGAAATATTTTAAGCGTTTTTTTCCGGTCTCCGGTGACCGAATCAGCTAGCCCCAACGCACCATCTATGATCATTTCAACTGTCCCCTGGAACTTAGACGGAATCGTACGCAACTTCTTCCGGAGTACCATAGCGAGAACGATGAGCGCGGCTACAACAATCCATGAGTTGAGTAGTGAATTAGTTACTGTAAACCCTCCGATCGAAAATACCGGTTCGGCAAAGAGGGTGACTTCATGGCTTACTTCTCCGGTGGCTGTTTCCTGAACCTCCGTGGAAGCTGATTCGCCGCCAAACAATTCCTGTTCGGCTTGGAGAATTTCTTCATTTGTTACTTGTTGTGTTTCCATTGTTTTTCTTGTCATTCTTTTCCATTTCCTTCATATAGCGAGTTGAGATGCGGACGATAGCAATAGTGGATAAAATCATTGCCATGGCCGTAATGCCTATGAAAAAGATCGGGTCTGTGTCAAATCTTTCATCGAGCCAGCGCCCCACGTAGAGCGCTATCACGATGGGGGCGGCTATGAGACCGGTTACCTCCCCGAACAGCTTGAGCGCCGGCTCCCACCAGGGTACGTTTTGGCCATTTTCTAACATAGTCGTCAAGCGCATTATTACCCAAGTTGGCTGACATACTAATACAAATCTTATTATAAATCAAGACCCCCTGATTCACCAAGGGGGCATGTTTTTACTTTTTAGCTAACATTAGCGAATTTGTTTTAATAAAGAAGAAGCCCCGGGAAAAACCAGGGGCTAAAGAACGGATCGTGCAACGGGCTACACTTCGATGACTTCAGGGGCGAGTATTACTCCCCCCTGAACCAATGCCTTGTGGACCTCGCGAACGAGATCGGCAACGAGGCAACCAGGATTCCCGGCAGCGAAACTATTCACAATGATCCCGGAAACCACGGGAGGCAAAGCGCCGCACTTCAGATGGTCTTCGGCAAGCTTCGTGCAGATCTTGTCTACCTCCCGCTCATCACGATCGAGGGGTTGTAACGCGCTTGTCCCCGTGAGGGGCAGTAAATCGAGTTCAATGGTACTCCCAACCTCCCTCGTTCCTGACGAGGTGATGGCGTCACACAGCATTCGTGTGAGCTCAGGTATTCCGACAACCTTAGGCATGGATAAGCCTCCGAGAGAGCCTATGTGTGAATTCGCGTGAACATCGTGAACACTCATGGAAAGGATCCTTTCTGGGTTTGTTTTTACTTCTCCAAAAAGAATATGCCCATGATGGAATGGCGTCAAGGATGTATCTAGAGCAGAATACCACTATTTTCCTAGTCCCGAAATAGTATTCCTTCTTTTGAGTAGATCTTGGTGGCAATAACAATTGCTGTGACAGCAAAGAACAGGAGCGAACCAATCGTAATAAGTATGTGGGTGACATCAAAGACGCCCAGCAAAAGTTCTTTAACAACGAATACGGCATTGACGCCAGGCACGATGAATAGTGGTTCTGTTGGCTTAAAGTCGGGAATTGAGTTTACGATAGCGATGGGAAAGATAGCAACCAAATAAAACGGTGATATGTAATTTTGGGCTTCTTTATAGCTCTTAGCAAAAATAGCCACGGAGAGCAGCATGCCTGCGAACATAATTGCGAGAATAATTCCAACGAGCAGCATGATTCCAATAGCGCCTATGCTCAAATCGATGACAACTTCGTCGCCAAGCAAGCCAGACGGCGGGAATGCTTTGAAAGCAGTATAGAGCGATCCGAGTGACAGAATAATGGTGACTGTCGAAGTAGTGGCAACGGCTAAATACTTACCCATCACTAGTTTAAACCTTGAAACTGGAACGAATAATAGCGCTTCGAGCGTTTTCCGTTCCTTTTCCCCTGCCGAAACGTCGATAGCGATATACATACCGCCAGTGATGGCAAATATAACGAGAAACATAGGCAGAAGAAATCCAATGAAAAACCCTCCGCGTTCTTGGGTGGTGGCTGTGTCTTCTGGAGTCGGAATAATGCTCATGAGCGCCTCCGGTGGTATGCCTTTCGTTCCGAGCCGCTGCGCCGCCGACTGCTGATTAAATACCTGAAGCATTACCATCACCCGCTGTGATGCAGAAGAAGAATCAACATTTGAACTCTTATGGTACACCTTGATTTCCACCGGCTTTTCGGCGGAAAAGTCACTTTCAAACGTTTCAGGAATGCCTAAGTAGATGTTCAGCGACCCGTCGTCAATTTTCGACTCGAATATGTCAGGCGGCACTTCGCTTAATTGAAGCTTGTCCTGCGATTCAAGGTATGAGATCAACGTCGGTGCAGACTGCTTCGAATCCACTGCGATGGTGATAACCTTTTCTTCAGCCCGTTTGATAGTGTACTCCTGGAGTTTGAATGTCCCAATGAGAATGACGGGCATGAGCACGATTGGCATCAGAACTGCCGTCAACAGCGTCCTGCGGTCGCGTAAATTGTCGAGTAATTCTTTTTTCCAAACTGTATAAATTTCCTTCATGTCATTTCTTCTTACCCGCTTTTGCGAGTTGCTCAAGTTCACGGGCACGTTCGGTGCTTTTTGCCTCGTCATCTCCCACAATTTTTATAAATGCGTCCTCGAGGTTGGCAGCACCGGCCCGTTGCAATACTTCGCTCACCGACCCAGTAGTGACAAGCTTGCTGCGGTGGAGAATTGCTACATGGTCACTGAGCTTCTCTGCATCATGCATGTTGTGCGTCGATAACACGACGAGCTTGCCCATCTCGCGAGCATTTTTCATGAATCGCACCACCGTCTGTGATGCGAGAACGTCCAGCCCCGCAGTCGGTTCGTCGAAGATAATCACCTTCGGGTCATGCACTATCGAGCGCGCGATGGCTACTTTCTGTTTCATGCCGGTGGAAAATTTACCCGCCCGACGATCCGCAAACCGACCCATATCAAGAACGTGGATCAACTCGTCAATGCGCTTCTCGAGCTTTTCTCCTCCTAACCCATAGAGTTCACCAAAGTAACGCAAATTCTCACGTGCCGTAAAGCGGTCGTACAGGCCGATATCTGCAGTTAGTACACCAATATTCCTACGGACATCCTCCGGGTTCTTCCTAATATCAAACCCGGCAACTTCAGCAGTGCCGCCGGTCGCCTCCAGTACGGTGGCAATAACCCTGATCGTGGTAGTCTTCCCGGCGCCATTGGGCCCGAGTAAACCGAAAATCTCACCCTCATGCGCTTCGAATGAAATACTGTCAACAGCAACAATATCGCCGAATCGCTTGGTAAGGTTTTTAACTACTAACATGTATAATCCTTCAATACTGGAAAACAGGTACGTTTATATGCTTCAAGCAAACACCACAACAACGAGAAATAACACAAAAAGAATAATAGCTTGAGTAATGGCAAAGTGGACTGATTTCACGTAGAGGTTCCTCACTACCCCTGCTACAATTGTCGATGACCCGAAGAAAACCAAATAAAATCCATAATTCACGTTGTCGCTCAATTCGGTGCCGAGTTGGAACTGGCCGCGTAACACCAGAAGCCCGAAAATTGTCATGGCATACCCCACGATGCCCAGGAAAAAAACGAAGTACGGCGCCGTATTCGGGGGTGTCGGCGGCGGTGTTTCCTTGGGCGGCGTACCGTGTTCGATGTAGACGGGTGTTGTCATATTATTCTTCCTTAGGTTTTTCTAATTCCATTGGTTCGATGTCACCGCCGGTTTCGGCAATTCTCAAAACGTCTTTATCAACTTTTTTGAATTCTTTGTATGCCGTATTATAGGTATTGACCGTCGTGCCGAGGTGCTGGCCCAGCTTTTGCATAAACGCATCATAGCTTGCAATGTGTTTGCCGAGCTGCTCGACATTCTTGCGAATCTCTTTCGCCGACTTTTCTATTTGAAGAGCGCGTAACCCCTGCAAAACCGTCTGAAGATACGCGAGGAAGCTTGTCGGCGAAACTATAATAACATGCTTTTCTTTGAACGCGTATTCAATGAGGTCCCGTGTGTTAACTTGTACGGCACCGACTTTGTTTACCAACAGGTCATAGTAGATGGCTTCTGACGGGATAAACATAAACGCGAAGTCCATCGTGTTTTCTTCGGGCCTCACATACTTCGCCGTTTCATCTATGCGATTCTTTAAATCAAGCTTGAACTGTTTTTCCAGCTCTGCTCTCGCCGATTCGTCACGTTCATTTAAAATGCGTTCATAATTCTCGAGTGAGAACTTTGAGTCGACAGGGATGATTTTTTCTTCTACGAATACCACGGCGTCAACAATCTCACCGTCGTTGAACTTGTACTGCATTTTGTACGAATTCGGTGGCAGAACGTTCTTGAGTGTCTCCTCGAGAAAATATTCACCCAACACGCCGCGTTGTTTGGGATTCTTCAGGATATCCTGTAGGTTCTGCAACTGGTCTGCAAAATTGACCACTTGCCTGTTCGTTTCATCCAACTTTGTTAACCGTTCAGTGACGTCCTGTATAATCTTCGCTGATTGCCCGAACTGTTGTTGGATAGCGCGGGTGGATTCACCGAGCTTTTGATCCAGCACGCGTGTTTGCTCACTCGACTTCTCATTTAATTGTCCGATGCGTTCTTCGAGTCGGACCATCTTTTCGTGCAATTCCTTCTGTGCCGACGGATCCGTCCCTTCTTTCCTTCGCAAAGTAAAAAACACCAGGCAAATGCCAATAAGTGTGATGACCACTAAGATGACGACTAGAATATCCATATGCTTATTTTATCGAAAAAATGCCTAAAAAGCAAAAGTTGGCGAGTTATCCACAGGGTACTATTGTTTAGGGAAGAAATTGCGTGTAGACTATCATCAATACCTTCACTGTTCTTCCTCACTTTTCCACACCCCCAATCCCTCCCTCCTTCGCTCCTTCTCTCCCCAATCCGCTCTTTCCCCCCTTTATTCGCCACGAGTACTATGTACTTGGTGGCTCTCTTTTTTATTTGCAACGCATCGCAGGCACGGCGGCCTGCGCTATGTTAATAACGTAGAGCGCACCTCTCTGTGGGTGCGATCGGACAAATTTACTCTAGCCCAAAAAACCTTTCGGCATTCTCTGTCGTCTGTTTCTCAACATCCTCGAGAGGGACGCCCTTTAACTCGGCAACTTTCTCCGCGATATAACGAACATAGAGCGGCTCATTCCTCTTACCCCGAACCTGCTGTGGAGCCAAATACGGCGCATCTGTTTCAACCATAAGACGGTCGAGAGGTATCCACTTCGCTGCTTCATGAACCTCCTTTGCATTCGGAAATGTTACGATACCCGTGAATGAAACCATGAAACCGGCGTTGATGAACGCCTTCGCGACGTTGAGTGTCGAACTAAAGCAGTGCAGAACTCCACGGGTAAATCCAGTGTGTTGGAGAACATCAAGTAATTCCATATAGGCTGCCGCCGGGTCACTTTTCATCGAGCGGCAATGTAGAATCATCGGTAGATGGTGTTTCTCGGCAAGTTCGATGTGCTCCAGAAATACTTCTTTCTGCTTTTTCTTGAATGACTGTTCGTCCACGTCTTGTGGAACATGGAAATAGTCCAGACCACATTCTCCTATGGCGACAGTCTCTTTCTCCTGCGCAAGCTTGCCGTAGAAGTCGGGATCAAACTCCTCCGCGCGCGTCTGAAAAGGGATGGCAACTTCATCCTCATCAACGAACGTGGAGTGGAGGTGGATTGGGTGAAGTGCAACGGCGGCAAAGAGTTTCCCGGGGTATTCTTTCGCCAGTTTGACTGCACGCTCACTTGTAGTGTTCTGCGAACCTACATTAATCACACGCATCCCTCCATCGATCGTCCGTTTGATCACGTCACCGATGTCGTCTTTGAATGCGCTAAAATTGAGATGACAGTGTGTGTCTATCAGCATAAATAATGGCTACTAGGAACCTAGTAAACTTCGTAAGTTTTGTGGAAACAGGGCCGTAAGAATGCTCGCTCCGGAGATAAACATGTCCGCAAGCCTAGACGACTCTACAGCTGAGGCAAATCCCTCTGAGAAGGGGTAGATGCTAGCGACTGTCAGTATAGTTCCGACAACCAGCACGCCAACCACAATTCCGAGAACGGCGCCGGCGATCCGGTTAATCGGCCCCAAAAAGGGAATAATCGTGGCAAGTTTAAACGCCTTGTCCAACCTCTGAAAAATGAACCCCACCAGCTGGTTTACTACTATAAAGACGATGATAAATGAGGCTGAATTTGCAACATCCCCTTTCACAAACAAAAATTGTAGAAAATTCCCTAGGGCTTCATGGAACGTGCCAGCGGCAAGCACACCGACAACAATTCCGATAAGCACACCGACGGTATGTACAAGGCCGAACCAAAAGCCACTGAAGATAAAATAGAGAAAGAGAGCGAGAAGAATGAGGTCGAATGTAGGCATAGAAGAGCTTAGGGCGAATGGCTAATACCAAATGGTCTTACGGGCGTGCAGACTTGCCGGCTTGCTCAACAATTCTCGGAAACAAAGGCGTACCTTTCAGTATCTTCGCGGCTGTGAATTGTGTCACGATCCGTTCAGATGTCCCGGGCATAAACGGTTTGAGCGCCCGGGCAATACTCAGTATATCACGGACTAAGAGGGTCATCACTTCGGATATGGCCGTAGCATCAGTCATCTTCCATGGATGCCGTTCATCCAGGTATTTATTTGCATCAGAAATTTTCTGTCGAATGAGCTTCAATGCGTCATCGAATCGCATCTCGGAAATCGTCTGTTCGACCAGCTCATGGTGGCCGTCGCCCGACTGCTCGATGCGCATTTCAAGATTGTTTTTTTCAATAAGATTTGCTGTGCGGGATACAAGGTTGCCTAATCCATTAGCTAAATCGGCATTATACTGCTCTACAAACTTTGATTCTTTAATATCGCCGTCTTGCCCGAATGGAAATTGCGATAGTAACAGATATCGCGTCGCGTCAGCGCCAAACTTTTTAACTAACTCGTTCGGATCGATCACGTTGCCGAGTGATTTAGACATTTTCTTGCCGTCGAGGCTAAAAAAGCCGTGGGCGAAGATTTTCTTCGGTGGTTCCTCTCCCGCAGCGATAAGCATGGCTGGCCAGTATACCGCGTGGAATTTGATAATATCTTTAGCCATGAGATGAACATCAGCCGGCCACCATTTCTTAAACTTCATGTCATCGCGGCCATAACCGATAGCTGATATGTAGTTCTGTAACGCTTCAACCCATACGTATATTTTCTGGTCACTGCCGGGAAAATTCAGTCCCCACTTCACTCGCTCCCGGGTAACTGAAAAATCCTTCAAACCTTGCTTAAAAAGGCCGAGTACCTCGTTTTTTCGTGATGCCGGTTCAATAATTATTTTCCCCTCTTCAATTAATTTCTTGACTTGCGGTAAATACGATTCGAGCTTGAAAAACCAGTTTTTCTCTTTCACGATCTCTGGTGCTACATTATGTACCGGGCATTTCCCGTCCACGAGATCCTTTTCCATATAGAAATCTTCACAGCCCCGGCAATAGAGCCCTCGATATTCGCCTTCGTAAAGTGCATCGGCGTCTTTGAGCTTCTGCATGAATATCTGCACAGACGCATCGTGCTCAGGCATCGTCGTCCGCATGAAGATATCATGCTGGATATTGAGGTTTTTGAACGTATTCTCAAATTCTCCAGCGTACTTATCGACAAATTCGTCAATCTTCATCCCCTGCTTCTTCGCGCTCTCGGCCACCTTGTCGCCGTGTTCGTCTGTCCCAGTGAGAAAAAGTACATCGTGATGCTTGGACCGGTGAAACCGCGCCAAAACATCAGCCGCAATCGTCGTATACGCGTGGCCGATGTGAGGTTTGTCGTTAACGTAGTATATGGGAGTCGTTATGTAGAACTTTTCGGACATATTTATTTAAGTATACTCTCTCTGCTCCCTTTTTCAAACAAGAAAAATCCGACTCGTCGAGCTCAGCTCGATCGTGTCGGATATGACAGCCACAATGAACAAAGTTACCTACCGAGGGAAAACTTCACCTCATACGTCACCCAGATGGCGACGGAGTTGCCATTTTGAATGGCGGGTTTGTATATGCAGGTTTTTGCCGCCGCAATAGCCGCCTCTTCAAACCCAACGGAGGATCCGGATGGTTTCGCGATTACCACGTCGCGCACCTTCCCGTATTTGTCGACTAACGCCTTGACCCATACGGATCCGTTGACCCTAGTCAATCGCGCCATCTCCGGGTAAACTGGTTGAGCGGTACATTCAATGCGTACGGGCTGTTCTTCCGCGGAGACAAACTCGTTTGCCCCGGGAAAGTACTCCTCTTGACCAGCGTTGATGACAATTGAATCTGCACCGGCAAAGAGGTTATCCTCTCCGACCGGCGTCGTGAGATCGGCCAGCTCCTCGCGGGTTGCAAACCGAACCTCTTCAGTCACCTCCGCATCCGGCACAGGAGTCGGGATGCCGATCGCAGGTAAAGCGAGGTCTGGAATATTTACACGCGGGTGGGGCGTGGTGCGCGTGATAGATGGGGGCGGTGGGATATTCACTGTCCCATCGATAACGATGATGGTTGGCGGCACAATCTCTTCTGCCGCCTTCAAGGATTGGTAGAGATTGAAACCGATGACCGGCGCCGTAGCGATGAGCGCGGCAAACAGCGTGGCATAAGCCATGAGGCGCTGATACGAGCTTTTCAGCTCAAATGCGCCGTATGGTGAATACGCGAATGTTGCGGACTGCATGGCATCCCCTTTCCGTGGCCGCCCTGGCGAGCCTCGCTCGCAGAGCAGGGTGTATGTGAACGATCAGTTTGCACTATTTCTAGCATACACCCAATAAAACGGAACACAAACGATGGAAGTTGTCGCTATCTTTTTCCCTCAATTAATACCACATACTCCCCCCGTGGCTGTTCAGATCGGATTTTTCCGGCGACTTCGGACAGCGTCCCCGCAACGATTGTTTCAAACTTCTTAGTTAGCTCGCGACATATGACTACTTGCCTGTCGGGGTCACAATTTTCCTCCAGCTGCTGCATGGCTTTTAAAATCCGATGGGGAGATTCATAAAAGACTACCGTGCGTTCGCTTTCTCCGATTTTTCGAAAAAGCGTTTGACGGCCGTTCTTATGCGGAATAAACCCAAGAAAGAGAAAATCTGAAACGGGCAGACCGGCAACTGAGGCCGCCGCAGTCAAAGCAGATGGTCCCGGAACTGGCGTGATGACCACCTCTGCGCCAAGTTCTTCGCGCACTCTGCGAACAAGCCGTCCTCCCGGGTCGGAGAGTCCAGGCGTGCCGCTATCACTCACTAATGCTACCTGCTTTCCCTCGCGTAACATATCGATTATTTCCTGTGTTCGTTCCTCACTCGAATGTTGGTGGTAGCTGATCATGCGTTTTTGGAACTGAAAATGAATAAGTAGCTTCTGCGTCTGGCGTGTATCCTCGCACAAAATGACGTCAACTTCCTTCAATACCCGAAGCGCTCGAAACGTAATATCTTCGAGATTGCCTATCGGCGTAGCAACGATGAAAAGCGTGCCCATACAATGATCCTACAGGAACGGCGTTTGACAGTAAATATACACGGGTTTATAGTGACGTACTCAAGAAAAATGAACTTTTGCGTGGGAGGGCCTATGGCCATGAATGTGGGAGTACGCGTGCATGACGATGAACCATTTGAACATGCGCTTCGGCGGTTTCGAAAGGCCTGCGACAAAACGGGACTCATAGGAGAGATGAAGCGCAGAAAGTACTTTGTATCAAAATCAGAATTGCGTCGAAAAAAGCACCTTAAGGTGATGCGCCGCATGATGAAAGAAAGAGGACTACTCAGGCCCAAGAAACGGCCAAAGGAGCGTCCGTTGATAGCGACGATTTCTGCGTTCGACACGCGTCCCTGGTGGGACAAGGGGTACTGAAAAGCGAGGTAACGGATGAGAGTCGCCAATGTTTCGATTCAGATACAGCCCGGGGAATCGATTGAAGATGCACTCAGGAGATTCAACAGGGGTGTGGTACAAGCCAACATCCCGAGCTGCAACAAGAAGGGCAAGAAACCAAAAAATGGGGGAAGGTTTTCACACGTTTCCCCACCCAATATTCACGACTCCGTGCCGTAGCCTCACTCGAGTGTTACGGCCTTTTCCTATGCCCCTAGCCGCCGGTCCTCCTGCCCTTGGCCTTGCATGAAATCTCGGAGGAAAATTTCAATAATGAGTGTTACCGGCACTGCGAGCAAGATGCCAACCAAGCCGGCAATCTTTGCGCCCACTAGCATGACGATGATGACAATTAAAGGATTTAAGCCGACCGCTTTCGACATTACGCGCGGCACGAGGAAATTATTCTCAAGCTGTTGGATGAGCGTATAGAGAGCAACCACGAGCAATGCTGTCACCGGACTACCGTTAAAAGCAATAAATACCGCCGGTATCGCACCAATAAACGGCCCAAGGTACGGAATAAACTCAGTCAGGCCCGCCCAGAGAGCAAGTACTAACGGATACTCAACGCCCAATATTAACAAGCCGATATAGGACATGACGCCGATAATCAACGACAAGATAAGTTGTCCGCGTAACCATTGGCTGATTTTTTCCTGCATGCGGTTCGCGAATTGACTCAAGTAGGGTTGATACTTTTCAGGTGAAATAATCCGGATGAACCGTTTCACGGCATTTTCTTCTATCAGCATGTAGAACGTAATAACTACCACGCCAATAAAGGCAAAGAAACCCCCAAAAATGCTGATGAAGGACGAAAAAATGCCCTTGGTGGTCTGGGCGATGTTTACTTGAAGCGATTCGATTGCTTTTTCTACGTTCCCTAGGACGCCGCTGGAAATCGAGAAATCCTTAAAGTTCTGGAAATCGGACGTGATGCGATTGTAATATTCAGGAAAATTGTTGCCTATCTGCGAGAGCTGGTCAGCTATAGGGGGAATGAGTAACCCCACCGCCGCAGTGAAAATTCCAAATACGAGAAGATAAATGACCAGTACGCCGACGACGCGTGGGATACGCCGTAGCTTCAGCCAGTTGATCCATGGATTAAATGCGGAAGCCAAGATGACTGACACAAGCAGGATGAGGACAACATCGCGGATAAGGTAAAAAAACCACAAAAGCATGCCAACAATCAAAATCTTAACGATTGTCAGTGAGGAAATATTAACTGTGATGGGCTGTTGGGGGCGTTGCTCCTCCATAAAATGAGTATATACCCTTTACGGGAATCTCAACAGTTTCGAAAATTCTTCGGGATGGCGGTAAGGGCCTATGAGAGCCATGGACAATCGTTTGTCCTGAAAAATATCCTTCGCGACAGCGTGGATATCCGCTGCGGTAATCCGCTGGATTTTTTTCAATTGCTGTTCGGGGGTAAGTATTTTTTTATGGAACATCAACTGCTTTGACGCCCACGAAGCGATATTCTCTGAATCTTCGAGGCTTAAGATAAGCTTGCCTCGCATATATTGTTTTGCTCGTGTCAATTCTTCAGCTTTGATCCCCTTCTTCAACACCTTGTCCAGTTCGGTAATAATAGCCCTGATCGCTTCCTTGATTCTTGTGCGGTCCAGCCCCGCCTGGATCATGAAGGTTCCTGTATCTTCATAGGCATTTGCACTCGAACGGATGAAATAACACAGTCCTTGTCGCTCGCGTATAGAGATGAATAAGCGCGAACTCATGGTGCCGCCGAGAATAACGGAGAGCAGGTGAAGCGCATAGAGTTTTGGGTGCAGGTACTCATACCCCCTCACCCCAAGCGCGAGTTGAACTTGGTGGGTATCCTTATAATGGACCGAGATGAGTGGTCTCAACTGGTGCGGCGTAAAACCAGTGTACGATTTACCGTTCTTTTTTACGCGTGGAATGCTGAAATATTTTGAGATAAGCTTCGTGGCGTTTCCTGGCAACCGGCCGGACAGCACGAGGATCATATTTGACGGGACGTGGTAGTGTTCGCGCAGTGTCAACAATTCCTGACGAGTGACGGACCGGATATTTTCGCGCGGACCGGCAATTTTCCACCCAAGTGGTGTATCACCAAACATGGTCTCTTCAAATAAATCCTCCGTAAACATTATCGGGTTATCCTCGTACATGTTGATTTCCTCTACGATAACTCCGCGCTCGCGTTCGATCTCTTCCTGCGCGAACCGCGAATGGAACACCATATCTGAAAGGATGTCGAGCGACATTTCGAGATGCTCGTGGTTCGACTTGATATAGTACCCTGTATGGTCCTTCGACGTGAACGCGTTATAATCAGCACCAACGCCGTCTAAGATACGGGAAATATCCAGTGTTGAGGGCCGTTTCTCCGTACCTTTGAACATCAAATGTTCGATGAAGTGCGACATGCCGTTGAGCTTGCGCGTCTCATATCGCGAGCCAACTTGAACTAGCAATAAGGATGTCACTGCCTGTGTCTCATGAAGTGGAACTAAAACAACGCGCAAACCGTTTGGCATGCGTGTTTGCTGGAATCGAATCATGTTCGTAGTTGTTCCGTTAAATAATCTTCTAACTCAGCTATGGGGATGCGATCTTGCTTCATCGTATCGCGGTCCCGGACGGTCACCTTTTTGTCCTCGAGCGAATCGAAATCGACCGTCACGCAAAATGGCGTGCCTATCTCGTCCTGGCGGCGGTAGCGGCGTCCGATGGAAGCGATTTCGTCGTACATGGTGACAAACTTATTGCGGAGCGACGAGGCAATGTCTTTTGCCACTGATGAGAGCTGTTCTTTCTTCGAAAGCGGCAGTACGGCCACCTTTACTGGTGCTAACTCTTTGTGTAGTCGCAATACGATTTCTTTTTCCTTATTACTCTCCGTCGTGGTAGTCCGTCCGCCTTCAACCTCTTGATAGGCATCCAGCAAGAACGCTAGCGCTGCGCGGTCGACACCGGCCGACGGTTCAATTACATACGGTATGAATTCCTCAGTAGACACTTCGTCACGGTATTTCAACCCATGAGCTTTCAAGTCATAATCGGTACGGTTCGCGATGCCCATCAACTCTGCCCAACCTTTCTCGAAAGGAAACTTATACTCAATATCAATTGTCCGTTTGGCGTAATGCGCGAGCTCTTCTTTTTTCTGCTCATACTTTCTCAAGTTGTCAGCCTTCAACCCCATATCAGTAAACCATGTGTGGCTCGCCGCCACCCATGCTTCAAACCACTTTTCGTCATCTTTCGGATGTACAAAATATTCAATCTCCATCTGCTCGAACTCTCTCGAGCGGAAAATAAAGTTCCCCGGGGTTATCTCGTTCCGGAATGCTTTGCCGATCTGGGCAATCCCGAACGGGATTTTCAACCGCATGGATTGCCGGATGGTGTCGAAATTCACAAAAATATTCTGCGCTGTTTCAGGGCGCATATAGGCCACGCTCGAGGAGTCCTCCACCGGCCCGACAAACGTTTTAAACATCGTGTTAAACTTCCGCGACTGCGTAAGTTCCCCTCCACAATCTGGACACTTCCTACCATTCGCCATGTGCGATTCGCTATTTGCTATGTCATCGGCTTTAAACCTATGATGGCATTTTTTGCATTCAACTAACTCATCAGCAAATCCTTCGACGTGCCCGCTCTTTTCCCATACTTTCGGATTGGTAACAATTGCCGCATCTAACCCAACGACGTCCCCCCGCTCCTGCACGAACCGCTTCCACCACGATCGTTTGATGTTGTTTTTTAACTCAACCCCGAGCGGGCCGAAGTCCCAAAAGCCCTGTAAACCGCCATAGAGTTCACCGGACGGGAAAATAAATCCTCGTCTCTTGGCGAGGGAGATTAACTTGTCCATGACAGTGGTTTCTGGCATATAAAGTGGATTCATTATACTAACTTTTTCAGTTTTTTACAAACAGATGGACAAAAGAAAACCGACCCACACTCATAGTGAGGGGGCCGGGAAAACAAGTCGACGATCGGATTAGCACTATTTGTGGATGCCAAGCCGTCGTTGGGAAACACGTTCTGACTCTACCGGCATGATCCAACCGACCATGAGACCATAAACGATGGCGCCAATGCCGCAAGCCACCCATACGAACAGCATCTTGGTGAACAGACCACCGACAAACATGACGATCAGACCGATCCAAAGGGTGGCCCAGCCCGCGCTGCTGTAATTGTACTCGTGGGATGTCGCAGCGAGTATGGCGGCAATCACGGTCAACAGGCCGAACGTGAGGATGGCTCCCCACCACCGTTCGGTAGCGAACCCTGCGATGACTGTGACAATCACCCCGATGATGAAAATCATCCAGAACTTCTCTGCCTTGGTCATGTGAAACCTCCGCAAAACATGACGTTGTGCCCTCAAGTTGGGCTATCGCCGTTATTGGCGGTAATACTTTGAATGTCAAATGTACGAAAGGATTACAAAACGTTAACAACCCCGCGCAAGATTGTCAATCAGTCTCTCTGGTATTTTTAAATGTATTAATGTGTTAACACTTTAATAATTTTTCCAACCAACAAGAAAAGACCCAACAACGTGTGGCGGGCCGTTAATCATCGTCGTCAGGTCGGCGATCAAGTTCGTACTTGCAGTAGTACCAGCGAACAGCGCCAATTAGGCAGCTGGCGATGAAAAAGAATACTTCGGGAAGCCAGAACCAAAACCAGTTTCCAGTCAGCCACCCGATAAACACCGAGATGACGGTACCAGTGACCAGACTGACTATGAAGTACTTTGTTCCCATATTCCCCCTCCCCACTGTTCACGACAGTAGTTGCCGCAAAAAGTCCCTGACAAGCTCCGGGTTCCTAGGCTTTGTCCTAATCGTCATGACCGAGAGGACAAGTATGATAGTCACGGCGATGAAGATATCCAGATCGCGCGTCACGGCAATCAGCAGTACGTAGCCCCAAAAGACGAATGGTCCAAGAATGTCTCGCATCACAACCTCCGATTGAAAACGAACGATGTAATTGGACTATCCTACGTCAAGAAATCAAATTTGTCAATACGCAAAAAGATCTGCCAAGCTGAAGCACCTTCCGATAGGAAAAAACGCTCCGGTACATGTCCGAAGCGTTCCATTGATACTCGATGAACGATGTTTTAGAGAAGGTCCGCCGCCGCCTTCAGAGCGTCCTTTCCGGCTTTCACTTCGTCAACGCTCCCAGCGCTAATTAATTGTTGGGCAACCAGCACCTTATTCGCTGCATCTTCGACAACGCGCTGTCTGAATCCCCGCTCATCAACGTCGAGAAGACGATCGTGGATGTCGATGAGTGACTCAGAAATTGTGCGCGACTTCGTTAAGTTGACTGACACAGGTTTGCCGAAGAGCAAGAAGGTGATCTCGAGAATTGCGTGCTCGATCTCCGTGCGGATCTTACGAAGCTTGAGTGAGTTCCAGCTCCGCATGAGTAAGGTGACAGCGTGCCCATACGAACCTTTGCCGATCAATTCGCGTGCTTCTCCGAACTCCTCGGCGATATACCGCGACGTCTGGTCAAACGGCGCGATGTCAAACAGTTCGATGTGTTGGATATAAAATCCCAACTGGCCACGTACCGTCGAGCGCAAGCTCACGTTGTCTCGAAAAAAGGCTTCGAGGTTGCTCATCTGCATCAGGAGGGAAATGAAGTTCATGATGCCTTCGAGGTACACCTCCATTTCCTCGATCAATGTTTCAATCGTCTGACGCCGAGCAAGTATCTTCGGCTCAATACAGCGAATGTCAACCATTCTCCCTTTGAGCCGATTCATGGCCGCGACGGAGATCGCCATCTTTGCACTTGCATTGACTCGCCCCAAGCGATCCACGACAGTGCCAAGATTGACTACATAGTTAACTGCTTGACGCTTGAGATCATTGCGCGGCGTGGGACCGATCTCTTGAATGATGAAGCCAGCGCGATCGCGAAATGTCTTCGCAAGCTGAGCTGCATTCCCAGTCCGTAAACCAATGGCGGTAAGGTTGAGCTCTTCGAGCGCTTGCTTTGCGCGAATGATCCGTGCTTTCTCACCGTGCACGAATGTCACGCCGTACTGTTCCTCCAACAAGTGATACGTATACCGACGGGCGTGGTAGACACTCGTAAACACTTGATGGATGAGTAACTCTGGATCGAATACGCCGATGATGCCTTGCTCACGGGCAGCATGTACCAAGGTATTTGCCCAGTACGGTATAAAGATCCGGCCCCGATGTTCGCGTGTAAGGCCGACACAGAGGTCGCCGCGATATAACCCGCCACGCACACGAGTCCTGTGCAAACCATCTTGCAATGAATATTGTACGGTACGTACGGTACCGTTTCCTACCCTTTCTTCCGGATGTATCACGACAGGCTCCTTTGTTATTGGCCATGGAAAACAGCATTCTTTCTTTTTATCCTGTCGTATCGTAGTCTTCTCTACTGCTGCTGTCAACCTTTTACCTTACGAATTTACGAATCCTACTAATATACGAATACGCGCTTTATACGTATTCAATTCGTACATTCGTACACATTCGCACATTCGTAAGAAAACGGGAAATTGACCAACCTCTCGTGGTCCTCTATACTAGGAATATTCTATGTCCAAACACGAAAAACGGTTCAGAATATTCAGTGTCCTGTTAAGTTTACTTATTTTGCTGATCCTTTCTTTTGCCTTGTTCGACCCCACCAATGCGATCACCTTTGATCCAGGACGCAATTATCAGCACGCCCTCAATCTGCCCGACACCAATCCGGAAAGTCTTGGTATCAGAGTGTTGCAATACGGCCTGGGATTCCTTGGTCTTCTCGCAGTCACGATGGTGATGTTCGGCGGGATCATGTGGATGACGTCGGCGGGCAATGAACAGCGCATACAAAAAGGAAAGGACATCTTAAAGTGGGCTATGATCGGTATGGTAGTCATCATGCTCTCCTGGGCCATCATCATCTTTCTCTTCGAGGGAGTAGGCGTTATTAATTAAAGATAAAAAACATTCAGCCGGTTCATCTGCCGCTGTTTTTTTATGTAGTTAAATTTCCCTGGCCCGCTTTCCCTATAAGAAAAGGCGGACAGTGAACTGTCCGTCTGATCACCTTCGTGGTAGAAGTTGGTCATTTCTTTTGTCGCTCAACAAGATTGTCCGCCGTTGCGAAGATACAACCGTTTCCGTCAAACGCGCAAACAACGTACCACTTGGCCGATTCTGGGCATATCCAGTAACCTAATGACCAAGGGATACCCGATGAGTCAGTGAGCGCCATCTCGTTCAGAGGTGTTTTACTGGCGATCAGCCAGTTCGTTGGCACTTCGATAGGCGGATACACATGTTGCCCCCACCGAAATTCCTCAAGAATCCGGACACAGTACGCCAGCTTATTCAGAAGGTGGAATTTCCTTTCTGAAAGCAAGGTGTCGAGACTCCCTCCGCCAGTACATGATGACGGAACGGCAGTAGTGTCAGCTTCTCCGCTTTGCCCTTCAGTAACAGCTTGGGCATTTGTGGCCATGATACTGAAGGCCACGAGGAGTAAAAGAAAGAACACCAGGGTCTTCATGTTTGCTTCGCTCCTTTTGAGTGTGCGATTCGTTTCCTGCTTTGTATTTCACGATAGCCTAACAGATCACCCCCCTCCCTGTCAATGGGGGCGTCACCAACCCAAACCAGCGCTTCACTTCACTTACCTGCCGCTTGCCCGGAATTAATCGACCGGCGGGGTAGCTCCGCGAATGTTCTCGCAGTTTTGCTTGAGCGGATTACATACGTAGCTCGGATCTCGCACGCAAACACTACTGCTACACATCTGTCCGATAGGGCATCCGCCGCAGGAATAGCATCCGGACGGACTCAATCCGCATTGCTGGCCAGCCGGACAATCATTCGCAACCGCGGATGTATGTGAACATGAGGAGTTAAGCTGGCCAGGATTTGTGCAGATATCGTTCGTACAACTGGAATTATCATTGCAATCAGCGTGGGAATTGCACTTCACACAGTAGCCGATGCTCGTATTACAGAAAAGCTTGATCGGCGTCCCAAAGTTACTAGTAATTGTCGGACATTGCACGCCGGGACAGAGGGAACCACAGGCATACTTCGTATGATACGTGTTAAAATCTTCTAACTTGCAGTAGCTGGCTGCAGAAGCACCATTCACTGTAACTGGCTTACAGGTATTGAATGGCTGTCCATCCCAGCACTTTTGCTCGCAGACGTCGGCGGAGGTGTTGCAGTACGGCGAATCGAAGGAACAACCGCAGGTGGCGCATTTTGTAGCCGGGGTTTCAAAAACACGGGCTTCGGGAATAAAGTCAACAGGCGTACTCATCTCTGGGTGGGGTTCACGGAAAATGAGAGGGGCTTCATAACGACCAAAAGTTTCGAATCCATCCAAGACATCGCCGTAAAAGATCTTCTCACACCTCGGATATGAACACTGTCCGGTTCGCCACGGAACAAGGCTATTATTCAATGCTGCGTATACCTGGAATTCGTTGTCATCAGAACAGTCCTTGTATTCGCGGCTTCTACCCGCCGCCCAGTGGAGGTACACGACCTTATGATAGACGGATTCCAAAGTTTCAACAGCGTTCTGGATACATGCACTGTCTTCCGACGGGCAGCCGGAAAAAGACACAGGAGAGCACCCACTGCCGGCTTTGCAAAATACATTGTCCCATCCGTTATTACCGCCTATGGCGTTACCGTTCGTTCCTGTAATATTCCAGCAATCATCGGCGCAGCTGCCGTCTGCGCCATCAGGATCGCACATGCCATAGTAGCGCGCCGAAATCTGACTGCGTCCTGCCGCTCCAGAGACAATCGCCCAATTTCTTCCACGTCGCCAATCAGAGGCGGACATGCTGTAAAAACTCGGTTTAGGATCGGTCACTAGCGCGATCACTTCGCACGCGTCATTATCCTCGCCTTGCATTCCAGTACGGTAGACACACACCATGCGCGGCATGGTCGGCTGGGTACCGCCAAGCTTCTGGAACACGACGTTCGTCGAGGTGACCCCGGCAGATGTCTGGACATCCATTTGCGCCTCATAAAAGCATCCCGGAGTGAGCTGGCTTTGGTCCAATGTTCCAAGCTGTGCCGCATCCACTTGCTGAATGCCGCCATTTTGGAGAGCAACTGCCGCACCATCCCAATAAGGCTGGTTGAGCTTGCGATAGGTGATGTTGTAGCTTTCGAATGTCGTGTTTGCATCCGGAGCCCTAGCGCTTCCAATCATCGGAAACAGTGTGGGAGAGCTTGACATAAAGGTTCCTTCAGCCGGTATGCCAAATTCATTAAAGCCAAGCGTAGCTACGCCTGGCACCAATGTGTTACAGGCAGGGTACCAAATACCGTGATTGAGATTAAACGCATCGCAGATTTGCTGCATGTGCGGCGTCCCATCATAAATGCCGCCAAAATCATCATCGGCAATCATAATATCCTGCATGACTTCCTCAAAACTCCTCGGAAGCATCTTCATTGCCAGAATAACATGTTCGTCTGCTTTGCGAACTCCCTCTTCAAAGCTAACCGGATCTATTCCGCCCATGTTAGTCCGAAAATCCCAAAGCGCGCCGCTTAGTATTTGAGAAACTTCATGGTACTCGCCATCCATGTCATTTAGATAAGAAAGCGAATTCTTTAGGTCACGAACTAAATATTCAGGAAAAATAACTTCGCCATGTTGTGAATTACCTGTAATAGTTGCGCCCCAGTAATCAGAGTATGCTTCCTTGACACTCGCCTCTTCACCATCTGAATTCAGCTGGTTTGATGCATACAACGTTGCCGTGATCAAGTGAACAAATTCGTGGTAGATAATGTCGGACCCAAGGGTGGTGGCTTCGCAGTCCCCAAACTGACGCGAGAAAGTAATCGATGCGCCAAAAGCTTTAGCATTACAGACAGTGTTGTTATCAGCTAAAAATGCACTCACGAACAAATCTAAACCTGGGCCAGGAATGCCATATGGCGGGCCCTGATTGAAGAAATCCTTAATCTGCCTGAGATGATAGTAGACGTTTGATGCCTCACGCTGGTACGTAGGGTCTTCGGTATCCCAGTCCAAATTATATTGACGGGGTGTCATCACAAAAGAACGTTGAGGTGCCTCTCCATTTCCTGATGGTCCATAAATAAGTGTGCCGCTTTGTACTCCGACATTATCAAAGCTGTACCTCACTAAGTAATTCGTAGTGCTGGGCAGGCCGTCCATGTAGTAATACCCATCATCATCTGCCACTGCGGTAAACTCACCAGCCCCATCTTGCTGATACGCTTTAACCACAAATCTATCAAAATAGAGGTTTTCTTCCCGTCCAGCAGTCGGATTAAGCGGGTACATTCCACCTTCGATATATCCGCGAAATGAATCGGTAAAAACACTGTTTTCGCGAAATATCACTGCCGCTGAAGTGGCGTCAATATAATACGTTAGTGCTAACGTAGGCGCGATAATATCCTGAAAGTTCAGCTTCCAAGCCAGCTTATAAGCGTACTCGCTTTCGCCAACAATCGGCATGATGACTAATGTCGATGAAGCCAACTTCATGTCTTCTTCCTTGGGGGCTACTGTCTCGTCAGTGTAGAGCGCTAACTCGCTTCTTTTCGCCGCGGCAAAGGCTTGCTCGGCAGTAACCCTCGGAGCCACAGATGCAGAAACACCCGGATACCAGGAGCTGTTATAACTCACCAGTTCATTATTGTGAAACATCGCTGATACTACGGCGTTTTCTACCGGTACGCCCTGATACGTTTGTTGCATATGGGCAATAATGAATCGCTGATTTTTATCAGTCGACAGCGTGTCATCCCACACTCTTGATTCAATGAGGTTGTCGGCATTTACCTTTAGAATGTCGGTAGAACTTCTGATAAACTCTTTTGCAATGTCAATGGCATTGTCTTTCGTAATAGTCTCATCGCTTTTTGCGCTCGAATATGCGCCAACCTTGAGTGCCGGCACAACGATATTATTCGGGATACCCTTTTCCTCATCTAGCTCAACAGCCCATGTTCCCCCATACCGGGTTTCAAGTGAGGAGGAAACAGCTGCAGCGGTGACTCGAGGGACCTCTATCTGTGCAGGTTCCTCAGACATCAAAGTAACGGCAATTGCCATGCCGATAAGAAACGCCGACAGCATGACTGTCAGGAGCGCTACTTTGTGTTGCAGCGCAACATCCTCCTTCACCTGGACATCCATGGTTTTCGCCATAGGTTGGGGTTTCTTAGAGGCTGTGAGATTCAATGCCATAGACCATTTGCTATTTGCTCTGCACTTCGTACCTTGCAGAGCAAGCTCTGCCACTACATGTGGGTATGGCAATGTCGCGTCGGCCTATCTTTCCCTGGAGCAGAAAACTCGCCAGCGCATTATCGACGTGTTCTTGGATCGCGCGGCGGAGAGGCCGTGCACCGAACACCGGATCGAAACCGGTACGAGCTAGTTCCTCGACGGCCTCCCGCGACGCCTGAAGCGTGATGCCTTTTGAACTCAGGCGCTGGGATACTTGTTTGAGCAGCAAAGCCGCCACCTGAACGATTTCCTCGAACGCGAGTGGCTTGAAAACTACGACATTATCGAACCGGTTCAAAAACTCCGGACGAAAATACTTGTTGAGCTCTGTATTGATCAGCGCCTGCTTAATCTGTTCGAGCGGTAGTTGTCTTCGAATCCCCTCTTGAATAAGGATCGAACCGGCATTCGATGTCGCGATGATAATCGTATTAGTAAAATCAATCGTCCTGCCCATAGTATCAGTGAGTCGTCCATCATCCATTACCTGCAAGAAGATATTTAAAATATCGGGATGAGCTTTCTCTAACTCATCGAGCAAGAGTAGTGAGAACGGCTGCGTGCGGATCGCGTTCGTCAGATACCCGCCTTCACCCTCACTTGCATACCCCGGTGGCGCACCTATTAAGCGGTTAATACTCGATGGTTCTTGATACTCCGACATGTCGAGGCGAATCATGGTGTTCTCCGAGCCATAATATGCTTCAGCAACTGTTTTAGCGAGCTCTGTTTTTCCGACGCCTGTCGGACCGAGAAACAGAAGGTTGGCGATAGGACGCTTGATGTCTCGGAGTTCGGTGCGGGCTCTGCGTAACGCAGTTGCTACTGCTTTCACCGCTTCGTCTTGGCCAATCACACGTTCGTGAATCTGTTGTTCGAGGTTCATAAGCTTCTCGCTTTCTTTTTCCGTGACGCGCGTCACTGGTACATTCGTTCGCGATGAAACGACTTCGGCAACGTCATCCCCCGTTACGAGGCTTCTTTGCCCCTTTTTCTTATGGACATACACGGCAGTCTCTTCGAGAATTGCTAATGCCTTGCTTGGTTGGTATCTGTCATGGATGTAGCGGTTAGTAAGACGGACGACTTGTTCGAGCGCACGGTAAGAAAAATACACAGAGTGCTTGTATTCCACCCCGCCTGCTTTGCTCTCTAAAATGCGTATCGTCTGATTTTCATCAGGTTCTTCAACATTTATTCGCTGAAACACGCGCATTAAGCTGCTGGATGGCTCAACGTACCGTCGATAGTCCTGCGGTGAAGTCGTCGCAACACAGATAAAGAGACGTTTTTCAAGCGCTTGTGCAAAGATATCTGCAATGTCGAGATTTTGGGCGCCTTCAGTTGACACACCGACCATGTTTTGGATATTGTCTACAACCAGTACGACATTCCCAGCGCGTACCACTTCATTTATGAGCTGGATCATTCGCGACTCCAACTCACCCTGTCTACCGGAGCTTCCGACTAACGAAGCGACAGACAGTGATATGAGACGCTTATCCTGCAAAACCTCAGGTACTTCTTCTGAAACCATGAGTCCTGCGAGCGCCTCGATGACACTTTGTTTACCGACGCCGGGATTTCCGACGAGCAACGGGTTGCCTCGCCCACTTTCAATAACGCGAAACATTTCATCGAGCTCCTTTTCGCGACCTACGGCTATCGGTACAGCACCTTGGAGTGTGAGATGAGTCAAATCATGGCTAAACCGATCCAAGAGCTGGGTGGCCAGTGACGTATAGGCTCGGTTCACCGCCCCAGATGGTTTGCTCATCGCTCGCCTCCGCCACATGCGAAGTTGCTCGGCTCGCAGTGCATGGATATTCAGCCATTCGGCAACGTTAATTACCTGCTGTTTTTCGATCTCGAGGTCATAGAGAATCTCCTCCACGGTGCCTCCCTGTTGGACAATTGCTGAAAAAAGCTGAACGATGCCGACTTTCCGGTGGCGTCCAAGATACGCTTCACGATAGGCACCGAGAAGCGCCTGCTTCAAGTCTCGTGAAACATCAGGACCTTGCGGTGATTTCGGCGGAAGACCCTGAATGCTCCGGGCAGTTTTTTCTGTCACCGTTTTTAAGGGGCCATTAAGTCGGGCGAGCATGACCTGCACCTCGTCGTAACTAGTGAGGATCCCGAACACGTGAAGCGGCATTACTGTTTGCCCGAGTCGTTGGGCAAGCAGCCACGATTTTTCTACAGCCTCAATGGTAACCCTGTCGAATGCGTCAGAAACATCTACCTGCTTACCACCAGCATCACTCTCCCAGGCACGGAATAACTCGTCCGGTCCTGCTGTCGTGGTGTCGAGATCAAATGAACGGCGGCGGACGCGTTCAATAAATGTGGCGTCCCTGTCTAGTCGTGAGTAGGCATACAAATCTGTCAGTAAGCTCAACGCGAAAATGAACATGTAGCCATTGCGCTCTTTTAAAAATTCCCACACTTGCAGCCCATCCTGGATGGCTTGCAGTGCGTCAAGAATCGCAAAAACAATCCCAACGAGTCCTAAAAAGATAAGAGTAGCATTGATGCCCATTCGTACCCCTCGCTCCATCTTTTCCTCGACGAGACGGAGTCGGTTGATAGTTCTGCCCCAAAATAACGTGTCCCCTGCTACCCAGGCAAATTCGCCCAAGCCTTTACACGCCGAGCATTGTCGCGATCCCTCTATGCCAGTACCCTTGCACACCGGGCACGAAAAGGGGGCGTATGATTGTGCTGTTTGCTGTTCCATGAGCTAACTAGGTAAGAATGGTAACGGAAGATTCACCATTTGATAAAGCGCGTACCATCCCGCTGCAACCGGCACGACCAGCCAAAACACGAAGAGGAGCGTGACAATAATTGCCCATACGCCGAACGCAATAAACTTATATACGAGCATCACGACGCGCATCATAAAACTGATCAGTCTCCCCTGCCAGTCGTACTGACCGAACATCGGCGTGAACATGTTTTTCAGCCAAATACCCAGCGAAAGGTTTCTGGCTCTCATTGCGAGACTTGCGATGCAATATCGGCCGAGCTTCACCACTCCTTTCGTATACCACCATACGGGAAAGTACACGACATCAAGAAGCACCTCGATCAGAATGTATTTTGTCGCTGCCCAGGCAACACTATTTGACATACTTTTCATTTTTATCACATTAATTCTAGCATTTTTGGGGCAAAAAGTCAAAATATGCCACAACTCTCATAGTCGTGGCACTCCTGGAAATACCAAGTGCAAAAAAACTGTTCCGAATGTGCGTGATTCTACGCTCCTGTGGATGAGAGAAGCGCTTTGAAATTTTGCGGCTGATTCAAAAATAAAGAATACAGGTATTCATCGCGTCCCTGGTAGTAATGATCCCTGAGTACGGCCTCAAGCTCCATTCCTTTTTCTTGCAAAAATACATGCATCGGATCGTGGTTCTTCGGAATCACCGTATACACTTTCCGAAGAGCGGTACCGTGGGTCCGATAATACCAATCTGCGTCCGCTAGCGCTGCATCGAAAAGAACTTCAAGCACATCTTCCCATTGCTGCGCTTCTAATGATACAGCCGCCCGTTTTAATTTAATAATCCCATGCTTCATTAAACCGTGCATCCGCCAACTAACAATACCCACAATCCTCCCTTCGGATTCAGCCACGCGAAAGTGGTAATGAAGCGCATATTCCCGCTGAAAGGTTTCATTGGCTTCCTGTTCAGATGAAAACGAATAATGCGCATACAGCAAGTGTGCAATTGCTTGGCTATCTTCATGTCGAGCTTTTCGCGTAGTGATAAACATGGGTATCATAAAAGAATTAGTTTATAAGGACTAGTACGCTCCTATCTTTCATTTGTGTAAATCAACACAGTAATACCTACTGAGTTTATTTCGTTACCGATTGATTGGTGTTTCCCAGTGCCGCATCGATTACTTCCTGCAGATCTGCAAAACTCCGGACACTGCGCACAACTTCATCATCAACCATAAAGGTTGGGGTAGAGTTGATCCCTCGAGTATTGCCCTCTCGCTTGTCATATTCGACCCGATCTTTCGCATCGGAACCGTCGTAGCAAGTGTTAAAAACACCAGTATCCATTCCGACTTCCTGCGCATAGTTGGTAAAGGTTTCCTGTGGATCAGACATATTTGCCCAGAGGTCTTGGCGGTCGTAGAGCATGTCGTGGTATTCCCAGAATTTATTCTGGTCAAACGCACACTCCCCCGCCTTAGCTGCTTCATCTGAATTCTGGTGAATTGAAGAGAGAGGAAAGTTATTGTAGGTAATTTTGATTCGATCGGCGTACGTGTCGATAACTTGCTGAACAATAGGCAAGGCTGATTTACACGCTGGACACTGAAAATCCGAATATTCGGTCAATACGACTTGGGCATCAGCGATGCCTTTAAAGGGATCATTATCTGGAGCAAGCGCACTATTCGTACCATTACTGCCCCCGGAACTCAAAACAGCCCATACAATGAGGAGGGCGATCCCAATGCTGATCCCGCCCCATCCGAAATACTTCTTTCTGATAGAACTCCGTCGCACGTTTTGTTCCTCATTTCTCCGTTCTTCTCTGCGCATTTCTTTCCTCTGTTTCTTCGTCAGTTCTTGTGGTTGGGACATGGATTGGTCGGCCATAACATTTCCTTATTTGATAATAAATAGGTCGCCTCAAAAAGTGTAGCAACATTTTGAAAAGCGTGCAAACGTAATTTTTCCCATAGAGAAGAGCCGCCGTCAGAGGGTGACAGCGGCTCGCAAAACGGAGGGAAAGTGCTACGCAGTAGCCGGAAGCGCACGAATGACGGTTTCAATGAGCGACCGCCATGGCGCTGGCTTCCGGATGGTATGGACACCGCCAATGCTCCTGGCTGCCTTCTCGGTGAGCGAGCTCACCATGACGACCACCTGGATACCGAGTTCGCGAAGCCGCATAATGATGGGGATCGTTTCGACCCCCTCATTATTCAGATTGGTGAAGACCACCAAGTCTGGAACGATCGCCTCCTCGCAAAATTTCACGAGTTGGGAGACCGGCTTAACCACAGCGACAGCAGATGGCGTCGCTGTCTGAATCTGTTCGCGAACTGCGCTGGGATTTCCGATATCATCTCGTCCGGAGACGAAAATCACGGGAATCCGCGGCACCGACGTTCTCATAGGACACCCCTTACAGCTGAAGAGCATTCTGGACATTCCTATGTCCGGGAGTGATTCCTATTCGTACTGCAAAATAAAGAGCACCTCAACCTACCACGAAAACACCTCATTGTCAATGCATAAGAAAAGGCGAGACCGCTGGTCTCGCCGTTACTGCAAACCTCCTACAGATGACTAGAACCAGCCCGTCAGTTCGAGCATGGTTCCTTCATACTTGCCGCTGGAACCGAACAGCGTTGAAACGCCGATACGACAGTACCCCCTCTCGAATCCACGTCGAGCTGGAATACCGATACGGAAACGGCCGCCAAGCTCCACAACATGCTGGGTATGCCCAGCGCTCCGTAACTGGTAGGTCCCGTAGTCGAAGTAGATCTGATCTTCGTACGAGTTCGCATACCCGATGAAGGGTTGCCGCAAACCTAGTGGAGACCAGTTCTGGACCGTGAAGTAGGCACCTGCTTCAAATGCGGTTGCGGATATCGATTCTGTAATGTCAAACTGATACCACGCGATCTCCCATGCGAGCCGACCAAACTCCGATGCGTGACTCTTCAGCACGGCGATGTTGAATGTACGATTGTTCACCACCCTGGTGGGAATCAACAAGGCTTGGAATCCGGACCGGAAAAGCGCGTCCACCACGAAGGTATTAACTGCTTTTCCGCCAAGACCGCCGAAGATGAGCACGTTGCGGCTGCCAGGGCGCGTACGGTAACTCATATAGGTACTTGGTGCCCATGGACGATGATCCTCAAACGCGATAGGTATCGCCAAACCGACATTCACTGCCCGGTCGTCTGAATTCCAGGAAATGGGATCGAGGCGTCCGCTGACAGCACTGGCAATAAGTACCGTGAATTGAGTATCAAGTGCAAGTCGGACAATGCCACCCATCATGAACCGGCTCTCGAACTGATGCTCGGCTTGCTGTTGGTTGTACCGATTCGATACTCCAGCCGCGAACTTGCTGAACAGTGACGAGTCCGACATCGAACGAAATACAGTCGTGTAGTAAAGTTCGGGAGCTTGATTGAAGAACTGCTCTGTCCCGAATTCCACACGCCATACGGTATCGGGCACGAAATCGCCGTAAAAGCCGTATGCATCTACTGCTTCCGACGAGGGATACTCGATCCAGTTATTGTAGACTCCTCGGAATGTCAGTGTTGGAAATGCTGGAACAGTAAATCCGAGTGATATGGCGCGCGCTATTGCATCAAGGCCCAAGATGTCAGCATCGCCGTAGTTCGTGGATGTGAGTGTAAAACTGTACAGAGTGGTGCGCTGCGAACCCGCGTCCAGCTCCAACTTCGCTGCCGAGTAATCACCCCGGGAACCGTCACCGACCATCAGGTCAAGCGACTTGAACCCCGAGGTTAGCCTGATATTATCGAACACCCGTTGCTCGTTCGTCGTACTGTCTTGTCCGAGCGCATTTCCCGCCTGCCACGCAATGCAGCAGACAACCACCAACTGCAGAAATCTCCTCATGAGTCCCTCCCCGATTGTGATGAGCTATTGTCTGTATTTCTGTTAGCAATTGTCCAACAGTACCAAGTCACTGCGCGTATGTCAAACAAAAACAAAGACCGTGGCTATGCGGCGTGGATAGTCAGTTGCCGCGCGCTCAGTGGATGAGATTCGGAACCAAAGGTGAGCATAGCCACGGTCATTTTTTGCAGGAAGACTGCAAGATGTGAGAAAGAACGAGGACCTGGTATTGCAGGTGCGTTACAGGGTACCAGCTCCACGTACTGTGTCAATGATAGTAAGAAAAGAGCCCCATAACGCAATGTACGGGGCTCCAAAGAATGCGATGGTAAATCGCACTTCCATGCTCATATCTCAAGCCGAGAACGTGGCACAGCGTTGCCGAAGCTCGCTGTCGCGGTGGTGAGAGTTCTCGAACCGCACCTCACCGTTCCTTCCATGAAGGAAACTTTGTTGCCCGTACGCACGACTCTTGTCGTCACCATGAGCGTGTCACCCACAGCCGCCCCATCTGGAAACTGAACAGTCAGTGTGATGGTGAAGGCGACGTGCAGACCCAACACTTTCGTAAGGTGCCGTGACATCGTGTCATCGAGAATCATGGCGAGGTACCCGCCGCTCACTCGACCCATGCAGTTCGCGACATCGGCTGATGGGACTGATATCACTGTATACTCCGTGTCTGTGAGACCTACTTCACTGACGCCGAACATCCGTGCTATCGGACTGAGCGGAATGAGTTCCGGCATTGCAGCCTCCAGGGCTTGATGGTTGAATGATCTCTGTTTGAAAACGACGTCACAGTATCAAAAAACTCCGCAAAGAGCAAGATGCTTGCAGATGTGAAAAAATTTACTCCGTGGCCTCTGTGACGATGCCTTTGCCTTTTGCCTGAGGATCTGACTCCAGGTCAGTAGTCAGAAGCTCATTGGTAATAGAAAGTTCTTCCTCTGTATAGGAATCGGTTCCTTTCGCAGTGCTGGTTTCATTTAAAACAAGGATGTCACCGACATCTGCCGACACGGGGTTAACCGCAACGTCGAAATACGCTTCAAGCTCAGCAAAAAGCGTCCCGGCGCCTACGGGGATGCGATTTACATTCCACGTAACGGTATGTTTCTTTTTATCGTACAGTAGTTGATCACCAGCCGATACCGATGTCGTCCCTGTCCATATGATAGTCTCGGGCAGTGTCGTAGACACAACGACGTCGGATATTTCGTTCGTCGTATTAGAAAGATTCCAGTAAACACGGTAAGTAGTTTTTTCACCAACGACTGGCGGCAGTGGACCATACCCGACCTGCAACGATTCATCTGAATAATAGCGGGCTTGGGAGTGAAACGTGAGATCTGTCGCTATCTTTGTGACGGTAGTGTTGCTGTCAGTCTCGAAACTTTGGCCTTCGAGATCGGTAACTTTCGTCGAGGTAGCCCGCGCGTTTGCAGTCACGGAAAGATTCTTTTTCATTTCCTGTACTTCAAAAGGATCCTCATGTACGGGAACGGAAAAGGTAAATTCACTGCCGTCACCCGCCTTGACCGACTCTAAGGCCTGTACCTGGTCTTTTGTCCATGTGATCGTCGCCCCGTTACGATTACCATTCTGGGGATCTATAAATTTGTCCCAATCGAGAACGTCTGAAGAAAGCGTGAGGGTAATCGTAACATCCCTCACTTCCACATCACCATTATTGACATAGGCAACGGTATACGACAGCAAGTCTCCAAGTGAGGAGATGCCACCCGCCTCGCTACCGTCCACAGACAGCGTCAGCGATAACTCCGGTTTCAACAAAAGGATGAGCGACGTACTCTCAACTTGCAGCCTGAAGGTAGCGTCTCCTTCTATAATGCCGATCTGGACTTTCAGTTCCTTGGTTTCTCCGCCCAGGCCGCTTAACGTGCCGCGAACGGTGATGGTACCTTCCTGATCACTATCTAATTTTGCAATCTCCCAAGTATTTGCTCCTTCATCCGCTTCGGGAGTGCTCCCGATCACAGAGAACCCTTCTGGATACGTCGCGACTATGCGAACGCGTTCAAGCGGCTCCTTTGACTCATTCCGATATGTAATAATAAACGTAGTTTCCTTACCGACCCCTACACGAATAGGCGCTTCAACATCGAGATTGATAATTGAAGATGTGATAGTCATAGTAAAGTTCACAGACTCTTCAAAGTCGGTGCCTAAGCTTTCAGGCACATAGCTATACGTAAACGCGAACAACTTATCATCACCAACCTCCCCTATCACGGAACCGTGAAGTACTATGGCTGTCTCGTCCCCGCTAAAGAGGTCGTCTACGCCCCATACATTAGTTCGGTCAACAAGTGGTTCAGGTTCACTTTCGCTCAGGCGAAAGTTGGCTGGGTACAACACGGTAAGTTCCCCGCCCGTGAGCGTAATGTGTTCACCGTTTTTTATCACGACACGAAGTTCGATTTCCTCACCAGAAGCCACCTGCTCAGATCCTTGGACAGCCAATTCGACCCGGTCTCCGGAGAACTGATTCTGGCTTTCATTGAAAAAATGGAGTCCGGCGAGTGAAGTAGCAAACAGAACTATGAGGATAAAAATAATGATGAGAAAAACCTTCTTTTTCCTAAGAGGGTCTTTCCGGATGATTTTCGACATGTCGGGAGGCTTTCCCCCATCTGCATAAATCTCCGCAATACGTTTTACGGAAAACTTCGCTTTTGGGGGGTTTGCGGGTGAATTATCGCTCGGGATAGACTGTACCGGCAGTTTTCTCGTTTCTTTCTTATCTGCGACTGTTTCTTCTGATGAAGCCGGTGGAGATGTATCGTCTTGCTTCTTCATATACTCGTAGTATACCAAATTAACGCCGTAGCGTACCATCTCATGCTTGAAAGGCACGAAAAAAAATAAATGCCGTGGACGCCCTTTCCGACTGGTACGCGTACATGTTCTCGGATAAACTCATCAACTCCCTCAGTGCTCGCTGTGGAAGACGGAGCCGGGCGAGGGTACTGGCGTTGGAATTCAGAGTAAATCGGATAGTTTTTACTGCCTCAGTCGAGAGTGAGAGAGCATCGTGCACCTGGGACCGACACGGTCCACAGAGCATCCCACCAAGCGAAAAACTAATGCCGAGTGAAGTGGGCGTCAGACGTTTTCGGCAACGAACACAGGATTGCTCTTCGAAACCAGTTCCGAGAAGCTTGAGGGCGTTCCAGAGAAACCAGACTGGCACCAATGAGACTGTAATTGGCGCAACACTTGTTCTATTTAATACCCCGCATGCTGATATGATAAGCTCAAAGATACGTGGATCAGCATGATGCTCGTGCGTCAGCCCGACAACTACTTCGGCGCACACACTGGCTGATGCAATCCGCGCGAGGTCACGCTTAAGTATTTTGTGAGTAGATACAACATCGGCACCGATCGCCGTAACGCCACCACGTCCGTGGGCGAAGAAAAACGTACCTGCCGTGAAGGGCTCGAATGAACCCGATAGTTTGCTCGCGCTCTTGAGCCCCCCCCGAAGACGTACACGCAATTTCCCCATGCGCACAGTGTAGAGAGTAACAATCCTATCCGTCCCCGTTGTTTGAGCGTGCGAAAGCACCACGCCTTCCGTATGGAATGTAGACATCGGACGTATCCTAGAGATTAGTTGGTGATCGCAAAATGCAGCTCACCGCTCGGGAATACTAAGCGGTCAGATCCTGCTGAAACCTCCGCTACTTCGACTTTTGACGCCAATGTATCCTTCGCTATTCTGTCGGAAAAGAACTCCATTAGTTGGCGGAGTTCGTCGCTGGTAGCCGCATACCGTATCACTATGCGATCATTCACTGTCAGCCCCTGCTCTTTTCGCTTGGCATTAATCTTCCTTACTATCTCCCTCACCATGCCTTCATGGCGAAGTTCATCGGTAAGCGTAGTATCGAGTGCCACCGTTACGCCACCGGATTCTTTGAATGCAAATTCGGGATTAGTCGGAATGCGGTTCGCGAAGGTTACCTCCCTGACATTAAGTTCATCAGCGATAAGCTCCTCGTATGCATCAGGAAGTTTCCCGCCAACAATGATGCACTGCTCGAGCGGCTGACGAACTTTGAGACTTTGTTCTTTCCGAAGCGAATGACCCAGCATAACAATCTTGCGCGCTACATCCATATCGCGGATAACTTCGTCATCCTTCGAGCTCTCAACCGCTACGGGCCAATCTGTCATATGTACACTGGTTTTCGATCCTGTCACTTCGCGATACAGTGTATCTGCGAAGAAAGGGGCAAATGGGGCAAGCAATTGGGCGACCGTTTGGAGGGCGTGTTGGAGGGTTGCAAGCGCCTGCGTTTGGTCCTCACTCGGATGCTTGAAGCGGGACCGGGAACGCCGTAAATACCATGTCGACAAATCATCGATAAATTCGCTGATCGCTCTCCCTGCCTCAGTGATGGCAAATGCATCTAAGCGCTCACTGACGTTGACGACAAGCACATGAAGTTTGGCAGCGATCCAACGATCAAGTACGTGCTTGGCTTTAGGCATTTTCGATTCATCATCGACATGCCGTTCTGAGGATGCGTACATTTTCCAGAATGATAAGACGTTCCAGAGAATCATCCAGTTCTTTTTGACCACATCAGAGAGATTTTTTTCATCAAACAGTTTCGTATCGCCGGGTTGGTTCATGGTAAAGAAATGCCAACGAAGCGTGTCGGCTCCGTATTTAGCAATCATTTCGAAAGGATCGACGACGTTGCCCCGCGACTTTGACATCTTCTGGCCCCGCGCGTCGAGGATATGGCCGAGACATATCACGTTTTTGTACGGAGTTCCTCTACCGAGAAGAGTGGAAACGGCGAGTAGTGTGTAAAACCATCCGCGCGTTTGATCTATAGCTTCCGAAATATACGCGGCGGGGAAATTAACATTATCGTCAATGCGCTCTTTATTTTCAAACGGATAGTGCCATTGGGCAAACGGCATGGAGCCGGAGTCAAACCATACATCAATCACTTCTTTCACGCGTCGGTACTCCTTAGCGTCTTTGGTGAGAATAATGTCATCCACGAACGGTCGATGCGGGTCAAATGACTCCCCAACCTTTGTCGGGTCCTTAGCCAGTTTGCGAAGTTCCTCGAATGAACCTATACAGATCCGGTCGCCGTCAGCTGATTCCCATATCGGCAGCGGCGTACCCCAAAACCGTTCCCGAGAAAATGCCCAGTCTTTTACTTCATTCAGCCATTCACCGAATCGGCCATGTTTGATATGTGCTGGGACCCAGTTGATGTCTTCATTATTTTTCATGAGTTTCTCGCGAAGACTACTCATGTTTATGAACCATGAGTCTTTCGCGTAGTACAGAAGCGGTGTATCACACCTCCAACAGTGTGGATATGAGTGTGTATGAGTTTCTTTTTTGAGCAATAAACCTTGTTTTTCAAGATCAGCTATAATACCCTTTTCAACAACTTTGTCTTTCACGTATTTCCCTGCCCAATGCGGAACGTCCTTCGTGAAATGCCCGTTTTCATCGACTGTATGGTATTTCGGCAAGCCAACCCTCTCGCCGAGCTGATAGTCGTCTTCTCCATACATCACTGCTGTATGGACGATACCCGTACCTTCTTCTGTATTAACAAAATCGGCCTCATATACCTGATATGACTTCTCGGTTTGAAGAGGTTTGACATCAAACAGCGGTTCGTATTTAAGGCCCACTAGATCTTTACCTGAATATACTTGTTGTATTTCTATGCTCCCCTCTACTGACCTATTTGAGGTAAGTGTCTTTCCAAGTGGTAACTTAATTACGGAACCAGTTCTATCTTTAGCAATTATATATGATTCATTACCAACCTTAATTTTCACATACGCAATGTCTTTTCCAACCGCCAGCGCCACATTGCCAGGCAAGGTCCACGGGGTCGTCGTCCACGAAAGAATATATGTGTTTTTTTCTCCTTCCACCTTAAACTTTACGTACACAGAATCTTCCGTGACATCCCTATACCCCTGTGCAACTTCATGGCTCGATAGCGCCGTGCCACATCGCGGACAATGTGGTACTACTTTGTGGCCCTTATAAAGCAGTTTCTTATCCCAAATCTGTTTGATAATCCACCACAGTGATTCAATATACTCATTTTTGTAGGTAACGTACGGATGATTCATATCCAACCAAAAGCCGATCCGGCGGGTCATGCCCTCCCACTCCTTCTGGTACTTCCACACACTCTCTTTGCACATCTGGTTAAACTTGTCGACGCCGTACTTTTCGATGTCGGGCTTTCCTGAAATGTTCAGTGCCTTTTCAACCTGCAATTCCACCGGTAGCCCATGCGTGTCCCAGCCGGCTTTCCGTTCGACGTAATAGCCGCGCATTGTCTTATACCGCAAAACTACGTCTTTAAACGCGCGGGCGAGAACGTGGTGGATGCCGGGCTTGCCGTTCGCCGTCGGCGGCCCTTCGAAGAAGACAAATTTCTTTCCTTTCTTGGTCTGCTCGAGTGTTTTTTCAAATACCTTTTCTTTTTCCCAAAACGCTAACACTTCCTCCTCAAGCTTAGGAAAATTCGGTATGAGCGTATTCTCTCTTTTCTCTTCCTGCATATGCGATAAAAGTGATGTCAGTATATCTGATAAATGCATGAATGACAAGGCAAAAACATTTAGGGAAGCTTTGACGAAACTGACGGTAACTGGTATAAAGAAGGTAAGCAAGTATCATAACTGATTATGAAATTTTATGAAGTTTAGTCTGCTGCCGAAGGAGGAGAAGTTTTTTGAGTTATTTATTTTGCAGGCAAAAAACGTAAGGGATGGTGTTGAAGCACTCAATGGCTTAGTGGATAATTATACTGACGTCGAACAAAAGTACCGGAAGATAGAGCATATCGAGCACACGGGAGACAATATTACCCATGATATTTTTACGAAACTGCGCGATACATTCATCACTCCTTTTGAACGGGAGGATATTCACGAACTCGCTAGCGGACTCGATGATGTCCTCGATTGTATCGAAGGAGTAGCGAGCCGACTACACTATTTTTCTATCCAGAGTCCGACTCCCGAACTCAAACAACTCGTTGTGATAATCCATGAAGCTGTCCAGCAAATATATGAGGCTATCCTGCGCCTAAAGTCGCTGGAACACGCCCATACATTTTGCGAAAAAATTAATACTCTAGAAAATCAAGCTGATGTAATCTGTCAAACAGCTATCGCTGCACTCTTTGAGAAGGCTCGAGACGTTGAACAGGTGAAAGAACTAATTAAACTGAAAGAAATCTACAGCCGGTTAGAAACCGCTTCCGATCGGTGCGAGGACGTCGCAAACGTGATTGAAAGCATTATTGTTAAATCAACGTAACATTTCCTACATGTGAGTCTGGTATTTGTTGTCATTATCATCTTCATTGCACTCGCGTTTGATTTTACTAATGGGCTCCACGACGCAGCAAACTCAATCGCCACAGTAGTTTCCACGCGTGTACTTACTCCGCGGCAAGCAGTACTCTGGGCCGCTTTTTTTAATTTTGTCGCTTTTCTCATTTTTGGCACTGCGGTGGCGGCCACCATAGGCAAAGGCATGATCGACATTACTATTGTGACGCCGCTCGTTATCTTCGCCGGGCTGATCGGCGCGATCTGTTGGAATCTTTTTACCTGGTATCTTGGGCTTCCTACTAGTTCTTCACACGCGCTCATCGGAGGGTTTGCAGGCGCCGCAGTGATAAAAGGTGGGCTCGGCGTCATCATCCTTAGCGGCTGGACGAAGACCCTTATCTTCATTATTTTGGCCCCAACCATCGGAATGCTACTCGGGCTGGCTTTATCTGTCATCACAACGTGGTGCGTCCATAAGCAACATCCGCAATTGATTTCCAAATGGTCCCGCCGTATGCAGCTGGTTTCCGCCGCGCTCTACAGTCTCGGCCACGGGGGCAACGACGCGCAAAAGACCATGGGTATTATTACCACGCTACTGGTGTCAGCCGGTCTTCTGAAAAGTTTCCATGTCCCCCTCTGGGTCGTTCTAAGCGCGCATACAGCAATAGCGCTCGGAACCCTTTCCGGCGGGTGGCGGATAGTCAAAACGATGGGCCAGAAAATAACTAAACTGCGTCCCATCGACGGTTTCAGTGCTGAGACGGCTAGTGCCGCGAGCATTTTTCTCGCCACACACCTCGGTGTGCCGGTCAGTACCACACACGTCATCACTGGCGCCATCTCGGGAGTCGGCGCGTCTAAACGGCTTAGGTCCGTACACTGGGATGTTACCGTAAAAATAGTTTGGGCGTGGCTTCTGACAATCCCCGGCGCCGCTCTCGTCGGCGGCCTCACCTTCTTCGTCGCATCGCGGCTGTTTTAGAAAGTTATTTTTGACAACAGCGTTCCAATATACTCTGGCTATAGTTGAAAGCAGCCTTGGAACCGGGTACGTTTAATTCCGCCAACAAACCAATCCACAATTCGAAATTCGTCAATTCGATAATTGCTCTAACTGAGATGGCCGCGTCATCCCTGGCTATGCCAAGGCTCCTCGCAACGACATTAAAAATACAGGCTTGCCGACGTGCCGGCTTGTCCCGATGTCCGCCATAGCGGAACCGGGATCCCGACTTTACGTCGGGACTGACTGGCTCTTTGCTCTAAGCTCTCAGCTCTTTTGCTTCTTCCTCCCCACCTTCTCGTAGACCGCGAGTGTCTCCCGCGCGCACTTTTCCCATGAGAACTGCGCGGACTGCTTCGGACCGGCCTTTTTAAGACGTTCTCTCAAGCGCGCGTCGGTCAGCACCTTCCGCAGTGCTGCCGCAATCTCATACTCATGCTCGGGATTGATAAGCACCCCTGCTTTTCCCACAATTTCGGGCATTGAGGAGACGTTGCTGGCAATGACTGGACACCCGAGCGCCATGGCTTCCACAAGTGTCAGTCCAAATCCTTCGTAACTCGACGGGTTGATAAAACAGGCCGCCTTCTTCATCAAGTCAAACTTCTCGTTCGTGGTAACGTAATCGAGAAACCGCACCGCTTTCCCAAGCTTCAGTTCATTGACTTCTTTAAACACATCCTCAGACTTATACGATTTATGGCCAGCAATGGCTAACGGGTACGCGCTGAATTTTTTGTCCCAGGTGATGAGTTTTTTATATGCACGAAGCAGCGTACCGAGGTTCTTCCGCGGCTCCAGGGTACCGACGAACAAAATAAACTTGTCACCGAGCTTGAACCGTCTGATATCATCTTTTCGGCTTTTCAGCTTGATTCGTTGGGTACTGACACCTTCGTAAATGACCGAAACCTTGGCTGATGGAACATTAAAAAGGTCCTGCAAGTCTTTTTTCGTACTTTGGGAAACGGCGATGATTGCATTTGCTTTTCGGAGACTCTGGGGAACAAGAAGTTTCGTAGAAAAAATCTGCGAAGGAAACCATGCGGGGTTCTTATAAATAGCCAGATCGTGCACAGTGACGACTTCTTTGCGCGGGTAGGTAAGTGGTAGCGAAGTAATCGGCGAATGATAGAGGTCCAATCCGTATTTCAAAAGGTACGCGGACATCAGCATGTGCGTATACGTGAACGGAAGAAACGCCTTATACTTGGAGAACGGAAAATGTCGGATTACTACATTTTTCTTGCGGAACTCATTCGTATCACGCATTCGGTAATCGAAAAACAACACATACTGGTTCTTTTTGTCTATAGTGATGAGGTTCTTTACTAAGTGGTATGTATAATGCCCCACCCCGGCCCGTTCGCCGGATGAAGGATTCAGGATTGTTCTGCAATCGATGCCGATTTTCATTTTCAATTTGCGAATTAACGGATTATCGAATTGCGGATTGATTTTCAGTAAAAGTTAATTCATTAATTCTTTAATGCGCAATTCGCCAATCACATCTTCTCTGGTGCCGAAATGCCCATGACCCCGAGAACGTCCGCGAGCACTATCTTCGTCGCCTGCACCAGGGCATAGGGTTCAGACTGAATAGATTCACCATCAATCACCCGTACATTCGTATAGAAATCGTGAAAGATCGTGGCAAGCTCGTGGGCATACGTGGGAAGCTTCTGCGTCGCGTGCATCCTGGCAACGTCTTCGATCAGCTCCGGCCACTGGAGTAATTTGACCATCAATCGTTGTGAGCTTGAATGCGAATCCGTTAATCCGTTAATCCGTGAACTCGTTAATTTCTTCGCCTTCCTAAGTATACTACAAATTCGTGCATGGGCATATTGAACATAATAGACGGGATTCTCTTGGCTTTTTTTCTTTGCGAGATCCAAGTCGAAATCCATGTGGGTTGTGAACGCATGCATAAGGAAAAAGTACCGAGCCGCGTCTACGCCCACGTCATCGATCAACTCTTCCAGCGTCACGAACGTGCCGCGGCGTTTCGACATACGGACTTCCTGTCCGCCTGACAACAGCCTGACGAGCTGGAAAACAATGAGCGTCAGTTTTCCCTCATGCCCGAGTGCCTTCATTGCCGCATACATGCGCGGCGCATACCCGGCATGGTCAGCCCCGATGAAGTTTATAACCTTATGAAACTTCCTTTTGGTGAGTTTGTCATGATGGTATGCTATGTCGGGAAGAAAATACGTCGCGTCGCCATTAGAACGTATGAGGACGCGGTCTTTTTCGTCGCCGAAGTTCTGCGTGCGCAGCCAGACAGCACCGTCTTGTTCGTAGATCAGCTCAAGCGACCGGAGGATATCGAGCATACGATCGACTTTCTTTGATGTGTACAGCGTCTTCTCGGAAAACCACTTACCATAAGTGATACCGAGTCTGCGCTTCACAAATCGTTGGATGTCCGCGAGCATCTTTTTTAAGATACGTCCCTTAATTTTATCTCTGATTTCAACCAGCGAATTATTGCCGAGTTTATAATTCGGTAGGTACAATGAACGGGCAATTTCCTCTATATACTGGCCTTGATAGCAGTACTCCGGATATTCCATTTGAATACCCTGTGACTGCCAATAACGTCTCAATACGGATTCGGCGAGAATATTTACCTGATTGCCCATGTCGTTGACGTAGTATTCCCTCGTCACCGCGTACCCGGCTCTCTGGAGCACGCTCGAAAGCGCATCACCCATAAATGCCCCGCGCCCATTGCCGAGTGTAAGAGGCCCAGTAGGGTTCGCTGAAATGAATTCTACGTTGACCCGTTTGCCTTTACCCATCTGACTACTCCC